>DKNC01000049.1:2522-3205 GCA_002470135.1 Actinobacteria bacterium UBA7398 | reverse complement strand
CGCGGCCTTTACCCATAAAAATAATTTTAGAAATTGATAGGGTTAACTATGACAATTACCGTGCGCCCATTAAAAGCAGAAGATAAGAGCCGTTGGTTAGAGCTTTGGCATGGTTATTTAACTTTTTACGAAACATCGCTAAGTAGCGAGCAAACCGAATTAACTTGGAACCGCTTAATGGATTCTGATTACGGAGTTTTTGGTTTGATGGCCGAAAAAGATGGCGCTATGGTCGGAATTACTCACTTCATGTTTCGCCCTTCCACATGGGCTCCGAAAGATTATTGCTACTTAGAAGATCTATTTGTAGATCCAACGGTAAGAGGCAGCGGTGCCGGAAGAGCGCTTATAAGTAGAGTGATTGAATTAGCTAAAGAACATGGCGCCGGACGCGTTTACTGGACTACAAAAGAGAGCAACGCCCAAGCTCGCATTCTTTACGATTCATTCATTAAAGTTTCAGAGTTTGTTCAGTATCGATTTCCGCTTAACCCTTAATTTACGCTAATATTGTGCATAGTTAATCGATTAGTTTGGCAACGAAGCCATATTCACCCTGGTAATTATTAAGGATTTAAAATGAATCAAGCTCAATTCGAACAGATGAAATCAGGTAATGGATTTATTGGCGCACTCGACCAAAGCGGAGGTAGCACCGCTAAAGCCCTCGGACTTTATGGCGT
>DKNC01000049.1:0-2494 GCA_002470135.1 Actinobacteria bacterium UBA7398 | reverse complement strand
GTGCCATTCCTAAAAATTGATAATGGTTTAGCTGATGAAATTAATGACGCTCAAGTTATGAAGCCAATCCCAGAACTTTCGGCTCGATTAGCAGCTGCTAATTCACATGGCGTTTTTGGCACCAAAATGCGCTCAGTAATTAAACGCGCAAATAGTGAAGGTGTCAGCGCTGTAGTTAAGCAACAATTTGAAATTGGTAAGGAAATCATTGCAGCCGGTTTAGTCCCAATCATTGAGCCAGAAGTAGATATCAATTGCCCGGAGAAAGCTGCTGCTGAAGTATTGCTTGAAAAAGCAATCCTCGCTGAACTAGATTCTTTAAACGCTGATCAAAACGTAATGTTAAAGCTCACGCTTCCAGATAAAGCTAACTTCTATTCAAAACTAGTTGCTCACCCTCGAGTCATAAAAGTAGTTGCACTCTCTGGTGGCTACAGCCGTGAAAAAGCTAACAAGATGCTCTCCGAAAATGCTGGCGTGATCGCAAGTTTCTCGCGAGCACTTGCCGAAGGTCTCTCGGCGCAACAGAGCGATGCGGATTTCGACAAAGTCCTTGGTGTAACTGTGCAAGAAATTTACGAAGCATCAGTGAAATAGAGAATTCCAATGCAAATTAATATAGATAAGAAGTCCGGAATATTTTTATCAATCATTGCCGTACTGCTATTAATACTTGGATTTATGGCTAGTAACCGAGATGGCAATCCCTTTGGAGGGATTAACCATATGGGAATGCATTCTGATGACGAACAACCTAGCACTTCGAATAATTTTCAAGGCAGCGATATCATGTTTGCGCAAATGATGATTCCCCATCATGAGCAAGCTGTGCAAATCTCTGATTTAGCGTTAAAAATTTCTAAAAATTTAGAAGTATTGAAATTGGCCGCGGAAATAAAAGCTGCGCAATCTCCAGAAATTCTGCAAATGACTAGCTGGCTCAATCAAGCGAATGCTGCTTTGGAAATGGGCCATTCCATGGGAATGGGTGGCATGCTCTCCGACTCAGAAATTAAAACCTTAGAATCGGCTACCGGTAAAAACTTCGACATACTTTTTCTAAATGGCATGATCGCACATCATGAAGGTGCCATTCATATGGCGCTCATGGTTAAAGACAGTGCTAACGCTGATGTTAAAGCTCTGGGTGAATCGATAACTAAATCGCAAACCGCCCAAATCCTCGTCATGAAAGAAATGCTTAAGAACTTATAGCTCTAAGCTAATTTGTAACCAGCATCTACTATTGCTTTTTCAATACTTGCTGCGGCAATTTCGGCTGTTGAAGTAATTACCGCATTTGCGCTCTCTGCGCTGGCTACTACCTCAGTTACGCCGTCAATTTTCTTTAATTCTGCGGTGACTCGGCCTTCACAATGACCACAAGTCATCCCTTTTATCGAAATAGTTGTACTAGACAATTTGCCCTCCAGTTATTCGTATTAATAGAACTATATAACATTTAGTTGTATCCTCGCACCATCATGAGTAAATCCAAAATTTTTGAATGGTTAGGCGTAGTTACTGCCATTTTTTATTCCATGTTAGTTGCGTTAAATATTGGTGCAGAGTTTGCCGGTTTTACCCTGCTCTTAATTTCATCAGCACTGATAGGAATTTGGGCCTACCTAGGAAAACATAAAGGAATATTGTTTTTGCAATTTTTTTATGCCACTGCAGGCATTATTGGAATGGTCCGCTGGTTCTAGTCTATTTCGACTCAGTCAAATCTTTAACGAACCAAAGTTTTTGCTAATGCAATTTTTATGAATGGATAAGCTTTTCGAGAATTCTCCGTTCAAGTGGATATTCCTTAGGTTCAAGGTCACCTTTTTCCAGCCACCACTTGAAATAGATTTCCAACATACTCTCTAGGTTGTGCTTTGACACAAATCCAATTGTTTCTTTAATCTTTTCAGAACCTAGGTAGCCATTATTTTCTGGAAATGGGAATGCAACATTTCGCAGATCAAAATTAGCAACATCTAGCGCAAAATCATCTGGGTTGTAGGGCAATAAGTTTGCTTCTTTCTTGCAAACTTTTGCAGCNNACAAAGCCTCGGCTAGTTGTGGCTTGTTGGGTAGCAATATTAAACGCTTGCTTATCCACTTTTTTACCCGCGTTGATTATCGCCACTATCGCATCAGCTACATCCCCAGCGTATACAAATGAATGTATAGATTTTCCACCGTTACCAAGCAGAATTGGCAGCCCCTTTAAGAGACGGCTAAATGCAAAAGATTCACGATCTTCATAATTATCTGGGCCGAGAACGAACGGTAAGCGACAGGCAGTTGTAGTGAAGAAACCCTTATTGCTAAATTCTTGAAGTAGCGCTTCGGATCGATTCTTTTCTCTTGCATAATCTGCAAATGGGTGCGGTGGTCCTTTTGGAAAATCTTCAGTTATTGGAAAAATATTGCTGGAAGAGTAAACGGCACCGGTCGATATGAATATATATTTTTCAATTTTATTAGCGAAGAAATTTCCAGC
>DKNC01000037.1 GCA_002470135.1 Actinobacteria bacterium UBA7398 | reverse complement strand
AAAAAACTAAGTAATCTATTTGGAAGTGGTAATGAATTAACGGAGTTAAACGACATTAGCAAAGTTCCTAGCGTCAACCGAAAACGGAAAAGCGATACGCTTCAATTTTATTCTGCAAATAGAAATATTGGAAACTACCTACCAGTTCTTGCTATCCATGAAATGCTCGATGAAACTTTAGATACCTGGAATATCCATAAAAGCCCAGTTGATTGGAATTATGTACATGCAAATTATTCGAGGGTAATTATTGGTGGAGCTGGATTACTGCATAGCGTATTTGAAAAGTTTTGGGTTGACTTGGAAAAAAATTGTAAATTGCCAATTACGATCTGGGGGATAGGAGTCTGCTTACCCGATAATGATGAGGTAAAAGGCGTTCCTAAAGCGGTAGTGCAGCGAGTTTTTGAAAAATCAAAATTTGCGAACGTGCGAGATGAATTGACTCGGGATTTCTATGAGTTAGATAGCAAAATTTCTATAACCGCTTGTCCTACTTTGATTTACGTGAGCAATCACTTTGATGTGGCTGAAAAAAGCATTGGCAATCGGGTACTTCACAGTTCGCATGTCGATCTAGAACCAAATGATCAAACTCCAATTATTCGGGATTCCATTGAAAAAGCCGGTTTTGAATATTCCTTTACGCCTAATATTGAAAGCGCTGAGAATGGTTTAAATCGAATTCTTAAGCTTTATCAGGATACTAATTATGTTGTAACAACAAGATTGCATGGTGCGATTATCGCTTACGCATTTCGGCGACCATATATTGCAATCTCTTATGATCCAAAAATTACTGCATTTCATAAACTTTATGGCGGTGGCGTTTGTATAAAAAACCCAAATGAACTTGCTGGAGCGCTCATTTCAGAGGATTTTAAAGAAGAAAGTAATTATCAGATAGAGCTTGATCGAGTTCGCGAATTTGGATTAATTGTTAAATCCGCCTTTAAAGTTGATAGATGAGGTAAGTAAGAGTTTTAGGCCATCAAGAGATGGCTAATTTATGGCTCAGTAGCGTGATTTAATAAGCGAGTGTCAATAAACGAAACCAAGGAAGCGGTAGGCGTTCGCTACGCAAAGTCAACGCAGAGCCTTTACCCATTCTTTGCAGCAGCTTTCTGTGGCTTGCTCTTAATCTCAAATATCGGCGCAACGAAGTTAATTCACTTCGGTCCAATCATTACCGATGGTGGCGCATTTTTATTTCCATTGGTTTACATAGTTGGTGATGTTTTAACTGAGGTTTATGGTTTTAAAGCTGCTCGTAAAGTCATATTTATGGGCTTTGCGATGGCCGTCTTAGCAGCTATCACTTTTTATCTGGTGCAGATTTCGCCCGCCGCAGATGGTTGGGAAAACCAAAGTGCGTTTGAATCAATATTGGGGTTTGTGCCACGAATTGTGTTAGCAAGTGTTTGTGGTTTCTTGATTGGCCAACTCCTAAATTCCTGGTCACTAGCGCTAATTAAGGGATACACCAAAGAGCGAAAACTTTGGGTGCGGTTGATTGGATCAACCGTTATCGGAGAGTTAGCTGACACTATTGTTTTCTGCACTATCGCTTTCTACGGAATTATCACTGGCAAAGATTTCTTAAATTATGTGGTCGTTGGTTATCTTTACAAGACACTTTTGGAAGTATTGCTACTGCCAATAACTTACCCGACTATTGCTTATGTAAAGCGGAAAGAACCGACTTATATTTCTTAAGCGTTTTGGCTACGACCGGCTTGATATCGACCTAAGAAATCTTTTTTGAACTCAAAAAATTCTCGGTTATCAATGGCTTTTCGCATATCGTCGACGAGTTTTACAATGAAGTATTCGTTATGGATCGTGGCTAGCGTGGCTGCTAGAATTTCTTTGCCCCGAAATAAGTGATTTAAATAAGCTTTGGTGTAGTTCTGACAGGTGTAACAACCGCAACCTTCTTCAATCGGTGCGAAATCTCGTTTGAAAGCGCCATTTGAAACATTGAATCTGCCGGTATTTGTATAAACCGCGCTAGTTCGAGCTTCGCGGGAAGGCGCAACACAATCGAAAGTGTCAGCGCCATTTTCTACACCGACAAAGAGATCGCTCGGTTCGCCAATGCCTAGTAAATGACGGGGTTTGTTGCGAGGCAGCTCTTCATTCACCCATTTAACAATTGTGCCCAAAGTTGATTTATCTAACGCGCCACCAATACCAAACCCATCGAATTCAATTCCGGAATTTTCCATAGTTCCCAAATCTTTTGCGGCTTTGCGTCGCAAATCTTCATATTGTGCGCCTTGCAATACGCCAAAAAGTGCTTGATACGGCTTAGCAATCCGAGATTGCGTAAGCGATTGGTGTTCGGCTAAACAGCGGAGCGCCCAAAGTCGGGTGCGTTCCAATGATTTCTCTTGATAGCGGCGGGTGTTATGGAGCGTTGTACATTCATCGAAAGCAAAGATGATGTCTGCGCCAATTTGATGTTGTACTCGCATCGAGATTTCTGGAGTAAACCGATGCATTGAACCATCAAGATGCGATTTAAAAGTTACGCCTTCATCATCGACATGAGCCAACCGCTCTTTTTTATCAGCAATAACATCATCATCTCTAAAAGTATCGGTGTCCATAGCAATTACTTTTTTAAACCCGACGCCAAGTGACATCACTTGAAAGCCACCGCTATCGGTGAAAGTTGGTTTATCCCAATTCATAAATTTAGAAAGTCCACCAGCATCATCCAAAATATCAGAACCTGGTTGCAGGTATAGATGATAAGCATTTGCCAAAAGCGCTTGTGCGCCAAGTTCCTTCATTGATTCTGGAAGTACTGATTTAACTGTGGCCTTAGTTCCTACCGGAATAAAAGCTGGCGTTTTAATTTCACCGTGGGGAGTAGATATAACGCCAGAGCGACCGAGGCGATCACCACCCGGCTCCGAAATTTCGGAGGAAATTTTAAAAGTAAAAGATTTATCAGCCATTTGGGTTATCTAACCATTACCGTTACCCAATGCGGAAGTTTCGAAAATCCAAATCAGATAAAGGCAACGTCGGTCCGCTAGGAGCTTCTTATTGGAAGCTATGGAGCGCAACTGCGATAAGTAATTTAGGGGATGGCGTATCTATGGTCGCCTATCCGTGGCTGGCATCTGCAATTACTCGTTCACCAATTCTGATTGCCCTGGCTGCTGTGGCATCACGTCTGCCCTGGCTGATTTTTACCCTACCCGCAGGAGTGATCACCGATCGCTTTGATCGGAAGAAAATTATTGTCGCGATGGATGCAGCGCGCGGATTTCTAACGGTTTTTGTAGCTGTAATGGTTTATTGGAAAGCGGATTCACTCCCAAAATTAAATGAACTTACTAATATTACTGATATTGCGACTAATTGGCCACTTTATATAGTCGCGATCACCGCCTCGTTTCTCTTTGGTTGCGCTGAAGTTTTGCGCGACAACACTGCACAAACTTTTATGCCATCAGTTGTAAAAGAAGAGCAACTAGAAAAAGCAAATGGCCAAATGTGGTCGGCAGAGTCGCTGACAAATAGTTTTATTGGGCCACCTCTGGGTAGCTTTTTAATTGCAATCGCAGTATTCGTACCGTTCTTCTTTGATGCCGCTTCATTTTTTGTTGCAGTAGCGCTACTTTCGACGATCACTACCATTACAAAACCAATCACAAATGTTGAGAGTGCAAAACCAAAAGTTAAACTAAATTTTCGGACTGAGATTAAGGAGGGTTTTGATTGGCTCTGGTCTCATGAGNNGGCGCCGCATTTATTTTATTCGCCCAAGAAATTTTACATACCTCGGTATTAGAATTCGCGATCTTGGGAACTTCCGGTGCGATTGGCGGAATAATCGGCGGAATTTATGGGCCGAAGATTGCGAAAAAAATCGGAAGCGGACCTTCGCTATTTTTAACTCTACTTATTATGCCGATATTTGAAATCGCGATTGGCTTTGTAAGTTCATGGGAAGTGGTCTGGTTACTCTCGGGCATAACCACCATTTTCGCCGTTCTATGGAACGTAATTACTGTTTCACTTAGACAGAGCATTATTCCCACCCATCTATTAGGTCGAGTAAATAGCGTCTATCGATTCTTTGCTTGGGGGACGATTCCAATTGGCTTATTAATTGGCGGCGG
>DKNC01000034.1:10408-36823 GCA_002470135.1 Actinobacteria bacterium UBA7398 | reverse complement strand
GGCCCAGATGCAGTTCCGCCTGATTTTAGAAGTTCTTTTGATGAGCGAATTCGGGAGAGGTTTAACCCTGCGCCGGATCCACCTTTGAAAATCATGCCCTCTTCACGGTACCAATTAAGGATTGATTCCATGGTGTCATCGACCGAGAGGATGAAACACGCAGAAACTTGTTGTGGTGCATTAGTTCCGACGTTGAACCAGACTGGTGAGTTAAAGGAGAAAATTTGATTCATTAACATATGAGTTAATTCGTGTTCGAAAATTTCAGCATCTACATCAGTTGCGAAATATCCATTTTCTTTACCAGACTTTGTGTATGAAAGAACTACGCGGTCGATCACTTGCTTTAGCGACCATTCGCGATTTTCATATCCGACAGCCCCGCGGAAATATTTTGTTGTAACAATGGTCGATGCGTTTACCGACCATGAATCTGGAAACTCAACGCTGCGTTGTTCGAAAACAACTTCGCCGGTCCGCCAATTTGTTTGAACCACATCGCGACGTTCCCATGTGACCGTGTCATATGGATGAACGCCAGGAGTGGTGTAAACCCGCTCAATTGTTAAACCTTTACCTGCTTTTGCTTTTGAGCCTACGCGGTTTACGACCGTATCCGACATTTTCATTTCTCCAGTTTCTCTGCTTGATAAATCTAATTTGATTTTTATCTTCTTCTTTTAAAACGTCTTTTTATCTACTTTTCGATGCGTGAAAACTTCACTTAAGTTGTGGGAAGGAAATCTTTTCTGAAAGCTGCGAAGGCATAGCGCGGAGAAGTGCGATCTCGCCTTCGAAATCATCAAGAGAGGAGAAGTTACGGTACACCGAGGCGTAACGTAAGTAAGCAACCTCGTCGAGCTCTCGGAGTGGCGCAAGAATAGCCATGCCCACTTCTTGAGCTTCAATTTCGGCCTGTCCGGTAGCGCGGAGAGTCTCTTCAACTCGCTGCGCCAGTAGAGCTAAATCATCATCGTTAACTGGACGTCCCTGGCAGGCCTTTCGAACGCCAGCGATCACCTTTTCCCGACTAAATGGTTCGGTAGCGCCGCTACGTTTAATAATGGCTAATACCGAAGTCTCTTGGGTTGAAAAGCGAGAGCCACATTGCGTGCACTCTCTGCGACGACGAATTGCAGTGCCTTCTTCGGCCGGACGCGAGTCAACTACTCGAGAATCATCATGTCGGCAGAACGGGCAATTCATTTCGGCGTGTCATCCTTTCAATCCAGATTATTTAGCGATTTTGGGTGTATTAGTGCTATCCCTCAAAACCCCCACTAATGGAAGTCTATCGCATCTTTACCCCAACATCTAGTGGTAACAATAAAGGGATAGTTGAGAGTTCCCCCGCATCTAGAAGCTAGAACTTTTCTGGCGTGTCGAAATCCTAGCGAGCGCTACTTGATTGGGATGTAGATCCGCTGGCCTGCCTTCAACTCCGGAGATTTGAGGCTATTGAGCTCGGTAATTTCATCAACAGCTGCAAGTAGGTCACCATCGCTGATGCTGCCAGCGATAGACCAGAGCGTTTCTCCGGGCGCTACCACAATCTCTTGATAGGTAGTTTTAGTTGAGCTGGTTAAATCTGATTGCGCAAACGCAGAATAGCCCGCCACAATTAAAACTAAACTTGAAGAAATAACCGCCAGCCTTGCAACGAAGCGGCCTCTAGAAGTTAACGAAACGCTTGATTTATAAGGGTTTTTAAGCGAGTTATTGAAAGCTATCGTGGACATTTTTTCTCCTGCTTTATATCTAACCGGCCTTGGTCGATCACTGGGGATAGTGTTCGAACGCCTGTTCTAATACAGAAGGTACACCCCACCACCGACACTCGCAAGTTAATTTAGAACATTTGTTTGATTATTTAGCAATTTTGTTCTAACCTACGGTTATGAGCAAAATCAGCAAGCCCAGCAAAAGCAAGGTAACCGAACTCCCAGATGGCCCTACCGATGAGCATGGCCTTACCCCACGCCAAGCGAAGATCCTCTTTGCAATTAAGCGAGCCATGGAGGCCAATGGTTATCCGCCATCAATGCGTGAAATTGGCGAAGCCGCGGGTCTCGCCTCCCCATCAAGTGTGAAATATCAACTCGAAGCTTTAGAAGAAAAAGGCTTTATCCGTCGCGACCCTTCACGTGGTCGAGCTCTTGAAGTATTACTTCCTGGGGAAAATTCACATGACTCAATCACCCCAGAGCGAACCCATAACGTGCCGCTAGTAGGTCGAATTGCCGCAGGTGGACCAATCACTGCAACGCAAGAGATTGAGGAGCTCTATCCGCTCCCAGCTTCCTTGGTTGGTGAAGGCGAACTATTTATGTTGAAGGTTGTTGGAGACTCAATGATTGACCTTGCGATCTGCGATGGCGATTTCGTGGTTATCCGCTCCCAAAAATCTTGCGAAAAGGGCGAGATCGTTGCGGCCATGATCGATGGCGAAGCAACCGTTAAAACTTTCTCCAAAAAAGATGGCCACGTGTGGTTACTTCCGGCAAACGAGAACTACTCGCCTATCGCGGGAGATGCTGCCGAAATCCTTGGCAAAGTAACAGCGGTACTTCGATCAGTTCGTTAATTACTTTCTAGGATTTATATTTAACAAGCACATGGGCGAGCGCACCATCAACTCGCACATGTAGCGCAGTACCTTCTGGCAAGTACTCCTCGCTAATAATTTCACCGTGCTCATGAATTTGGCTAACTAAATCGCCGCGATCATATGGCAGTAAAACTCTAACTTCTTCTCGTGGCCTTGGCAGCGACGTTTCAATTGCCCGTAATAAAGTAGCGATTCCAAAACCGGTATGAACTGAGATTGCATATGCATCTGGTTCCTCGCGAAGTAACTCCATCATCACTTCAGAATCAGCGATATCAGCCTTATTTATCGCGATTATTTCAGGAATTTTATCGCCACCAATTTCGCGGATGACTTCACGTACCGCTTTAATCTGTCCTTTTGGATCTGCGTGTGAGCCATCAACAATATGAACTATTAAATCTGCGCCAGAAACCTCTTCTAAGGTTGATTTAAATGCATCAATTAATTGATGAGGCAGATGTTTAACAAATCCGACAGTGTCGCTGAGGGTATAAATCCGGCCATCGTTAGTTTCAGTCTTTCTTACCGTCGGATCGAGAGTGGCAAAGAGGGCGTTCTGGACCAATACCCCAGCATTTGTTAATCGATTAAGCAACGAAGATTTACCCGCATTTGTATACCCAGCAATCGCGACTGAGGGAATTGAGTTTCTGCGACGTTCTTGGCGTTTGGTATCGCGCGATATTTTCATCTCGCCAATTTCACGATTTAGTTTCGCCATCTTGTCACGAATTCGGCGGCGATCAACTTCTATTTTGGTTTCACCGGGGCCACGCCCACCAATGCCACCTGCTTGGCGCGAAAGTGAATCGCCCCAACCTCGTAGCCGCGGTAGTAAATAACTCATCTGGGCTAGCTCTACTTGGGCTTTACCCTCTTTGCTCTTTGCGTGTTGCGCAAAAATATCAAGAATTAACGCAGTCCGATCTACAACTTTTACTTTAACTTTATCTTCAAGATTTCTCAGTTGTGAAGGACTTAATTCGCCATCACAAATTACAGTATCTGCACCAGAAGAATTAACAACCGCTTTGAGTTCTTGAACTTTTCCCGAACCGATAAAAGTCGCCGAATCTGGTTTATCACGCCGTTGAATTAGCGCTTCTAATACCGTGGACCCAGCAGTCTCAGCTAACGCTTTTAATTCTGCCATTGAGTTTTCAGCATCAACGATGGTGCCTTCGGTCCATACCCCAACCAAAATGACGCGCTCTAGTCGAAGTTGGCGATATTCAGCTTCAGAGATATCGGTAAGTTCGGTAGATAACCCAGCAACCCGGCGAAGTGCCGCTCGGTCACTTAAATCTTGTTGGGTTGATTCAAATTGATCTGGCTTAAATTCAGCTTCATCAAATTCAGCAGTAACTCTTGCATTCTCAGCCAACATCGCTTCGAACTCGTCTTCATTAAAATCTTTAGCCAAGAAATTGTCCCAAATCATGATCTTCTAAGAGCACTGCTGGCCCGCTTAAGGTGGCATTTGAATGGCCATCAATCTCAACAACTAATCGGCCACCTGGTGGGTTTATCACCCATTTAGCCGGCAAATTAGCGCCTTTTTTGATGGTTGCGGCGAGCGCGACCGCACAGGTACCAGTACCGCAAGAGCGAGTTTCGCCGCTACCGCGTTCGTGGACTCGCATCGCAATTTCACCGTTTTCTAGAAATTGTACAAACTCAACATTTACACCTTCTGGGTAAGTTTCTTTTGGGCGAACTACTGGTGGATGTTTTAAATCCCCTACTTCGGAAATATCGTCAACGAAAACGACGGCATGCGGGTTGCCTACGTTGATATTTAAACCGCTCCAAACTTTTCCGTTATTTGCGGCAGTGATCTCGCCCGCTTCTTGCGCAACTTTCCCTAGGTTTACCGAGATATCTCCAGCATCTGGACAGGCTAAATATTTCGCACCGTCTCTAGTGTTGATTGAAAATATTCCAGAAGTTTGGTGTCCCCGATCTACCAAATAGCGAGCCATCACTCGGATGCCATTTCCGCACATTTCAGCAATCGAACCATCCGCATTTCGGTAATCCATAAACCACTTATCAGCGCGTTTAATAATTCGAATCAAGCCATCAGCGCCGATTCCAGTTTCGCGGTTGCAGATTGCTGCGGTTTGTTTTGAAGAAATATTATTCTCATCGTTGGGATCAAAGATCAAGACAAAGTCATTTTCAGTGCCATGTCCGTAGGTACCTATCAGTGAGCTACTCATCTTTGCCAATCGTAGATGAAAGCACGGTTTCCAGCAGGCTAGTAACCGGGGCTGGATTTATCCATTGGATTCGCTCATCCCGTGAGAACCAGGTTTCTTGGCGCCGCGCATATTGCCGAGTGGTTCGTTTCGTTTCTGCCATGGCCTCAATTTCATCCATCTCGGCTTTTGCGAATTTAATAATTTGGGCATAGCCCAGCGCTGCTTGCGCGGTTCGCCCATCTAATAAGCCTTCTTTAATTAAATCGCGTACTTCAGCGACTAGTCCAAGTTCCCACATTCGATCTACCCGGGCATCAATTCGTTCTTGTAATTTTGCCCGGTCAAGAGCTAGTCCAAATTGCTTTGCAAATGGGTATTTTGTACTACCTTCACGCGGCAAATTAGCGGTGTAAGGCTTTCCAGTAATTTCAATAACTTCTAGCGCACGAACAACTCGTCTAACATTCTCTTTTGGAATTGCAAAACCTGCCGCAGGATCTAACTGGCTAAGCCGAGCATGCATGACATCCTCGCCGAGAGTGAGCGCTTCTAGCGCAATTTTTTCGCGCACAATTGGATCAGTATCCGGAAAATTTAGATCATCTAAAATAGCTTTAATATAAAGACCAGTGCCGCCTACGACTACTACTGGAATTTTTGCTTTCAGCAGCTGATCAATTTTTGCTCTAGCTAACTCTTGATACTGCGCAACCGTTGCATCTTGATTAACCGTCAAAATATCGAGCAAATGATGCGGTATACCGTGCCGCTCTTCTAGTGAAAGTTTTGCAGTTCCGATATCCATCCCGTTATAAAGCTGCATTGAATCTGCATTAACGATCTCGCCTTTTATTTCCTTAGCTAGCGCAACTGCTAAATCACTCTTTCCGGTCGCGGTCGCACCACAAATTACAATTAAGGTCATATTAAAAGTTGTACTTTGGCAAAGTAGGAATCCCCAGCATTACACCGGTGCTCTTGGCTTCTGCTACCCGCGCCTGATATGCATCGCCGCCTCGTGAACGTTTAACCTCTTTTGGCAGCCCAGTTGCAGTAACAAAGAAGGCTTTAGCCGCACCAATCTCAACTGTTACTAAATCACCTGGACGTGGCGAATTTGCTGGATCGATATCGAAATGAACCAATCGGAAATCTCTAGAACGGCCACTCATTCGATCTTTGCCACCATCGCGGCGACCTTCATATTCGGAAACTAAGACTTCGGCGTTCTTGCCAATAAGTTCTTGATTTACTGAGAGCGAAATTGCGCTCTGAAATTCATGCAGCCTGGTGTAACGCTCGGCAACAACTGATTCTGGAACTTGGCCAACCATTGTGGCGGCAGGTGTGCCAGGTCGCTTTGAATACTGGAATGTATAGGCAGCTAAGAACCTAGCCTGCGTGCAGATATCTAGCGTTCCTTGGAAATCTGCTTCACTCTCTCCGGGAAATCCGACAATTATGTCGGTCGTAATTGTTGCCGCTGGCATTGCGCTTCTAACTTTTTCGATAATCCCAAGATAACGATCGGTTCGATATGAGCGACGCATCGCTTGCAGAATCGAGTTAGAGCCAGATTGCAATGGCATATGTAAATGTGGCATTACATTCTCGGTTTCCGCCATCGCTGCAATTACATCATCAGTGAAATCTCGGGGATGTGGCGACATAAATCGCACTCGCGCTAATCCATCTACTTTGCCGCACTCTCTTAGTAACTTTGCAAATGCTGTGGGATCATTGAAATCAACGCCGTAAGCATTAACGTTCTGGCCCAATAGCGTAATTTCCGTAACGCCTTGATCTACTAATGTCCGAACTTCTTTCAAAATATCACTTGCTGGCCGATCTTTTTCGCGACCGCGAAGCGCTGGCACAATGCAGAAAGTGCAAGTGTTATTACAACCCACCGAAACTGATACCCAAGCAGAAAATGCCGAGTGACGGCGAGCTGGCAACGTTGACGGGAAATGCTCAAGCGCTTCTAAAATTTCAACTTGCGACTCTTCCTCAATTCGAGCACGTTCTAACAACATCGGTAGCGATCCCACGTTATGGGTTCCAAAAACCACATCTACATAAGGCGCTCGCTCAATAATATTTCCTTGATCTTTCTGAGCTAAGCAACCACCAACAGCGATCTGCATTCCGGGACGCGCTTTTTTATCTGGCGCTAAGAAGCTGAGTTGACCATAAAGTTTGTTATCCGCATTTTCCCGGACCGCGCAAGTATTGAAAACGACTAAATCTGGGTCAATCCCATCTTTAGCTGGCAAATAACCAGCTGCATCTAGCGAACCGGCAATTCGCTCAGAATCATGAACATTCATCTGGCATCCCAGAGTTTGAATTACATAGGTACGAGGCGCGGACATAGCCGCAATCTTATTGCTGGTGCGCTAACGAGGCGAAATATCTAATTCTCGGAGCACCCGATTTATCAGAGAGGAGCCATAACCTTTTCGCATTAAGGCGCTATGGACTCTTCGATAAATAACTTCTGTTTCAAAACGAGATACCGAGCGCAATTTTCGCGTTGCAAATTCAAGGGCATTTTCATATTCGCCCTCCTCATCAATCTCTGCGATTACGATCTCAATCACATCAGATGAAACACCTTTACCTTGTAACTCTGATGCAATAACGCGTTTTGATAATTTCTTCGCACGTTGTCTTGATTCGCTCCAAGCACGGGCAAACTCTTCGTCATTTACCAAACCTTGTTCCTGTAATCGAAAAAGTACTGCGTTAGCAATATCTTCCGGAATACCGCGTTTTTTTAAATGGGCAAAGAGTTCGCCCCTACTCTTTGCACGAGGTCCGAGTGCGATTAACGCAATCGTTTCGGCTAAAGAGTAGGGATCACTCTCGACGGTTTTAGAAGTCAACGTCCGCTGCAGCTTCATCAATCGCTGCTACTAAAGCAGGATCGAATTCAGTCACCGCAAAGTGGGCGCGAATCTTGGTTTCGATATCGTTTGCTAAATCCGGATTATCGATCAAGAATTGACGGGAGTTCTCTTTTCCTTGACCGAGTTGGTCGCCTTCATAGGTATACCAAGCTCCAGATTTCTTAACAATGCCGAGCTCTGCACCTTGATCAAGCAACCCGCCTTCGCGAGAAATACCGTGACCGTAAAGAATATCGAACTCTGCTTGCTTAAATGGTGGCGCCATCTTGTTCTTCACAACTTTGACGCGGGTACGGTTACCAACAGCATCTTGGCCATCTTTTAGAGTTTCAATACGGCGGATATCTAATCGAATTGATGCGTAGAACTTAAGTGCTTTACCGCCAGTAGTAGTTTCTGGTGATCCGAAGAAAACACCAATTTTTTCGCGGAGTTGGTTAATGAAAATTGCCGTTGTCTTAGATTGATGAAGTGCTCCAGTAATTTTTCGAAGCGCTTGCGACATCAAGCGAGCTTGTAAGCCCATATGGCTATCGCCCATCTCGCCTTCGATTTCAGCCCGTGGTACAAGAGCTGCAACCGAGTCAACGACAACAACATCAAGTGCGCCAGAGCGAATCAACATATCCATAATTTCTAAAGCTTGTTCGCCAGTATCTGGTTGTGAAACTAGAAGCGCATCAATATCAACGCCAAGTTTCTTTGCATACTCTGCATCAAATGCGTGCTCTGCATCGATGAATGCGGCGATTCCGCCAGCTCGTTGGGCGTTAGCAATTACATGAAGCGCTAGCGTGGTTTTACCAGATGATTCTGGGCCATAGATTTCAACAACGCGGCCTCGTGGTAAACCACCAATGCCAAGTGCGATATCTAAGGTGACCGAACCGGTCGAGATAACTTCAATTGCGGCGATTGATCGCTCGCTCATCTTCATCACAGCGCCCTTACCAAACTGACGCTCGATTTGGGCAAGTGCTGTATCTAGGGCTTTTTCTTTCTCACTCGAACGACTCGTAGGTTCGTTCGATTCTTTGGCTTCTTTAGCCACGATTTACCTCTTCCTTTTCACTTATCGCTTTTCAAGCGTTGTTTGTCCAGAAGGTACGGAATGCCACTGACGGTTAGGAGCTAGGCCTAACGGAACTGTGGAACCGCTCTGGTTGGGTATGAGTAGGTTACCCGAACATCTGTTCTAATGCTAGATGAGCCACTTAGACACGCCGCGAGTAGATTTAAGGCGTGAACTCCCCTGATGTCATCGTGATTGGCGCTGGCGTAGTTGGCGCATCGTGCGCGCTCGCCTTAACAAATGCTGGGCTACGGGTTCTAATCATTGATCGCGGCCCGGTGGCGAGCGGTACATCTGGAGCTGGTGAAGGAAATATTTTAGTTTCAGATAAAGAGCCAAGTCCAGAATTAACTCTTGCGCTCCGTTCTCGAAATGCTTGGTTTGAAGTAAATGAAGATATCGGTGGCGGCTTCGAATTGGATGGTAAAGGCGGAGTAGTTATATCGCGAAGTGAAACCGGAATTGCTGGCTTAAAGAAATTAGCTAAAGCACAACGTGAAAATGGAATTGATGCCAGGGAAGTTAATGCGGCAGAGTTAAGAAAATTAGAACCACATATCTCACCAACGATTGAGTACGGCGTTTATTACCCACAAGATGCGCAATGTCAACCAATGTTGGCGGCAGCGCAGATGATTCGTGCCGTAAAAAAACGTGGTGGCAAATTCGTACAGGGTGAAAACGTAATTGCAATTAATTCTAAGAATGGCCAATTAACTGGATTAACCACAAATAAGAATACTTATTCATCTCCAATCGTTTTAAATGCAACCGGGACTTGGGCTGGCGATATTGCAAAGTTGGCGGGCTCTTACTTACCGATCGCACCTCGTCGCGGTTTTATTTTGGTAACTGTTCCCGCTCCAGAATTGATATTTCATAAAGTTTACGACGCCGACTATGTTGCAAACATTGCAAGCGGTGAAGCTGATCTCCAATCAAGTGCTGTCGTTGAAGGAACTGCTAGCGGCACGATTTTAATTGGCGCAAGTCGCGAACGAGTTGGATTCAAAAGTGAGTTCGAAATTCCAATTCTCCGTCAACTTGCCCAGCAAGCCATATCAGTATTCCCAATTTTAAAAGAACTCCAATTACTCCGCGCATATCGCGGGTTTAGACCATACGCACCTGATCATTTACCGGTCATCGGCGAAGATGGAAATATTTCAGGGCTATGGCATGCTGCTGGACATGAAGGTGCGGGCATCGTGTTAGCGCCTGCTACTGCAGAGTTAATAACAGCCGAGATACTTGGGAAAACGCCATTTATGGATCCAACGCCATTTTCACCAAAACGTTTTATGAATCAAAATCCAAGTGCAGGTGTTAACGTTGCTAGTTAAACCAAGTGCTTCGATTACTTTTACCTTTAACGACTTGGAAGTTTCCGCAATCCCAGGCCAATCTGTTGGAGCTGCGTTGCTGGCAGCAGGCGATCGTGTCCTACGTGTAACACGTTTTGAAAAGAAACCTCGTGCCATGTTCTGTGGCATTGGCGTTTGTTTTGATTGTTTAGTTGTAATCGATGGCGCACCAAATCAACGTGCCTGTATAACGGAAGTCAAGGCAAAGATGGTTGTTAGAACGCAAGTAGGTGGCGCATGAAACCAGAACCAGCAAGAGTTGTGGTTGTGGGTGGCGGACCTGCTGGTTTGTCGGCTGCACTTAATGCCGCGCTTTCTGGCGCATCAGTCTTATTAATTGATAGCAGCTCCCGTCTTGGTGGTCAATATTGGCGCCACCTCCCTGAGACTTGGTTGGAGCAATCTGAGTTACATCTAGATTTAGATACCGGGCTCTTATTAATTTCAGCAGTTGCTAATCATCCCAAAATTGAAATTTGGAGCGGTGCTGAAATTTGGAGCGCTACCCATGAAGATGGTGCAGCTACTTTGCGCTTGATTACCAATGGTGTCGAAAAAATTATTACAACTAAAGCGCTGGTTTTGGCTACCGGCGCTTACGATCGAACCCTGCCATTTCCTGGCTGGGATATTCCCGGCGTGATGACACCGGGCGGCGCACAATCACTTATAAAAGGCAATGGAATTGCGGTTGGTAAACGGGTTGTCGTTGCTGGGAGTGGACCGTTTCTTTTGCCGGTAGCCGCAGGGCTAGCCCAAGTAGGTTGCGAAGTAATTGAATTGTTAGAGGCAAACTCACCGCTTCGTTGGCTTAAATCTCTTCCTACACTTATCCAGAACTTATCAAAAATAGGCGAAGCCGCACATTACATCGCTATTTTTAATAGGTTTGGGGTTAGACCGAAATTTAATCGCGCTGTGGTTGCAGCCCATGCAAATCAAGATGGTGAATTAGAATCAGTAAGCATTGCAAAAATAGATAGTAACTTTAAAATTAAGAAAATAGAGCGCGTTAAATGCGACGTCGCTGCAATCGGATGGGGATTTACCGCGGACACATCACTTGCTGGTGCACTTTTGCTAAAACAATTAGTTACAAAAGATGAAGGCGTCGCTGTTTTGGTCGATGAAAATCAAGAGAGCTCAATCGCGGGAATCTTTGCCGCCGGTGAAATCACCGGTATTGGGGGCTCTGAACTATCAATTGCTGAAGGTGTGATTGCCGGATTAGCCGCTGCAAAATATATTGGTTGCAAAGCGGAGATCTCAAATAATCATCACAAAACAAGAGCTAAGAAGCAAAAATTTGCGAAAGCGCTAATCTCTTCTTATCCAGTGAAATCTGGATGGCAAAGTTGGCTCACTGATGAAACTATTATCTGCCGTTGCGAAGAAGTAAAATATTCAAAATTAAAGTTTGCAGTAACTGAGCTTGGTGCCACTGATTCACGTACTGCGAAATTACTTTCACGATGTGGAATGGGAATGTGCCAAGGGCGAATCTGTGGCAGATTTGTGGTGGATTTAGTTGCAAATGAGTCTGGGATCTCGCCATCTGATATTTCCGAAAAAGAACGAATTTCGGTCGGTAATCGACCAATCATTACCCCGATTTCAATTGAACTTCTAGCTAACGGCGAATAAGGTTCGGGCATGGCTAATTCAATTAAGAAACCTTGGCATGGCGTATTAACCGCAACCGCAACTCCATTCCGCGCTGATCTATCAATAGATTTTGATAAGTATGCCGAGCACGTTAAGTGGCAGGCAGATAATGGCGTTGACGGTGTTATTCCAAATGGTTCACTTGGTGAGTACCAAGTCTTGTCAGCAGAAGAACGCACTCAAATTGTTAAAGTGGCGCTAGAAGCAGCTCCGGCTGGTTTCCAAGTTATCCCTGGTGTAGCTGCATATGGCGCAACAGAATCACGCCGTTGGACTGAACAAGCTGCTGAAATGGGTGCCAAATCAGTAATGCTGTTGCCACCAAATGCTTACCGCGCTGATGAAGCCGAAGTTATTGCACACTATAAAGAAGTTAATAAAGTTGGTATTCCCATTATTGCTTACAACAATCCATTTGATACCAAGGTTGATTTAACTCCACAACTTGTAGCAAAGATTGCTGACAGTTGTGAAAATGTAGTTGCAATTAAAGAATTTTCCGGCGATGTCCGTCGCGTCTGGCAAATCCATCACCATGCCCCACGAATTGAAATTTTAGTTGGAGCCGATGATGTTCTAGTAGAGCTATCAACTGGTGGCGTTGTTGGTTGGATTGCTGGTTTTCCAAATGCGCTTCCTAAAGAATCAGTGGAACTTTACAATCTTTGCATTGCGGGAAAATATGCGGAAGCTCGTCCAATCTATGCTGCCGTGCATAATCTATTTAATTGGGATAGTCGCAAAGAGTTTATTACTGCGATTAAATTAGCAATGGATGTGGTTGGTCGTTACGGTGGTCCAACTCGGCTTCCGCGATTACCATTGCCAGCTGCTGATTTAGCGCAATGCCAGAAAGACATTGAACAAGCGCTAGCTTTTTACCGAAACCGTAAGTAAATATGGGAAAGAGTTTGCGCACCGTTACAACGGTGGAATCCCATACTGAAGGGATGCCAACTCGGGTAGTTATAAGTGGAATCGAAGAGATTCCAGGTGCGACCATGTTTGAAAAACGGCTCTATTTTATGGAGCATATGGATGAAATTCGACAATGGTTAATGTACGAACCTCGCGGACATTCTGCAATGAGCGGTGCCATACTTCAAAAATCTACCCGACCTGATGCGGATTGGGGCGTGGTCTTCATTGAAGTTTCTGGTTGCTTGCCAATGTGCGGACACGGCACCATCGGAGTGGCCACAGTATTAGTTGAAAAAGGTTTGGTTCCAGTGGTCGAACCCATTACAACTGTCCGACTTGATACTCCTGCCGGATTAGTAATTGTTGATGTGCAAGTAAAGAATGGCAAAGCTGAAAAAGTAACGCTTACAAATGTTCCTTCGTTCTCATATCAATTAGATCAAGTTGTCGAAGTTCCTGGATATGGAAAAATTAAATATGACATCGCTTTCGGTGGAAATTTCTACGCAATAATTCCGATTGATCGAATTGGAATTGAATATAAACGCGAGAATGGCCAACTATTTTTAAATGCAGGTTTGGCAATTTCAAATGCAATCAACGAGCAAAATCGCCCAGTTCACCCGGAGAATCCGGATATTGCAATCTGTCACCACATAGATTTCATTGCACCTGGCGCAAACTCATTACATTGGAAGAATGCGATGGCAATTCACCCTGGGTGGTTTGATCGCTCCCCTTGTGGTACTGGTACCAGCGCGCGACTTGCACAGATGGTCGCTCGCGGTGAATTTAAAGATGGCGATGTATTGATTAATGAATCTTGGATTGGTTCGCAATTTGAAGGCCGGGTTAAAGAACATGTAACTGTTGCTGGCTTGCCCGCAATTGTGCCAACTATTACTGGTCGCGCCTGGGTTATGGGCGAAGCTACTTGGACGTTAGATCCAAGTGATCCATTCCCAGCAGGTTTTCTAGTTTAAGTTTTATTTCAGTTCGGTAGGCAACAACTCAGTTGGCATATTTTGAAATACAACTGGCCTACGGAATCTTTTTATACTATCGGCGCCAACTGATGTGAAAAGTGAGTTTGTACTTGCAGGATATGGTCCGCCGTGATGCATCGCCCAAGTAACTGCAACTCCGGTTGGCCAGCTATTCCAAATTACTCGACCACTAATTCGAACTAAAATATCAAGCAATCCGAGTGAAATAATTTTGTCACTAGCCTCGCCATGGATTCCAGAAGCTAGCGTGCCGTGGAATGCGTTTGCAATTGCAAGCGCCTCATCGTTGCTCTGACAATTAACTACTACTGCAGTTGGGCCAAATACTTCTTTTAAAGTAACTTCTTGGTTTGCCAATAAATCTGCTCCGGAGATTTCAAAAATAGTAATAGGTTCGATTGCATCACTAGTGGCAACTCCTTGCGCCAATAATTTAACAAATGGCAAGCCAGCATAAGCGCTTCGATTTAGATCGTGCGCTGCTCGAATTTTTTCATTTAGCATCGCATGGGTTGCAACATTTGGTACAAGATTTACGATCTCATTGCGAACTAAATCGCCGTTTACCAAGATTAGATAACCAGGTTTAGTGCAAAATTGCCCCGCTCCTAAATTTACTGAATCTAAAAATCCTTGCGCAATGGTTGTCGCATTTTTGGCGGAAGCTTCTTCGGTAACAAAAATTGGATTAAGACCTCCCAATTCGCCATAAAAAGGAATCGGATCTTTTCTTGATTGGGCAATATCAAATAGCGCTCGGCCTCCCGGAGTCGAGCCAGTAAAAGCAACGGCGCTAACATCTTTATGCTTCACAAATTCCACACCAGCTTCAAAATCCTCAACCAGATTAAATAAACCTTCAGGGGCTGAAAGAGATTTAGCTGCGGCTTGCATTAATGCAAAAACTTTTCTAGATGTTTCTATGTGGCCAGGATGAGCTTTAATAATTACCGGACAGCCCGCAGCAATTGCAGCAGCAGTATCGCAACCACCTACCCCAAAAGCGAATGGAAAATTACTGGCACCAAAAATGCCGACAATTCCAAGTGGTACGGTGGTTTTGCGAAGTTCAGGTCGAGGTGGTTGCAACGTTGGGTCTGCGCTATCAATTACCGTTCCTAAGTAATCACCTTTTTTTAATACTGCAGCCATGTGGCGCCACTGTCCCGACATTCGACCAACTTCGCCAGTCAAACGCACTTCTGTTAAATTTGTTTCGCTTCCTGCAAGTGGAATTAATTCTGATGCTGCGCCATCTAATTTGTGAGCAATTGCTTCTAGGAGCGCAATTATTTGGAAGGCATCCCACTTGCGAAAACTTTCGCGCGCCGTGACGGCCTTGGCCATAACAGAATTCAAATCTTGCATTTAAGAGCGCCTTTCGATTAGTTAAATCCTAATAGGTTAAATCAGGTGCTTTGGCACATCTGGATTATGGCGACAGATTGCTCGCCAAATATCACCAGGTTCAGTCCCAATTGCTAATGCTTCCTCAACGGTATGACCACCTAATTCTGCGTGCACAATATCTTTTGCGTAAGAAGGAGCCCATTCGTCACCGAGAAACTCCGCCATACGACGCCGCAATTCCGTATTACGCATTTAAAAGTAGCTTGCTTAAGAGAGAGCGCGAATTAATCGATCAGCTTGCAACTTTGAATGTTCTTGGGAAAGCGGCGCAGTAACTTGGCCAAGTAACCAGCGCACAATCATGCCAACGCCGATAGCATCAGATGCAAAAATCTCGGCAAGGTGTCTATAAATTCGAACCCATAAATCATGTTCTCGAGAAGAGAGCGCTATTGCGATTGCAGCTGGATCGTGTTCGAGAGCAGAGCGGAGCGCTCCATGTGTAGATATTTCTCTTGAAATGAAATAGAGAGATTCGGCACGGGAGCCAGAAACTTTGGCGAGCGCGGCAATTCGATCAACTTCTGATTCTAGAAGCGCAATAAAAACTTCGTTCTTATCTCGAAAATGGTTATATAAAGATGCCCTAGAAACTTGGGCACGATCTGCAATTTCAATCATGTTTGTATGATGTAATCCAAAATCATTAACTAAAGATTGTGCTGCTTCCAAGATTGCACTTCGAGTACGTCTATGTATGCCGCTCTGGTGTTGATAGGTAGCGCGAAATATTGGTTCTGCCACAATTGTACTTACGCTGCGTTGACATCTGAAAGTTCAGCTTCAGATGTTGGAACGACGGTAAGTACTGGGGTCTCGTGACGTTTCACCAATTCGATGACGTCCGTAAGTACTGAGGAAAGTGAGAGGTTGAGGGCGGTACAGATTGCATTTAATAACTCTGATGATGCTTCTTTTTGACCACGTTCAACTTCAGATAAATAACCGAGCGAAACTCGAGCATCTGATGCGACAGCCCGAAGGGTTCGACCTTGTTCTACCCGAGCAGCACGAAGTGATTGACCGATATGGGTTCGCATTAATTCCATAACCGCTCCTTTCACTCGTTACTTTTTCTTGGCCAAGTTAGTCGAGCTAAGAATACGCTCAAATGCGCCAAGCGCGCTTTCTACCGCGCCGAACCGCACAATTTCCCGCTTTCCAGCGATTGATAATTCAATTCCTTGGGCGATTTTCGGTCCAGCGATTGCAATCCAAACCGTTCCTGCCGGCACGCCATCAGCAGCTCCTGGGCCAGCAACACCGGTACTTGAAATTGCCCAAGTACTTTTAGTGCGCTTCTGGATTGCGAGCGCCATCGCAACTGCAATCGCCTCTGAGACAACGCCAACTTTTTTAATATCAGCAGCAGTAATCCCAAGTTCATCTTTTTTCATTTGATTTGAATAGGAAATTACCCCACCTAAGAAAACTTCTGAAGATCCTGGAACCCCCGTAATTGCTCCGCCAATTAGCCCCCCGGTAATAGATTCGGCAGTAGAAATCGTTTCCCCACGGAGGGTTAGTGTTTTAACTATAGTTTCAGATAATTTTTGGATTGGGCTATTCATTACTTTGAGATCGCTTTTCTTAGGTAGTCAATCCCGGTCACAAGAGTCAAAATCAAAGCTACTCCTAAAAAAATGTCGCGTGGCAAAAATAGAAATGAAGGTAACGGCAAAATGTAAAAGCCGACTGAGAAATTCTGCGTCAGCGTTTTAATTTTGCCACCACGACTTGCTGGAATCACGCCACGCTTAATTACAACTAGCCGGAGTAATGTAACTAATAATTCTCTACTTAGTATGAAAATCGTAATCCACCAGGGCATATCACCAAGAATTGAAAGTCCAATGAGCGCGGTACCAATCACTGCTTTATCTGCAATTGGATCTAGAAAAGTTCCAAGTGGTGTTACTTGATTACGACTTCGAGCTAGTTTCCCATCAAGAGTATCGGTCATCCCAACGATGAAAAAAAGCGTCCAAGCAATAATTCGCCAAGTTGAGTCATCGCCACCATTTTTAAAGAGTGCATAAACGCAAAATGGCAACGCTAAAATTCTAATTATGGTTAGTAAATTTGGTAAGTTGAAATTTCTCATAGTGGTTGCGCTACCAAATCTGCACCTGCAGTTTCAGTAACGACTGCATCAACATAATCGCCAACTTTATAACCAGCGGTAGGACGCCCTGGAGATGTAATGAAGGTCGAAGTATCTACCTCCGGACCCTGGTGTTCGGCTCGTCCCTCTTGTGCCGCTTCATCTTCTATCAATACGCGCACCCGCTCGCCTATCCGAGCTTCCGCACGTTCATAGGTTAACGCTTCGGTAAGCGTTGCCAATTCGGAAACCCGTTCATTAATTAGATCTTGATCAACTTTATTTTCCAACGTTAGCGCTTCGGTGCCATCTTCATCGGAATATCCGAATATTCCGATCGCATCCAATCTAGATTCGATTATAAAACTCTTGAGTTCCTCGTACTCGGCTTCGGTTTCGCCGGGGAACCCAACGATAAAGTTAGATCGAATTCCGGCTGCTGGTGAGAGGGCACGGATTTGCGACAATAAAAGTAAGAACTTTTCGGAGTCGCCAAAGCGCCGCATTCTTCGTAGCAAAGCTCCGCTTGCGTGTTGAAATGAGATGTCAAAGTAAGGCAGCACTTTTTCCGTCGACACCATCGCTTGTAAGAGCGTCGGTCTAATTTCGGCGGGTTGTAAATACGAGAGTCGGATCCGTTCGATTCCATCAATCTTGGAGAGTTCTGGCAACATTGCTTCCATCAACTTCAAATCACCAAAGTCTTTACCGTAGGAAGTCGTATTTTCTGAGACTAAAAATATTTCACTAACGCCATTAGCCGCTAACCATTTAGCTTCTTCGATAATCTCGGTAGGTGGTCTGGAGACAAATGAACCGCGAAATTGCGGAATCGCACAAAATGTACAACGCCGGTCGCAACCAGAAGCGATTTTTAGCGATGCAATTGGCGCGTTATCTAACCGTTTTCTAATTAACCTAGCGCCTTGGCCAAATTTAGATTTAGTAGCTTCATTAACGCTTTGTCGATTGATCGGTGAAATCGGGAGAATAGTTCGCCGATCTCGCGGGATGTGTACATCAATTGAGCCACCGCTAAGAATTGTATTTAGTCGTTTAGAAATATCTTGATAATCATCGAATCCTAGAATTGCATCCGCTTCGGGAAGCGCTGCAGCCAACTCAGTTCCATAACGTTCCGCCATGCAACCTACTGCGACCACAGCCCTAACTTTGCCGTCAGCCTTAAGTGAATGGGCTTGCATTAACGCATCAATTGAATCCTTTTTTGCACTTTCAATAAAACCACAAGTATTGACTAATGCGATATCAGCGTTTGCGGCATCATCAACCAAGGTCCAGCCATCCGCAGCTAATCTGCCAGCAAGCTCTTCGGAATCCACATCATTTCTGGCGCAGCCTAAAGTTACGAGCGCAACGGTACGAGTGGTCATTTGGCGAATAGTACTTGTAAAGCGAGAAGTAATTGTGGCGAAACTAAGGATTAGCCTTGGGTCGAGCCAGTTGGAGTGAATTGCATCCGCACAACTTCACCTACCGCGCCAGTTACGCCTAAATCTGCACCATTTAGATTTACATTAATCGCTCCAGCATTTCCGATTACAACATATAAGGATTGATTATCTGTAAAAACTTGGGATTCACCTTTGGAAATGCGGCCACTATAAATCTGGTTATTTGAACTGTCAAAAATACCAATCCAAGAAACGCCATTAACTCCGGTCAAAATTAAATTTACGCCACTTACTTTTGTGGCAACTGCAGGATCTTTCGTTTCTGGTGCAGTTGCGCTAAGAGCAAGTGGTTTAACACTCTCATTGGAATTATTTATTACAACTACAAATTGCACAGAAGCCACAACTACGACAATTGATGCAGCAATTCCAGAAAGCGCTTTCCAAGAAATTGGTTTCTTTTCACGAGGTGGTCTTGCTGCGCTATTTTCAACTAGCAAATCCATCATTGGCCGTTCTTCCGGTGCAAAAGATTCAGTAAATTCTGATAATAGTTGAGTGCCATCTATCTCAAGAATTCTGGCAATTGCTCGAATATGACCGCGAGCATAAGTGTCGCCGCCGCAATTAATAAAATTATCATTTTCTAACTCTTTGATGAGCGCCGCACGGATCCGAGTACGCGCTGCAAGTTCTTCCACGGATAATCCCGCTGCAGTACGTGCACTCTTAAGTGCGGAACCTAATGACATTTTCAATAACCTTCACGATCGGGGAAGAGCAAGGCTACGGGCATTACCAGGTCTGAATCAACCTCGATCGGTGAATATTAGGTGAATGGAGCGAAAATCACCCCTGCAATACTGCCAACACTCCCGCGAGGTCTTCGGGTTTTACTAAGACGGTCCGAGCCTTCGATCCTTCGGATGGCCCAACAATTCCACGGCTCTCCATCAAATCCATTAGCCGTCCTGCTTTAGCAAAACCAATTCTCAACTTACGTTGCAACATTGAAGTCGAACCAAATTGCGTTCCAATCACTAACTCAACCGCTTGCAATAACAGATCCATATCATCGCCAATGTCATCTTCAATTACCGCTCTAGTTCGGACCGGCGCAAGAATATCTTCGCGGTAAACCGGAGCGAGTTGGGCTTTAACGTGATTAACAACCGCTTCAATTTCACGTTCCGAAACGTAAGCTCCTTGGATCCGCAGCGCTTTGCTAGCGCCCATTGGCAGGAATAAGCCGTCGCCTTGTCCCACTAATTTCTCGGCACCAGGTGTATCTAAAATAACTCGAGAGTCAGCCAAGCTACTAGTTGCAAACGAAAGTCTAGAAGGTACGTTTGCTTTAATTAATCCAGTAACAATATCAACGCTAGGACGTTGGGTTGCAATTACTAAATGAATTCCAGCCGCGCGAGCTAATTGCGTGATGCGAACAATGCAATCTTCAACATCGCGCGCTGCCACCATCATTAAATCTGCTAACTCATCAATTACGACGAGAAGATATGGATAAGGTTGTAGCGGACCTTCTGAGGAATTGGAATTTGTTAACTTTCCAGTTCGAACCGCTTTATTAAAATCATCAATATGGCGGAAACCATAAGTTGAGAGATCGTCATAACGCAGATCCATTTCGCGAACAACCCAAGCTAACGACTCTGCTGCTTTTTTCGGGTTTGTGATGATTGGTGCAATTAAATGTGGCACGCCATCATATGCAGTGAGCTCGACTCGCTTTGGATCAATCAAAATCATTCGAACATCATTTGGAGTTGAGCGCATTAATATTGAAGTCACAAGTGAGTTAATCATTGAAGATTTGCCAGCACCGGTAGCACCCGCCACCAATAAGTGCGGCATTTTTGCTAAATTTGCACAGATAAATGCGCCTTCAACATCTTTACCAAGCGCAACTAACATTGGATGATGATCGTTTCCAGCAACACCAGAGCGTAATACATCACCGAGCGAAACTATTTCGCGATCAGTATTAGGAATTTCAATTCCGACCGCAGATTTTCCAGGTATTGGCGAGAGGATTCGCACATCACTACTTGCTACGGCATAGGAAATATTTTTACCAAGCGCCGTAATAGCTTCAACTTTAACGCCGGAACCTAGTTCTACTTCATAACGTGTCACAGTCGGCCCACGCATAAAACCAGTTACTTCTGCATCAATATCGAACTGTTTGAAAACTTCTGTTAACGCAGCAACAATCACATCATTGGCTTTACTTTTAGTTTTTGAAGCTGGGCCAGCTCGTAACAAATCCATAGATGGCAGTTCGTAAGTATCATCTGAAGCGAGCACCATCTGTACTGGACGTAACGGTTTTGTTGGAGTTGGCAGCGGATTACCATCTGCGGTTCCAGAAGCTACTGGAATTTCAACCGTGAATTCTTCGTCAAAGCTCTCTTCATCTAACTCGGAATCTTCCTCTGAATCTTCGTCGTAGTCGCCATGATCAAGATGTTGCACCACTAATGGCGATTCAAAAGGTGGTGATTCTGAGATTTCGAATTCTTCAATTTTACGCTCGCGCCGATCAGCAACCGCGCTACCAACTTTAGAACTTGCGCCACTAAATAATCGTTTTATTAACGCAAAAACTTCGGAGACTGGCGTTGCAGTTACTACCAACAACCCAAAACCTAAAAATAAGAAAAGGATAAAGGTTGTTAACGTCGAAGATATAACTACATACTTCAATGGAGTTGAAACTCCATAACCAATCCAACCGCCACCGTGGCGCATCGCGGTCGCCCCAGTTCCAGTTGAACCATTAAATATATGGGCTAACGCTGCGCTTGAGAAAATTAGTAATAACGAGCCAATTGTTATCCGGCCATTAGCTGCTTTATCTGTTGGGTTTCTAAATAGTCTAAAAGCAAAATAACAAAGTGCTAATGGTGTTGCCATCGCAAGTCGCCCAACGCCACCGTAAAAGAATGAGTGCATGGCGCGACCAAAGAAATTATCTAGATGCCACCAGGTTGTTGCCGCTGCCAGAACGCCAGCAATAAAAAGTAGAAGGGCCAAACCATCGCGCTGGTGGGCTGGATCTAAATCTTTAACACCTCTGGAAACAAATCTAATTACTGCACCAAGTGCGTTAGCGATGGCCCGCCAAATAGCAGATAAGGCGCGAGCAATCCCGCCTAAGAACCCACTTGATTTAGTACTTTTCTTTTTAGCCATAAGCGTTAATCGTATTAGAAAGCGAAATCCTAAGCAGTCTGGCTCGCCGTCATACTTCTATAACAACAGGAACAATCATCGGACGTCGGCGATGTTCTCCGCCTACCCAACTGCCAACTGTTTTTCGCATTATTTGTGAAAGTTGGTGCGTGCCGTTAATTCCTTCCGCAACTGCAGCAGCGAGAGCTTTCTCAATTCTAGATTTCACTTCATCAAATAGCGCGGTATCTTCAGCAAAACCGCGCGCATGAATATCAGGTCCAGCAACAATTTTTCCAGTTTGAGAATCGATTACCACAATTACCGAGATGAATCCTTCTTCACCCAATATTCGTCTATCTTTTAGCGAGCTTTCGGTAATGTCACCGATGCTCTGGCCATCAACATAAACAAATCCACAAGGTACCGAACCAACAACCGAAACTTTATGATCAACCATGTCAATTACAATGCCATTTTCTACAATCACCGTATTTTTTCGGGCAACTCCAGTTTGAATCGCAAGTTCGGCATTAGCTCGCATATGTCGCCATTCGCCGTGGATTGGCATGACATGTTTTGGCTTAACAATGTTGTAGCAATATAACAACTCCCCTGCGGCGGCATGTCCAGATACGTGAACTAGCGCATTCGCTTTATGCACAACGCGAGCACCGAATCGCGTTAGCTCGTTTATTACGCGATAAACCGGATTTTCATTTCCAGGAATCAAGGATGAAGCTAAAACAACGGTGTCACCTTCACCAACTCGAATTTGGTGATCACCATTTGCCATTCTTGATAACGCCGCTAACGGTTCGCCTTGGGAGCCAGTGCAAATTAATACCAAGTTATCGCCGTGGTTATCCATCTCTTTTTCATCGATAAGAACTCCGCTAGGAATCGTTAAGTAACCCATCTCCGCGGCTAAATTCATATTGCGAACCATCGAGCGACCCATAAATATAACTTTGCGCTTATGTGATTCGGCAGTATTAATTATCTGTTGAATCCGATGAACGTGTGATGCAAATGATGCAACCACAACCCGACGGCGCGTGCTTCTAAAGACGCGATCGAGCGCTGGCATAATTTCGCGTTCGGAAGTAGTGAAGCCAGGAATATCAGCATTTGTCGAGTCGACCATAAAAAGATCAACACCATCTGCGCCTAATCGCGCGAATGTTGCGAGATCAGTAATGCGACCATCGAGCGGTAATTGATCCATTTTGAAATCGCCAGTATGTAAAATCGTTCCAGCTTTCGTAGTAATTGCAACCGCAAGTGCATCCGGGATTGAGTGGTTTACTGCAACATATTCCATCGAGAACGGACCAATTTTCTCACGCATGCCGGCTTTGACTTCACGAGTAATAGCAGTGATTCGATGTTCTTTTAGCTTTGCTTTAATAAATGCGACCGTTAGCGCTGTTCCAATAACTGGAATATCGCCACGTTCGCGCAGTAAGTATGGAACTGCACCAATATGGTCTTCGTGGCCGTGCGTTAAGAAGATCGCCTCAATATCATTTAAGCGTTCTCTTATATAAGAAAAATCCGGCAGAATTAAATCAATCCCGGGTTGGTTCTCTTCTGGAAACAAAACGCCGCAGTCGACAACTAATAACTTGCCTTCGGATTCAAATACCGTCATGTTCCGGCCAATTTCGCCGAGTCCACCAAGCGCAACTATTCGAAGCCCGCCAGCAACTAACTTTGTTGGTAAACCTAAATCTGGGTGGGGATGATTCAAACTTTAACGCCTCCGAGTTTTAAATCCTCACGAAGTTGCTCAATTTGTGACGCAGTTGCGTTTACAAGTGGAAGTCTTACAACTCCGCCAGGGAGTCCCATCAGTGTCATAGCTGCCTTCGTGAGAATCGCACCTTGCGTGCGGAAAGTCCCGGTATAAACCGGAAGCAGCTGTTGATGTATCTCAGTAGCGCGGTGCGCATTTCCGCTAAACCAAGAATCTAACATTTCGCGCAATTCTTTTCCAACAGTATGGCCACAGACTGATACAAAACCGACAGCTCCGACCGAAAGTAAAGGTAGATTTAAAATATCGTCGCCAGAATAGACTGGAATTCCAGATCTTTTGATTACCCAAGATGTTGAAGCTACATCACCTTTTGCATCTTTCAACGCTGCGATTCTTGGGTGTTCTGCCAACTTAACAATTGTGTCTGGTTCAATTTGAATCCCAGTTCGACCTGGAATGTCATACATCATTACTGGCAAATCGGTCGCATCTGCCATCGCTTTAAAGTGCGCTTCAATGCCGGCTTGTGGTGGTTTGTTGTAATAAGGAGTTACTACTAATAAGCCATCAGCGCCAGCATCGGCAGCCCATTTTGCTTGTTCTACTGAATGCGAAGTTTCATTGTTTCCAGCGCCAGCAATTACTTTTGCTTTCCCTGCTACCGCTTTTTTAACAACCTTAATTATTTCAAGTTTCTCATCATCACTAGTCGTTGGCGCTTCACCAGTTGTGCCGTTCACAACGATGCCATCATGCCCAGTGCTGATTAGGTGGTTAGCTAATTTTTCCACACCAGCCCAATCAATTGAGAGATCAGGTTTAAATGGCGTAACCATTGCGGTAAGCAATCGACCAAATGGTGGGGTAATCAACATGCCCTAAGGCTACCGCTTTTAGGGTGCAATTCTCCCAGACTTTTCAAAGGCTCCGTATGTGAGCGGCATAAGTTCTGCAAAATGTCGCTCCATTTTCTCGGCAACCATCTCAATTTCTCGTTGTGGGTAGCTTGGAAAATGTGAGCCTTCTCGACTGGTACGAAGCGATAAAAAATTCATAAGTGCGCGAGCATTCATAGTTACATACATAGATGAGTAAAGCGCAACCGGTAAAACTGCTCGTGCAACTTCGCGCGCTACGCCCGCTTCTAACATTTTTTGGTAATTGCTATATGAAAGTAGATAACTCTCTTTCATTGCTTTCACTGTAATTTCATATTGCTCTGCGGTGCCATCAACAAATGTATACGCGCCAGTTTTGCCTACTTGTACAAGTTTGCGTTCTTTTGATGGCAGATAAAAGACTGGACTTAGCTCGCGATATCGGCCACTCTCTTCGTTATAAGAAGCGATTCGGTGGCGCATAAATTCACGGAAAACAAAGATTGGCGCAGAGATAAAAAATGTCATTGAGGTATGTTCAAAGGGCGAACCATGTCGCTCTCGCGCCAAATAATTAATTAATCCGGCAGATTTTGAAGGGTCCTGATTAATTTCATCTAACGAATTTTCACCCGCAGTTGAGACACGGGCCGCCCAAATTACATCAGCATCACTTGCACTTGCTTTTACTAATTCAACGGTGACATCGTCACGGAAGATCGCTGCTTTATCGCTATTTTCACTCACGAGCGTGACCCTATCGAGAGCGATGTACGGATACCGTGATTGATAAGGCAGAATAACCCGCGTGTCATTATCTAAAGCGCAGGTTTTCCGAGACTCAATGAGCGTTGCGCTACCGGTTGGGACTTATGGCATTGCATTCGGTGCCGCTGCGGTTGCAAATGGCTTCTCTGTGATTCAAGCTTCACTTTTTTCAATATTACTTTTCTCTGGCGCATCACAGTTTGCAGTTGTCGGCGTCATGGGCGCGGGCGGGAGTGCGTTGAGTGCGATCACTACGGGATCCCTACTTGGATTTCGCAATGGACTTTATTCAATGCGGATGAAGCCAGTGTTAAATGTGCATGGCTTTAAGAAATTATTGGCAGCACAGATAACCATTGATGAATCAACCGGTGTTGCAATTTCCCAAGAACCACGCGGTGAAGCGGCAATGCGGTATGGATTTTGGGCAACTGGAATTGGGGTATTTGTATTTTGGAATCTATTTACGCTGCTAGGTGCTTTTGGAGCTCAAGCCCTCGGTAATCCTTCTGCATGGGGCTTGGATGCTGCAGTGCCTGCCGCTTTCTTAGGATTAGTTTGGCCACGGCTAATCAATAAGCAAAGTAAATTGATTGCTATTTGCGCAGTAGCGATGGCGCTAATACTTACTCCAGTTGCACCAGCTGGCGTTCCAATTATCGCAACAGTTTTACTTGCAATTCTCTTTGGCTGGAAACCAAAAGCATGAGCGCAATGTGGGTAGCAACTTTAGTATCAAGTTTGATTTGTTATATTTTAAAATACCTTGGCTATGCAATTCCAGAATCATTTTTAGCTAATCCCCGAGTCCAACGAATTAACACCTTGATCCCAATTGTTTTGCTTTCGGCCTTAGTTGGCGTCCAAGCAATCACAAATAAATCTGAAATTGTCTTTGACCAACGGATTGCAGGCGTTGCAGTTGCGGCAATCGCCCTTAAATTTAAGGCACCTTTTCCAGTAGTTATATTCTCGGCTGCGATCACTTCGGCAGCGATTTATAACTGGCTTTAAATAATTTTTAGCGCCTCAAGCTTTGCTTTTAAATCAATATCGGATGGCTCAGTCATGTGAGTTCCATCGGGAAATATTATGACTGGGATAGATCGCATTCCACCATTGATTTCAAT
>DKNC01000034.1:0-10395 GCA_002470135.1 Actinobacteria bacterium UBA7398 | reverse complement strand
GAACGACGGCAATCTCCGCACCAGTCAGCGCTATACATCGTGATCATATTTTTCCTATCTTCTAGAGATCGAGAAACTTCTCGAGGCCAAAGGTTAAACCTGGGTGTGATCCAACTTTGCGGATTCCTAATAGTACCCCAGGCATAAAACCAGTTCGATCTATCGAATCATGTCGAATCGAAAGGGTTTCACCTTGGTCTCCAAGTACCACTTCTTGATGCGCAACTAAACCACGTAACCGAACTGAATGGATTGCCACATCGCCGACTTTTGCACCTCGTGCGCCAGGAAGTGCAGATGTGGTTGCATCTGGCATCGGTGGTCGATTTGCAACTTTGCGCGCGTCAGTAATTAATTCCGCAGTTCTAGTTGCGGTTCCACTTGGCGCATCTGCCTTATTTGGGTGATGCAGTTCAATGATCTCAACCGATTCAAAATGTTTAGCTGCTTGCGCCGCAAATTGCATCATTAAGACTGCGCCAAGTCCAAAATTTGGCGCGATAAGCGCGCCAACTTTAGGATTATTTGCTAATAGCTCTTTTACTTTTGCAAGTTTTGCACTATCAAAACCAGTAGTACCGACTACAACGTTGATCCCATTATTGATTGCGAATTCAAGATTAGCCATTACTGAATCCGGATGCGTGAAATCGACTACAACTTCAGCGCCGCTCTTTTTTAAAGTTTCGATTGAGTCACCAAGATCCAGCGCTGCAACTAGTTCTAAATCAGTAGCTGCAGTTATTGTGGCAACGGTTTGCGTGCCCATCTTTCCGTTTGCACCGAGTACGCCAACTCTTATCATCGGATTGCCTTTTCAAATATTGAGCCGCTCTTATACGGTCCCACTACGGCAAGGGTAGGACTTTTGGTCAAGTACTCGCTGGCAACGGCGCGAATTTGTGCGCCGGATACGCTGGAAACTTCTTTTAAAATCTGATCGAAGCCTAGATTTTCGCCATAAACCAACTCAGCTTTCCCAATCCGGCTCATCCGAGAGCCAGTATCTTCTTGACTCAAAACTAAACTTCCGCGAACTGCACCTTGCGCTCTAGCTAACTCTTCATGAGTTAGACCGTTATCTGCTACATCGTGCAAAACATCTCGAATAATTTTCACAACTTCGGTGGCTTTATTTGGATTACATCCTGCATAAAAACCAATGACACCTGAGCCAGCAAATTGCTGTGCGTATGAATAAACTGAATATGCCAAGCCACGTTTTTCCCGAATTTCTTGAAATAACCGAGATGACATTCCGCCACCTAAGGCTGCCGATAAAACTCCCATTGTGAATCGACGGCTATCGTCGCGAGCTACCCCGGCCATGCCCATAAATAAATGGGCTTGCTCAGTTTTGCGATTTAATACGCCAACATTCCCACCTTTTGGCGATTTAACTTTTGTATTACTGCGCAAGTTGTAATTAGATTTTGGAACGCTTAAAAAATCATCTCTAGATATTGCTTTTTCAACAAGTTCTACAACTTTCTTATGTTTCAAGTTACCAGCTACCGCAATGACTAAATCACTCGGCAGATAGCGCTTTTTGTAATAATTAAAGACGGAATTTCGCGACATTCCTTTGATTGAATCAACAGTTCCCAAAATTGGTCGGCCAAGTTGGGTGTCACCATAATAAGTTTCGGCAAAAAGATCATGGATTAAATCACTCGGATCATCATCTCGCATTGATATTTCTTCCAAGACTACATTTCGTTCAGCATCGACATCTTCGGCCTTAACTAGAGATGAAGTAATCAAATCTGAAATTACATCGATCGCAAGTGGTAAATCGGTATCAATCACCCGAGCATAAAAACAGGTGTACTCCTTGCTGGTAAAGGCATTCATCTCGCCACCGACCGATTCAATCGCAGAGGAGATATCCATCGCGCTTCTAGTTTTCGTTGATTTGAATAATAAATGCTCAAGAAAATGTGAAGCTCCCGCGACAGATGGTGCTTCATCGCGAGAGCCAACATTTACCCAAATACCAAAAGCTGCGCTTCGTACTCCCGCAACTTCTTCAGTGACAATACGTAAGCCGCTCGGAAGAACGGTTTTGCGTACGGTCATATTATGAAACGTTATTCAGCTTATGCTTCGGCAGCGTCATCAAGTACTGGTATTAACGAAAGTTTGCCTTTAGGGTCAATCTCGCCAATTTCAACATGTACTTTATCGCCGACGTTCATTACATCTTCCAAGTTTTCAATGCGCTTTCCGCCATGCATCTTGCGAATTTGCGAGATGTGTAGCAAGCCATCTTTACCTGGGAGCAATGAAACAAATGCGCCGAATGCAGCTAACTTCACGATAGTTCCGTTGAAGCGTTCGCCAACTTCAGGCATTTTTGGATCTGCGATACCGATAATTTGGGCACGTGCAGCTTCAGCTGCAGTTCCATCGGTTGCACCGATATAAATAGTGCCATCATCTTCAATGCTGATTTCAGCGCCAGTATCTTCTTGAATCTGCTTGATGACTTTACCCTTTGGACCAATCACTGCACCGATTTGATCTACTGGAATCTGGATAGTGATGATGCGTGGTGCTAACGGATTAATTTCATCCGGTGCATCAATCGCTTCATTCATTACATCGAGAATATGGAGCCGAGCTTCCTTGGCCTGGTGCAACGCACCTGCAAGAACGCTTGCCGGAATACCATCTAATTTAGTATCAAGTTGTAGCGCAGTAACGAAATCTTTAGTACCAGCAACTTTGAAATCCATATCGCCGAATGCATCTTCTGCACCCAAGATATCGGTAAGTGCTACGTACTCAATTTTTCCATCTACATCGTCCGAAATCAGACCCATTGCGATACCGGCCACTGGTGCACGAAGTGGCACACCTGCGTTAAGTAGCGACATGGTTGATGCGCAAACTGAACCCATGGATGTTGATCCATTTGATCCAAGCGCCTCTGATACTTGACGAATTGCGTAAGGGAAATCTGATCGTGAAGGTAGAACTGGAAGTAACGCACGTTCTGCAAGCGCACCGTGTCCAATTTCGCGACGCTTTGGTGAACCAACGCGGCCAGTTTCGCCCACTGAATATGGTGGGAAATTGTAGTTATGCATGTAACGCTTATGGTTTTCTGGATTCAACGTATCTAACTGTTGTTCCATCTTAAGCATGTTAAGTGTTGTGATTCCAAGAATTTGAGTTTCGCCACGTTCGAAGAGAGCGGAACCGTGAACTCGAGGGATCACTTCAACTTCTGCTGTTAACGCGCGAATATCGCGAAGACCTCGGCCATCGATACGGACCTTGTCACGAAGTACTCGTTGGCGAACCAACTTCTTTGTCACTGATCGAATTGCAGCAGGAATTTCTTTTTCGCGACCTTCAAAATCAGAAGTTAACTTCTCCTTTACAGAAGCAGTAATCTCATCAATCTTGGTTTCGCGATCTTGTTTCTGCACGATAGTTAGCGCTTTAGTTAAATCAGCCTTAGCTAATTTTTCAACAGCGGCAAAAACATCATCTTGGTAATCCAAGAAGACTGGAAATTCGCCAGTTGGCTTTGCAGCAACTTTTGCTAATTTAGATTGGGCTTCGCAAAGTATGCGAATGAATGGCTTTGCAGCTTCTAAACCTTGGGAAACGATTTCTTCAGTTGGGGCTTTCGCACCAGCAGCGATTAAATCTATTGTCTTAGTTGTGGCTTCAGCTTCAACCATCATGATTGCAACATCATCAGCAGTTACGCGACCAGCAACGACCATATCGAATACTGCATTTTCAACTTCGCTGTGATTTGGGAATGCCACCCATTGGCCATCAATCAAAGCAACGCGCACGCCCCCGATTGGACCAGAGAATGGTAAACCAGCTAATTGGGTTGACATTGATGCTGCGTTAATCGCAATTACGTCGTACATGTGATCTGGGTTTAAAGCCATTACAGTTACAACGATTTGAATTTCATTACGAAGTCCTTTAACAAACGATGGCCGCAATGGACGATCGATTAAACGACAGGTAAGAATTGCATCCTCAGATGGACGTCCTTCACGGCGGAAGAATGATCCTGGGATTTTTCCAACTGCGTACATACGCTCTTCAACATCCACTGTTAGTGGGAAGAAGTCGAATGAATCGCGTGGGGATTTTGATGCGGTTGTTGCTGAAAGCAACATGGTCTCGTCATCAACATATACAACTGCAGTACCTGCAGCTTGGCGCGCTAGGCGACCGGTTTCAAAACGAATTTCTCGTTTTCCGAACTTGCCGTTATCAATTATTGCAACGGCGCTATGTAGCTCTTGACCCTCCATGGGTCTCTCCTTTTTCTTGACCAACCTACGGCACAAGAATGGATCTTCGATCGAAGCCCACGGGTTCTCTATTTTCTAAAACAAATACCAAAATCCGTAAGCCACTACCGAGGACCAATACTTTGGACCGTGGGTTAGTGTTTTTATTTATCGGCGGATGCCGAGTTTTTCGATGATCGCGCGGTAACGCTCGATATCAATTTTTGCTAGGTATTGAAGAATTCGACGACGGCGACCTACAAGTAGAAGAAGGCCACGACGATTGTGGTGGTCATTCTTATTTGTTTGTAGGTGTTCAGTGATCTCTTCAATGCGCTTTGAAAGTAAAGCGACTTGAGCTTCTGGGCTTCCTGTATCTGATGCCGAAGAACCATATTTTGAGATAATTTCTTTCTTAACTTCTGGCTTTAACGCCATTTCGTTCTCCTTCATCAGTCACGAGGGTTTCCGGTTTGGTTCACGAAAACACGCTTACTCGCTCGGGGCAGAGGTTACCAGCGCGAGCATGCGAGAGTGAAATCGGTGGTAATCCCCCGCTTAAATCGGGCTATTCCAACCCTCTCAAACTTGTGAGATCTCGAGCTTTATCGCAATCTTTTTTCATCTGGATTAATAACGGGTCTAACCCATCAAATTTCAAAGTATCCCGAAGCCGCCAACCAAATTCAATAATTGCCTCTTGGTCATATAAATCTAAATCATCTCGATCTAACGCATATGCCTCAACTTGGCGACCGCGCACGCCCACAAACGTTGGGTTAGTTCCAATCGAGATCGCAGCTGGCCAACGGTTTAAACCTACAGTTAACCAACCCGCATATACGCCATCACTTGGAATAGTTGAATTCGGCGCAACTTCAATGTTTGCAGTGGGATATCCAATTTCGCGGCCGCGCGCTTCACCATGAATGACTGGACCAATTAATTGATGCGGTCGAGTTAAAAGTTCGCGCGCAATTTCTACGCCGCCATTTAATAAATGTTTTCTAATTCGCGTTGAGGAGACAATGCCATGTTCGTATTCGACTAATTCGACTCCAGTAACAGTAAAACCATACCTCTCGGAAACTGATCTCAAATAATTTACATCTCCAGCAGCTTTTGCGCCAAAAGTAAAGTTAGCACCAACCACGATATTTTTTGCGTCTAGTTCTTTGATTAATATTGATTCGATAAATTGTTCGGGAGAGAGTGCCGCAAATTCAGCATCAAAACTTATCACCGCCACAGCCTCGGCTCCATGCAACATTAGTTGGTGGGCTCGATCATCTAAAGTTAATAGTTTTGTTGGAGTTCGGTCTGGTGCAAAAACTGAGGTTGGATGTGGGTCAAATGTGAGAACAGTTACTGGATCGCCAAATTCGTTTGCAATGTTAAGAATTTCTTGATGTCCTAAGTGAACACCATCAAAAATTCCAATGGCGACGGTGCCACCTTTGAGCGGTTCGCCAAACCATTTAATATGACCAGACATCTGGCTATTCTTTCACGAAAACTGTGATTGGCTGTGCGCCAGAATTCTTATTCTCGATTAAAGCGCAGAGTTCGTTATCACCCGTGATCGCAATCCCAACTCCAGAAAACTCGGAAGCAGAAAGCGAACGACCAAACTTCAATTCGCTCTTTTCGGAAAGGTCAATCACACGCGCTGGCAATATTCGCTTGGCTACATCTACTACATCTAATAAATCTGCTGGTGATATTGATTCAATAGATACTGCGGCTTCGATAGAAAATGGCGCAACTTCACTTCGTCTCAACTCAGTCAAGTGTCCCCCAACCTGTAACACATCCCCCAAATCTCTAGCAATCGCTCGAATATAGGTTCCGGCAGAGCATGAAACATCAATTTTTATAGCAATAGCACCATCGGTTCTAGAAATTTCTAAGATCTCTAAACTATAAATTGTTACTTCGCGCGCTGGTAGTTCTACAACTTCACCTTCACGTACTCGGTCATACGCTCTCTTGCCATCTATTTTTATAGCTGAGACCGAACTTGGCCGTTGCATGATTGTGCCAATCAATTTTAGTAAATTGCTTTTAATCTCCGCATCTGTTACTTTTGAAATCTCTGAAATTGCGGCTGCAGTTAAAACTTCGCCGTCTTTGTCATCAGTGACTGTTGCGAAACCTAATTTAATTGTGGCTAAATATCGCTTCTTACCTTCAGTAATGTATTGCAATAACTTGGTGCCGTTGTTAATTCCTAAAACCAGCACACCAGTCGCCATCGGGTCTAACGTTCCAGCATGTCCAACGCGTTTAGTTCCAAAAACTTTACGGATTCGAGCAACTACATCGTGGCTTGTGATGCCACTTGGTTTATCAATTACTAAAAACCCGTCACTCACCGGCATCAGTCTCGCGCGCTTTATGGACTTTATAGGGATCCGCTTCTCCTGCTGGGGCGGCACCTTCGCGCAACGCAGCTAATTCTTTATCTTGCTCTCTAACTTTTGAAAGCAAATCTTCAAAATTCTGGGCGGATTCCGCAAGCCCATCCGCGAAGAACGAAATTGTCGGCGTGATTCGCATCCCGAGTTCTTTCCCAACCTCGGAACGAATTAAACCTCGCGCGCTTTCTAACGCTTTCGCGGTTTGAATTTTAGATTCATCATCACCTAAAACAGTGTAGAAAATCGATGCCTGTTGTAGATCACCAGTAATTCGAACATCAGTAACGGTAATGAAACCAAGGCGTGGATCTTTTACCTTTGTTTCAAGAGTTTGCGCGATCACTACTTTTATGCGATCGGCAACTTTTGCGGCGCGATGTGATGTGCCCATAATTAAACTCGCTTTTTCTCACGCATTTCAAATACTTGGATTACATCGCCAGGTTGGATGTCTTTGAAAGATCCAACTCCGATACCGCACTCGAAGCCCTCGCGGACTTCAGTCGCATCATCTTTAAATCGCTTCAAAGATTCGATCGTTAAGTTATCGACAACTAAGACGTTCTTACGCAAGATGCGTGCTTTCGCGTTACGTCGGATGATGCCATCGCTAACAACTGAACCCGCAATATTTCCAAATTTGCTCGACTTAAACACTTCGCGGACTTCAGCATTACCAAGGATTGCTTCTTCGTATTCGGGCTTGAGCAGACCTTTAAGGGCAGCCTCAATCTCTTCAATTGCGTTATAAATTACGGAATAGAAGCGAACTTCAACGCCTTCTTCATCAGCAAAGATTGCAGTTTGTGGTTCTGGCTTCACGTTGAATCCAATAACTACAGCAGATGATGCCGAAGCTAAAGTGATATCGCTCTTGGTGATTGCACCAACACCTCGATGAATAACACGTAAGTCAACTTCGTTGCCAACATCAAGCAATAAGAGCGCATCTTCCAGCGCTTCTACCGAACCACTCACATCGCCCTTGAGAATAAGGTTGAGTGAAGTGACTTTGCTTTGCTCCATAAAATCTTCCAGCGAAACTTTCTTTCTAGCCTTGGATAACGCTGCATGTCGCTCTGCGGCTTGCCGTTTCTCTGCAATCTGACGAGCAGTCCGATCATCCGCTGCGACCATAAATGAATCTCCGGCACTTGGTACCGAAGTGAAGCCGAGCACTTGAACTGGTCTTGATGGACCAGCAAATTCAACCGGTTTTCCAAATTCATCCATCATTGCGCGGACTCGACCAAAAGCTCCGCCGGCAACAATTGCATCACCAACATAGAGAGTTCCACGTTGAACCAAAACTGTTGCTACTGGACCGCGACCGCGATCTAAGTGAGCTTCAATTGCAACACCGCGCGCAACATCATCAGCGATTGCACGTAAATCAATAGCTGCATCTGCGGTTAAGAGAATCGAATCGATAAGTGTGTCGATTCCAGTTCCGTTCTTTGCGGATACATCAACAAATATTGTGTCGCCGCCGTACTCTTCGGCGATTAAGTTGTACTCAGTTAATTGCTGGCGAATCTTTCCTGGGTTTGCGCCTTCTTTATCAACTTTGTTAACCGCTACCACGATCGGAACATTTGCAGCTTGGGCATGGTTGAGCGCTTCAATAGTCTGTGGCATAACGCCATCATCTGCGGCAACCACAAGGACAGCGATATCAGTAACTTTCGCACCACGTGCACGCATTGCAGTGAATGCTTCGTGGCCAGGTGTATCAATGAAAGTTATCGCGCGCTCGGTGCCATCATGGTTATGGTGAATTTGATATGCGCCAATATGTTGTGTGATCCCGCCGGCTTCGCCTTTAATTACTTCAGTTTGGCGAACCGCATCAAGTAATCGTGTCTTACCGTGATCAACGTGTCCCATCACAGTTACTACTGGTGGGCGAATTTCAAGATCTTCCGGATCAATATCTTCAATTTCTTTTGCTAAATCAATATCGAAAGTTTCGAGAATCTCACGATCTTCATCTTCCGGCGAAACAATCTGGATTGCGTAGCCAAACTCGCCACCAAGTACTGCAAAAACATCTTCAGTTACAGATTGGGTAGCGGTAACCATTTCACCTAAGTGGAATAGCACTGAGACTAAAGATGCTGGATCTGCACCAATTTTTTCGGCAAAGTCTGCGAGCGAAGATCCGCGGCGTAATCGAACTGGGGTTGAGCCATTTCCGCGTGGAACTATTGCGCCGCCAATTGTTGGCGCCGCCATGTTATCTATCTCTTCCCTACGAGTTTTTTTACTCTTTATATTCTTACGCTTTTTGCCGTTCTGTTTTCCAAATGCTCCTGCAGTGCCACCGCGTTGTGGTGGCCGACCGCCGCCGCGTTGTGGACCACCAGTTGTTGGTGCTCCGGTTGTTGGTGCACCTGCACCAGTTGCGCCACCTGGACGGAAAGGTGCGCCACCTTGTGGTCGTGTACTTCCACCGGTTTGTGGTGGTCGAGATCCCGCAGGACGCGCCGCAAAACCTGGGCGAACTGAACCAGGACGTGGTCCTGACATTCCTGGACGCGGTCCACCACCTTGTGGTCGATCACCTTGCGGACGTTGACCTGGAGTTGTTGGACGTTGCGGTGGTCGTGGCATTGTCGTGCCAGCCGAACCAAAAGGATTATTTCCAGCACGAGGTGGTCGCGCAGCTGGTGGTCGCGGTGTTGCAAATGGATTATTTCCGCCACGTGGTGCACTTGCTCTGACTGTTGGTGCAATCGGAGGAGTTGGCGCAGTTGGCATGACTGTTGGTTTTGGCGCGGCTGCGATTTTCTTATCCATCATCTCTTGCAACGCTGCTTCAATTTCAGGAGTTATCTCGGGTGTTGGATCTGCTTTCTTTGCAGCAGTTTTTTTCGCAGCGGCTTTCTTAGCTGGCGCTTTCTTTGCAGGTTTCTCATCGGCAGACTTTGCAACTACTGGATATTTCTCCAGCATCTTGCGCACAACTGGCGCTTCAACTGTTGATGATGCTGAACGGACGAATTCGCCCATCTCTTGGAGTTTTGCAAGGACTTCCTTGCTATCCATCCCTAAATCTTTTGCTAATTCGTAAACGCGGACCTTTGCCACAGTTCTCCTGTCTGGGCCTCGCGTTCTTAATTTTACTTAGGAGCGCGAAACCGAATTTCCTGACTTACTCATGATGTTGCGGTGCTCATTAGAGTGCCATTGCCTTAGCTCCTAAATAGATTTCTGAAAACCCTGCGGTTTCCAATGGCGTTACCTTACCCCAATTCTGGTTGAGAATTTTCAGCACTTTCTGCCTGATTTGTCGTGGTTTGCGCATCAGAATGAATATCTATCCGCCATCCAGTAAGCCGCGCCGCCAATCGGGCATTCTGGCCATCTTTACCGATAGCAAGTGATAACTGATAATCCGGAACCACAACTTTTGCAGATCGAGATTCTAAATTAACCACTTCAACGCTAGTAATTCGAGCTGGCGCCAACGCATTGCCTACATAAGCTGCTGGATCTTCTGACCAATCGACTATGTCAATTTTTTCGCCGTGAAGTTCATCCATCACGGCGCGAGCTCGCGCACCCATCGGGCCAATTAGCGATCCTTTTGGACTCACGCCAGCGCGGTGAGTTCGTACTGCGATTTTGGTGCGATGACCAGCTTCACGGGCAATTCCCATTACCTCAACAACGCGTTCTCTTATTTCTGGAACTTCTAACGC
>DKNC01000075.1:5948-8999 GCA_002470135.1 Actinobacteria bacterium UBA7398 | reverse complement strand
AAGTTCTGACGGAAACGACCTTGCTTACCTTTAAGCATGTCTGAAAGTGATTTAAGGGGACGGTTTCCTGGACCTGTTACTGGGCGACCACGACGACCGTTATCAAATAGCGCATCAACAGCTTCCTGCAACATACGCTTTTCGTTATTAACGATAATTTCTGGTGCACCAAGATCAACCAAACGCTTCAAACGATTGTTACGGTTGATTACGCGACGATAAAGATCGTTTAGATCTGAAGTTGCGAATCGTCCGCCATCAAGTTGAACCATTGGGCGAAGATCAGGTGGAATAACTGGAACACAATCAAGCACCATAGATTCTGGAGCATTTGATGTGTTTAGGAATGAGTTAACGACTTTAAGACGCTTGATCGCACGAGTCTTCTTCTGACCCTTACCGGTCTGACTTAAATCATTTAACTTATCGAATTCTGATTGCAGATCGAAAGTGCGCAGTCGAGCTTGAATTGCAGCTGCGCCCATTGCACCCTTGAAATACATTCCGAAACGATCGCGCATTTCGCGATAAAGGTTTTCGTCACCTTCGAGATCTTGAACTTTAAGATTCTTGAAACGAGTCCAAACTTCTTGGATACGATCGAGTTCGCGTTGTGCGCGTTCGCGAATTTGCTTCAATTCACGCTCGGCGCCTTCCCGAATTTTTCGCTTCTGATCAGCTTTTGCATCTTCAGCTTCTAATTCAGCTAGATCTATCTCGAACTTCTGTTGACGTCCAGCTAATTCAACATCGCGACGAGTTTCAATCTTTTTGATATCTGAGTTCAACTTCTTCTCAAGTTTTGGCAAATCTTCTTCACGAAGTTCGGTATCAACTTCAGTGATCATGTAGGCCGCGAAATAAATTACCTTTTCTAGATCTTTTGGTGCGAGATCAAGTAAGTAACCAAGTCGGGATGGCACGCCTTTGAAATACCAGATGTGAGTCACAGGTGCTGCGAGTTCGATGTGACCCATACGTTCACGACGGACTTTTGCACGAGTTACTTCAACGCCGCAACGTTCGCAGATAATTCCTTTGAAACGTACGCGCTTGTACTTACCGCAATNNTTGGTCCGAAGATCTTCTCATCGAAGAGACCATCTTTTTCTGGCTTAAGTGTGCGGTAGTTGATGGTCTCTGGCTTCTTAACTTCACCAAAGGACCACTCACGAATATTTTGCGCCGAAGCGAGACCGATTCTTAGTTCATCGAAAAAGTTGACATCTAACATAGTTATTTATCTCCTCAGACTTCTTCAACAGAGCTTGGTTCAACTCGGGACAAGTTGATACCTAACTCTTCGGCGGTTCGGAATACTTCTTCGTCAGTATCACGGAGCGCAATGGCGACGCCTTCAGATGAAAGCACTTCGACATTGAGACATAGTGATTGCATTTCCTTAACAAGTACCTTGAATGATTCTGGGATACCTGGCTCTGGAATATTTTCGCCCTTAACAATCGCTTCATAAACCTTTACGCGACCAAGCACGTCATCAGATTTAATTGTGAGCAATTCTTGCAAGGTGTACGCAGCGCCATAAGCTTCCAGCGCCCAAACTTCCATTTCGCCGAAGCGCTGACCACCGAATTGTGCTTTTCCACCGAGTGGTTGTTGGGTGATCATGGAGTATGGACCAGTTGAACGAGCGTGAATCTTGTCGTCTACCAAGTGGTGGAGCTTCAAGATATACATGTAACCAACTGTGATTGCTTCTTTATATGGCTGACCGGTACGGCCATCAAATAATTTTGCTTTTCCGTTTGGTCCAACAAGTTGCATTCCATCAGCATTTGGAAGTGTCGATCCAAGTAGACCTTGAATTTCATCTTCGCGAGCGCCGTCGAATACTGGTGTTGCGATGTTGGTATTTGGCGCAGCTGATGCAGCACCGATGGTGTGCATGCGCTTCTGCCAATCTTCCTTATCGCCACTTACTTGCCAGCCACTCTTTGCAACCCAACCTAAGTGAGTTTCAAGAACTTGACCAACGTTCATACGACCAGGAACACCGAGTGGGTTAAGAACAACATCTACTGGAGTTCCATCTGCAAGGAATGGCATATCTTCAACTGGCAAAATCTTGGAGATAACACCTTTGTTACCGTGGCGACCAGCAAGCTTGTCACCATCTTGAATCTTTCGCTTCTGTGCAATGTAAACCCGAACAACTTGGTTAACACCGGCTGGCAAATCGTAACCATCTTCAAGTTCTTGAAGTTTTACTCCGATTACTTTTCCACCTTCACCGTGTGGAACTTTAAGAGAGGTGTCGCGAACTTCACGAGCCTTCTCGCCGAAAATTGCACGAAGCAAACGTTCTTCTGGAGTTAATTCGGTTTCGCCCTTTGGCGTTACTTTTCCGACCAGAATATCGCCCGGAACTACATCAGCACCGATACGAATAATTCCGCGTTCATCAAGATCTGAGAGAACTTCTTCAGAAACGTTCGGGATATCGCGAGTGATTTCTTCAGCACCAAGTTTGGTGTCGCGAGCATCAACTTCATACTCTTCAATATGGATAGAAGAGAGCACATCATCTTGTACTAAACGTTGCGACAAGATAATTGCGTCTTCGTAGTTATGGCCTTCCCATGACATAAATGCCACGAGCAAGTTCTTACCAAGCGCCATTTCACCTTTATCGGTGCATGGACCATCAGCAATCGCTTGGCCGGCTGCGACTTTGTCGCCAGCATTAACGAGAACCTTCTGATTTCGAGAAGTGCTCTGGTTCGAGCGGATGAACTTCTCTAGATAATAGGATTCTTCTTTGCCATCTTCTTCTTCAATAATTACTACATCTGATTGAACCGAGATTACTTTGCCGCCCTTTTTGGCAAGAAGTACATCGCCAGCATCAACAGCGGCGCGGTATTCCATACCAGTACCAACAAGTGGTGATTCAGAACGCATCAACGGCACAGCCTGACGCATCATGTTAGAACCCATGAGCGCACGGTTTGCATCGTCATGCTCTAAGAACGGAATCATTGCGGTAGCAACCGAAACCATCTGGCGCGGTGAAACATCCATGTAATCAAC
>DKNC01000075.1:0-5889 GCA_002470135.1 Actinobacteria bacterium UBA7398 | reverse complement strand
CATCAGCAGTTAAGTAATCAACAGCATCTGAAACTTTGCCATTTGTTACTTTGCGATAAGGAGTTTCTACGAAACCAAATGGTGTGATGCGTGCATATGTTGCAAGCGATCCGATAAGTCCAATGTTTGGACCTTCTGGAGTTTCGATTGGACACATACGGCCGTAGTGCGATGGGTGCACGTCACGAACTTCGAAGCCAGCACGATCTCGGGAGAGACCGCCGGGTCCAAGCGCTGAAAGACGACGCTTATGTGTTAAACCTGAAAGTGGATTTGTTTGATCCATGAACTGTGAAAGTTGTGAAGTTCCGAAGAACTCTTTGATTGATGCAGTGATCGGACGGATGTTGATCAAAGTTTGTGGCGTAATAGCTTCCACATCTTGAGTTGTCATACGTTCGCGAACAACGCGTTCCATACGGGAAAGACCGGTACGTACTTGGTTTTGAATTAATTCACCAACAGAGCGAAGGCGACGGTTACCGAAGTGATCGATATCGTCGATTTCAACACGTACTTGCTTTCCGTACTCCATCAGTGCTTCGCCCTTATGAACCGCTACTAAATAGCGAATTGTTGCGACAATATCTTCAATGGTAATTAAGCCCTTATTTAGCTCATGATCTAGACCGAGCTTTTTATTCAACTTAAAGCGACCGACTTTAGCTAAGTCATAACGCTTTGGATTGAAGTAAAGGTTTTCAATTAAGTTTTGTGCAGCTTCTTTAGTTGGTGGTTCACCTGGACGCATTTTGCGATAGATATCAAGAAGTGCTTCATCTTGAGTATGAACCGTGTCCTTCTCAAGTGTTTGCTTCATTGATTCGTAATCGCCGAATTCAGATGCAACTTGTTCGTCAGTCCAACCGAGTGCTTTTAAGAATACTGTTACAGAAAGTTTGCGCTTACGATCAATACGTACGCCAACAAAATCTTTCTTATCAATTTCAAATTCCAACCATGCACCACGGCTAGGAATAATCTTTGTTGTGTAAACATCTTTATCTGATGTCTTTTCAATGGTGCGCTCAAAATAAACGCCAGGTGAACGCACTAGTTGTGAAACCACAACGCGCTCGGTTCCGTTAATCACGAAAGTTCCACGAGGTGTCATTAATGGGAAGTCGCCCATAAATACTGTTTGAGATTTGATTTCACCGGTCGTGTTGTTGGTGAATTCTGCAGTTACGAATAATGGAGCTGCGTAAGTTAAATCGCGCTCTTTACATTCAGCGATGCTGTACTTCGCTGGTTCGAAACGGTGGTCGCTAAAGGAGAGCGACATTGAACCTTGGAAGTCTTCGATTGGTGAAATCTCTTCAAAGATTTCTTCGAGGCCAGAAGTTTTTGGAACTTCGCCTCTGCCAACGCGATCATTTAGTCCTAATCGAGAACGCCAAGCATCGTTTCCAAGTAACCAATCAAAACTCTCGGTTTGTAGAGCTAATAGGTTTGGAACTTCTTGTGGTTCACGGATTTTGGCGAAAGATACGCGCAACGGTGCAGTTGATTTTTTCGCGGCCAAGATATGTCCTCCCAAAGTACGTTGTCACTACTTAACTTGCGGACTAACTTTTTTTTCACACAGCTCACGCAAGGTCTCAGCCGCTATATGCAAGGACCCAGGGGTTTTTGTGCGAAGGGGCAGGTTACCTCTCACCCCCATCGGATGTCCAATTTTTATCCCACTGACGCTAGAAAAAGGAACGGCCCCCCTGTATAAGGGGGGCCGGCCTCGGGAAATCGCTACTTACTTGATTGTTACCTTTGCGCCGGCTGCTTCAAGAGCGGCCTTTGCCTTTTCAGCAGTTTCTTTAGAAGCCTTCTCAAGCAAAGTTGCTGGAGTTGCATCAACTAGATCCTTAGCTTCTTTCAAACCAAGGCTGGAGTTAAGTGCACGTACTTCTTTAATAACTGCAATCTTCTGTGAACCAGCTTCTTCAAGAATAACTGTGAAGTCATCTTGAGCTGCCGCTGCTTCGCCGCCTGCTGCGGCTCCGCCGCCGGCTGCTGCAACTGGCGCTGCTGCGGTTACATCAAATTCAGTTTCGAATGACTTAACGAAATCAGAGAGTTCGACAAGTGTCATTTCTTTGAATTGGGACAATAGATCTTCGGTGCTTAGCTTTGCCATTTTAGTTTCCTTTATCTTTTGGTGAGGGATTAATTTTCAGGGGTTGCTTCTGGTGCACTTTCAGCTGGAGCTTCTGCAACAACTTCTGCTACTGGAGCTTCTGCAACTGGAGTTGGTGTTGGTGTTCCGCTTTCGGCTTCGCGCTTAATGCGAAGTGCATCAAATGAGCGAGCTGCTTTAGCAAGCGATGCTTTCATCGCACCAGCAAGCTTTGCCAATAGAACTTCGCGAGATTCGAGATCTGCGAGTTTCATAATTTCGGCAACTGAGATTGATTTACCTTCGAAGATTCCACCCTTGATTACAAGTAATGGATTTTCTTTTTGGAAGTTCTTCAAACTCTTTGCAGCTGTAATCGGGTCACCTTTAATAAAGGCAACTGCGGATGGTCCCTTAAGTAGTTCATCAGGAACCGAAACGCCTGCTTCTTTTGCAGCGATCTTTGTCAAAGTGTTTTTAACTACGGAGTACTTAGTATCTGCACCAAGTGAACGACGTAGCGCCTTCATTGAGGTCACGGATAATCCGCGATACTCAGTCAATACAGTTGCTTGTGCAGATCGAAAATCTTCGACCAACTCCGCAACAGCAGCTGACTTATCAGGGCGAGCCATTTGGCTTCCTTTCATTAAGTAAAACTTTTTACCGTAAATGCAAAAATCCCGTCACGCATAGATGCGTACGGGATAAATCTCGTATCGAACCTATGCGGGCTGTCTTTCGACATTTACTTCGATTACTTTCGTAATCGAAACCAGCAGTCTCTGGTGAGATGACGAAGGCTAGGACATAAGTCCTAGCCCAGTCAAACTCGCTTTTCCCGCTTGAAAGCAGGGTAATTATTGAATCGCAGATCCGCCTTCACGAGCGAAGTTTGGATCTAACGCAATTCCAGGTCCCATCGTTGAAGAGACAACCGATTTCTTAATGAAGCGTCCCTTTGATGATGCTGGCTTTGCGCGCATAATTTCTTCAATCGCAGCTGCGTAGTTATCTGCAAGTTGTTCTGCAGTGAACGAGGCTTTTCCGATTAAGAAATGTAAGTTTGAATTCTTATCAACGCGGAATTCAATCTTTCCGCCTTTAATATCGTTAACCGCTTTTGTTACATCCGTTGTAACTGTTCCGGTCTTTGGGTTAGGCATTAAACCGCGAGGTCCAAGTACTTTACCGAGTCGTCCAACTTTGCCCATTAGATCTGGTGTTGAAACAACAGCATCGTAATCAAGACGGCCCTTTGCAACTTCATCAATTAATTCATCTGCACCAACAATGTCGGCGCCAGCGGCACGAGCTTCATCAGCACGTTCTCCGGCTGCGAATACAAGTACGCGAGCAGTTTTACCAGTTCCGTGTGGCAGGTTAACTGTGCTTCGTACTGTTTGATCTGCTTTCTTTGGGTCTACGCCAAGTACGAGAGCAACTTCAATGCTCGAGTCATACTTTGTAACTGTGGTTTCTTTAACTAACTGCATTGCAGATAGCGGTGTGTAAAGCAGGTCGGCGCTAACTTTCTCAGCCGCTGCTTTATATTTCTTACTGCGCTTCATTTGCTTCTCTTTTCGGTTGTTGGAAGTTGTGGTTAGCGGGCTTGCGCGGCCCTCCCACGATTGCTGGTCGTACTTATTTAGTTTTAGTTATCCGTTGTTGGTAATACCCATTGAGCGAGCGGTACCAGCAATGATTCGTCCAGCAGCCTCAATGTCATTTGCATTGAGATCAGCCATCTTAATCTTTGCAATTTCCTCAACTTGCGCCTTTGTCAGGTTAGCAACTTTGTCTTTGTGAGGAATAGCAGAACCCTTTTCGATGCCAGCAGCTTTCAAGATTAAACGTGATGCTGGTGGTGTCTTTGTGATGAATGAGAAAGTGCGATCTTCGTAGACAGTGATCTCTACTGGAATGATCTGACCCTTTTGGCTTTCAGTCGCGGCGTTATATGCCTTAACGAAATCCATGATGTTGACACCATGTTGACCGAGAGCTGGACCAACTGGTGGAGCAGGTGTTGCTGCGCCAGCCTGGATCTGCAACTTGATCATTGCTTGGACTTTTTTCTTTGGTGCCATGGTTGTCTCCTAGATTTTCTGTACTTGGTGGAAGGAAAGTTCTACTGGGGTTTCGCGACCAAAGATTGAAACCAGTACCTTGAGTTTTGCTTGCTCCGGCATGATTTCGCTGATGGTTGCAGGCAATGTTGCGAATGGGCCATCCATAACAGTTACGGACTCACCAATAGTGAAATCAACAACGCGAATTTCTGGCTTAAGTGTCGCTTTAAGTTCGCGAGGCATCAACATCTTTTCCGCTTCCGAAATTGGAAGTGGGCTTGGGTGATGTGAATTTCCAACGAAACCAGTTACGCCTGGCGTATTGCGCACGCAAGACCAAGATTCATCATTTAGATCCATGCGGACTAAAACGTAGCCAGGGTAAACATTTCTTCGCACTTGTTTACGTTGGCCGTTTTTAATTTCAGTTACTTCTTCTTCTGGCACTTCAATCTGGAATATGTAATCTTCCATATTTAATGAAGTAATACGGTTAGCGAGATTACCTCTTACGCGCTTTTCATAACCCGCATATGAGTGAACCACAAACCAATCGCCAGGCGCGCGACGTAGCGCAGCACGAAACTCTGCTAGTTCAGGGCTAACAACTTCTTCAACTTCTACTTCTTCTTCATCTTCTACTAATAAGTCAGTTGCAGCTTGCGCATCTACCGCTGCTTCTTCAGCAGTTAATTCAGATTCGAAATCAGACATGTCTACCCTCCCTTACCCAAATACCCAGAAAACTAATTTTGTAAGAATTAAATCAAAAACTGATACAACTGCGATGATGAAACCAACGAAGACGAGTACCACAGCTGTGTAAGTACTAAGTTGCTTACGGGTTGGCCATACAACTTTGCGCAGTTCGTTAAGTACTTGGCGATAGAACAGCGAGATTCGACCAAAGAGGTTTAACTTCTCTTCAGTTGAGTTATGAACTTCACTCATCGCTTTTACCTTTCTATCTAGTTACTACTTTTGCTGATCGAGCAGGGCAGGAGGGACTTGAACCCCCAACCGCCGGTGTTGGAGACCGGAACTCTGGCCAATTGAGCTACTGCCCTTCGGGTGTTTATCTAGTCTCGATTAAATTTGGACATGGAAAATCATGACCAATTCATAATCGTATTAATCTCTACTGAAAATTCAGTCGAGGTTTTTTTAGACTATTCAAACGCCAGGCGGGAATTGTAGGTCAGGAAGACCCATTTGGTCTAACTCGCGCCTGAACCCCTCCTTCGGGCAGACTTCGGATATGGAAAAGCCTCGCCTATCTCGCCGGATCGCCGCAATCGCAGAATCGGCCACACTCGCTGTTGATGCAAAAGCGAAAGCGTTAAAAGCGGCAGGCCGTCCGGTTATTGGTTTCGGTGCTGGTGAACCAGATTTTCCAACTCCGGATTACATTGTTGCTGCCGCTGCTGCCGCAACCGGTGTAGTTGCAAACCATCGTTACACGCCTACCCCAGGCTTGCCAGAAATGCGCGAAGCAATCGTTAATAAAACAAAACGCGATTCTAATTATGTAATTACTGCTGACCAAGTTCTCGTAACTAACGGCGGCAAACAATCGGTCTACCAATCATTTGCCAGCATTGTTGATCCCGGCGATGAAGTTTTATTACCAGCGCCATATTGGACTACATATCCAGAGTGCATCAAATTAGCAGGCGGCGTACCGGTAGAAGTTTTCGCTGATGA
>DKNC01000014.1:2855-3108 GCA_002470135.1 Actinobacteria bacterium UBA7398 | reverse complement strand
GAGTTTGCTTAGTTTCGCTCTTTCGCAACACGCATTGGCTCTCTGATTTAATCGGCGGGCTCTTTATTGGTGGAGCGCTTTTGGTTGCCGTCATTGCAGTTGATCGTTTTGTTCCATCTAAGCGACAACCGTCATAAACTAACCGGATAACTAAATTCGAATTGTGGGTGCATAATGATTGAAGGCATAGGAATAGATGTCGTCGACATCAAGCGCTTCGCCGATTCATTAGAGCGCACTCCTAATTTAAAAG
>DKNC01000014.1:0-2764 GCA_002470135.1 Actinobacteria bacterium UBA7398 | reverse complement strand
GTTATTAATTTGGAATCTGGAAAACCAGCGTTCTTATTTCGTGGAGTTATCGCAGATTTAATTGATAGCGCAAGCGTGCATTTATCGCTCTCGCATGATGCTGGGATTGCATCTGCCGTAGTCATGATTGAGCGGAATTAACTTAACTATGGCCAGAGCTCAAATTGAGATAGACCTTTCAGCGATTGCAGCCAATGTCCGTAAAGTTATTAACGAGACAAACGTCGATGTTTGTGCTGTTGTAAAAGCGGATGCTTATGGCCATGGTTTAGTTTCAATTGCGCAGGCAGCAACTGATGCTGGCGCAAAGTGGCTAGGTGTTGCCCTGCTTGAAGAAGCAATCACTTTGAGAACTCACGGACTTTCTATACCAATTATTGCTTGGCTAACTCCTCTAACTGAGGATTTTGATAGCGCGCTCCGCCACGATATTGATCTAGGGGTTTCATCTATTGCACTACTTGAGAAAGTGATAGCGGCCGGAGAGCGAACTGGAATTACGCCAAGAATTCATATTGAAGTCGACACTGGCATGACCCGCGGCGGAGTATTAAATGAATGGGCGATTTTCTTAAAGAAAATTTCGGCCGCAACTTTAAGTGAGAAAGTTGAATTAGTTGGATTTTTCTCACACTTTGCTAGAGCTGACGAACCTCAAGAGTTAGCCAATCAAGTGCAACTTAAGAAATTCACCAACCTTTTATCTGAGTTAAAAGCAACTGGCGTTACCCCAAAATATTTACATTTCGCTAATTCTGCGGCCGCTCTTTCCAACCCAAATGCAACTTTTGACTTTGTCAGGCTTGGAATAGCTATGTATGGTCTATCGCCAGATGTGAAAACCATGGGTAGCTCTAAAACTTTAGGGTTAATTCCTGCGATGACGCTCCGCGCAAAATTACATCTGGTTAAAGAAGTTCCAGCCGGAGCCGCAGTTGGTTATGGTGGCAGCGCAATTACAACTGTGGAAAGTAAAGTTGGAGTTGTTGCGATGGGTTACGCAGATGGAATTCCGCGAAATGCAGATAGCTCAACTGGAGTATTTTTTGATGGCGAACGAGCGCCCATCATTGGTCGAGTTTCTATGGATCAATTTGTGGTTGATTTGGGTGTTAATTCAAAGGCGATTACTGGGGATGAAGTGATTGTTTTTGGCGCTGGAAATGTGGGGGAGTACACAGCAGATGATTGGGCTAGCGCAAGTGGCACTATTAATTATGAGATTGTTACCCGAATTGCGGCTCGAGTGCCTAGAATCTATAACAGGTAATTTAGGAATGGAGCGTAGTGAATAAAGAAGCTGCACTTCTTTCGATTGAGGCGCTCTCGGTAAATTTCGGAGGTTTAAAAGCGCTTTCCAATGTTTATCTTGAGTTAAATCCAGGGGAAGTAGTTGGTCTAATTGGGCCAAACGGTGCTGGCAAGACCACCGCATTTAACGCAATCTCGGGATTAGTGGAAGTAACATCAGGGAAACTTTCACTTGACGGCAAAGAAAATGATTGGCCAAAACCAAATCAATTAGTGGATTTAGGAATCGCCAGAACTTTGCAAGGTGTCGGGCTTTTCCCGGATTTAACAGTTTTAGAAAATGTAATGGTCGGTGCAAATAAATTTGCAAAGAGTGGGTTAATTAGATCAGCTCTTGGGTTATCTAATAAAGACGAATCCCAATTACGAGAGCGGGCACAATTAGCGTTAGAACGAGTATATGCCGGAGAACTTTCAAACCGCCGTGCAGATACGCTTTCATATCCGGATACAAAGCGAGTTTCAATTGCGCGAGCATTAGTTAGCGAACCGCGCATTTTGTTACTAGATGAACCAGCCGGTGGTTTAGGATCTCAAGATATTTCTTGGCTAAATGGTGTTATTTCTAATTTGAAATCAATCTGTGCCATTATTTTGGTTGAGCACCATATGGATGTTGTGATGTCAGTTTGCGACCGTATTTATGTGCTTAATTTTGGTGAAGTAATTTCTTCTGGATCTATCTCACATGTTAGAAACGATCCAGCTGTAATCGCTGCTTATCTAGGAACAAGCGCAGGTGGTGCATGAGCGGTTTAACTGTTAATGACTTGGTGGTAGATCATGGCGCGATTACCGCTATTAACGGGATTTCATTTACGGTTGAGCCAGGTCAACTAGCTGCCGTAATAGGCTCTAATGGAGCGGGTAAAACCACGCTATTGCGGACGCTTTCCGGATTAAAGCAAGCTAGCAGCGGCAGCGCTCAATGGAGCGGCGAACATATTCTTGGAAAGAAACCAGAAAATTTAGTTCGCCATGGGATATCACATGTATCTGAAGGCAAATCGGTAATTCCAGAGCTAACTGTTAAAGAAAATCTTGCGCTAGGTGGTATCTGGCGAAAAGATAAAAAGGATGTAGCGGCAGTTACAAAAGAAGTTTTGGATTTATTTCCAAGGTTAGGCGAGCGATTAAACCAACGTGCGGACACCCTTTCTGGTGGCGAACGTCAGATGCTTGCAATTGGTCGCGCGCTAATTTCACGACCTAAATTAATTTTATTAGATGAACCTTCGCTGGGATTAGCGCCGCTTGTGATTGAACAAATTTTTCATACAATTGATCAACTTCGTCATAAATTAGGATTAACCATAGTCTTAGTAGAACAGAATGCTATGAGTGCGCTGCGGATAGCAGATATTGGAATCATCATTAACCTTGGAAAAATTGTGGCAACTGGAACGGCGACCGAATTAATCAACGATCCGGCGCTCCATGCCGCGTATTTGGG
>DKNC01000035.1 GCA_002470135.1 Actinobacteria bacterium UBA7398 | reverse complement strand
AACAATGCCAATTTGATCGCGCCATGCGCGCTCTGCTGATTTACTTACTTTTGCATTAGGATCAAAGCCAAGTACCGATACTTTGCCGCTATCGCGCTCTCGATAACCTTCTAAAATTTCGACTGTCGTTGTTTTGCCGGCACCATTTGGGCCTAACAGCGCGAATACTTCGCCCTTATGGACTTGTAGATCTATCCCGTTAACTGCGGTTTTACCACCATAAGTTTTCGTTAAATTCGAAACATCAATTACTAACGGGTGCAGCATTTCGCTATTCTAATGCTCATGAGCCCACGCCGAAATCACCCGAAACGTCGCGGCCCAAAGCCTGCCGAACGCGAAGTGGCTGCTTCTCATGAAACTATCGAAGAACATGATGAAGGAATTTATCGGGTGCGCCGGATTACTGGCTCGGGTTCCACCAAACCTTATCGATGTCCTGGATGTGATCAAATAATTCCGATGGCAACTCCTCACACTGTTGCCTGGATAGAGCATGATGTTGAAAGCCGTAGACATTGGCACACTGCATGTTGGGACAAACGCGATGATCGCAAACCAAAAACCGAACGAACTAGAAACGCACCGCGGTATTAATTAGCGGCGTTTATGACCGTATAACATTTTTACAAGTTTGATAATAAATTTATTGGCAAACTCTGTTCGTTTAAAAGTTGTAAATGCAATCGGAATTTTAAAGATTGGTCGAACGATTGTGCGCGGATAAGTGAATTCCAGTAACCCTTCGGCACCGTGGATTCGGCCATTTCCACTATCTTTAATGCCGCCAAATGGGACCGATGCAATCGCCGCAAACAAGAAAACTGAATTGATTGAGACCATACCGCATTGCAATTGGCTCGCAATTTTCTCACCGCTTCGTTTCGACCAGACCGATGCTCCTAAGCCATAGCGAGTGGCGTTAGCTAGCTGGATCGCTATAGACATATTTGCAACTCGATTAATCACTAACGTTGGACCAAAAGTCTCATCAGTTACTGCAGTTGAATTTTCCGGCACATCGCACATGATTACCGGATCTACATATCTTTCATGGACTGAGTTCGGACTACCTAAAATGAAAGTGGCTCCTTGATCTGCTGCATCTTTAATATGTGCGGAGATAACTTTTAGTTGAGCTGGCATGGTTGCCGGTCCATAACTATCACTTTCGGTAACGCCAGTTTTCAATTGCTTAGCCATCGAAGTGATAATTTCAATAAATTTATCGGCAATCTCGCTATGTACATAAACTCTTTCAGCACCGATACAAGATTGGCCGGCGTTCGACATCGCAGACCAGAGCGTATTTTCAGCAGCTAGCGCAAGATCTGCATCTCGGTCAATGATTACAGGATCTTTGCCGCCGCATTCAAGAACAACTGGAATCATCCGAGCTGCACAAATTTGTCCAACTATTTTTGCAGTTTTAGTAGATCCAGTAAATGAAATTTTATCTATCGCACTTTCGGTAAGCGCTTTACCGGTTTCTGGCAATCCGGTAATCGTGGTGAAAATAGAATCAAATGGCGCTACCCGTTTAAATGTTTCGCTCAACCAGGAACCAACTCCGGGTGTGTATTCGCTTGGTTTAAAGACAACAGCGTTGCCGGCTGCTAACGCATATGCAATCGATCCCATTGGTGTAAATGCGGGGTAATTCCAAGGTCCAATAACGCCAACCACGCCATAAGGTAAGCGCTCTACTTTTGCCGACATATTAAACATAAGAATTCCAGCGGGACGAGATTGGGTAGCAAGGATTCGCCCAGCGTTCTTCGCAGCCCATGCAATATGGGAAATTGCGAGCGTAAATTCTAATCGAGCATCGCTAATTGGTTTTCCAGTTTCGGCAGTTATCAACGAAGCACCAACATCAATTTCATTTGTTAATAGCGCTGCCCACTTTAAGAGTATTTTTTTTCGTTTTACAAATCCAAGTGCTTCCCATGAATTAGCTGCACTCTTTGCATTAGTTACGATTTTAAATACTTCTAAACTTGAGGTATTTGGGTATCGACCCACTTCAATTCCAGTAGCAGGATCAAGGCTTGCGAAGGTTTCTATCTTTGCCATGGCGACAGAGTAAACTGATTTGGTGTCTGAGTTAATCCGTCCGAGTACTGTTTTGCCAGCAAATCGGCAAAAAATCACGATTCATACCGTCGATGGATTGAATTTAATTGGAGAAGTGGCAACTCCGTTAAAGCCGGCAGCAGCCACGCTCCTTTGTTTACACCCGCTGCCAACCCATGGCGGCATGATGGATAGCCATATTTTTAAGAAAGCTGCGAATCGGTTACCAGCGTTGGCAGATATCACAGTACTTCGATTTAACACTAGAGGTACGGAAAGTGAAGCTGGTAGAAGTGATGGTGAATTTGGAAATGGCGAAAGTGAAAAATACGATGTTGAAGCCGCGGTTGAATATGCATTTACAGAATTAAATTTAGAAAATTTATGGGTGATTGGTTGGTCCTTCGGAAGCGAATTAGCTTTGTCATATGCAAAAGATCTACGAATCAAAGGATTAATTTTGCTCAGCCCACCACTTCGACGAACTAGTGAAATCGAATTAACTTTTTGGGCAAAAGATGGCCGGCCAGTTATTGCACTGGTGCCAGAGTTTGATGAATTTTTAAAACCAGATGAAGCTAGGAGTAAATTCTCGGTCATTCCACAAGCAAAAGTTCTTGGAATTGATGGCGCTAAACATCTCTGGGTTGGGGAACCGTTTGTTTACATCGCGCTAACCGAGATATTAAAAATTATCAACCCCGCAGCGCTACCACTACCGCTAGAAATTTAAGATTTAGCAGCGTTTGGATAAACAACTTCATCAAGAATTAATAAAATTGCCGCAGCAATCGGCACCGCTAAAATTCCACCGACTAATCCTAGAAGTGAAGTTCCTAATAGCGCAGCCACGATTGTGACAAGCCCAGGAATTGCAAGTGATTTCTTCATAATTCTTGGGGTGATTACATAGTTCTCAATTTGGACATAAATTACATAACTAAGAAAAGCGATTATTGCAGTTTTAGGGGATTGCGATAACGCAACAATTGTGACTATTGAAATCCCGAGGAAGTGACCAACTAGCGGAATTAATCCACAGAAGAGCACAATCATGGCAAGTGCAGCTGAATATGGCAGAGTAAGAATCAGCGCCAAAACCAATACAAATATTCCGGCAAGAATTGCAACAATTACTTGGCTGCCCACGAATGCGCCTACTCTTTTGATGATTGCATCACTTAATCTTGTAACTCGTTCACGACGAGATGCTGGCACTAACCGATAAGCCATCTCCGTTACGCTCGGCAACGAAGCAATGAAATAAAGCGTCAAGACGATAATGGTTAGCGCGGAGAGCGTTCCCGAAATAACGGTCTTACCGACTCCAAGAACACCACCGAATGCGGATGTAGCCAATTTTCCATTCTTAATCCACTCTTGTAATTTATTATCGAGCGTATCGATCAATCCAAATTGGTCATTAAATTTTGCAATGCCAGCATTTTGGCGGAGCGAATCAACTAGCTGTGGGGCACCGCTTATAAATGAGTTAACTTGTTTTATTAAAGGTGGAATTACAATAACGATAAAAATCGCAATGAATAAGAGTAAGCCAAAAATTATTGCGACCACAGCCTGTTTTCTAGAGAGACCTTTACTTTGAATCGCGGCCACAGCCGGGTTTAATCCCATGGCAAAAAAAAGTGAAATTATGATTAGTACGAAAACTTGGCTAGCCGAAGCGAGCGCTCGCATCATGGTTAAAGCTGTAATTGCGCCAGCGGCTGCCACAAATCCAAAATAGAAGGGATGGTTCCTATTTATCGGCTCACCGCTGATACCAAAATCTGGAGTCGGAATAGTTTTTGCTGATTTTTTTCTTAAAATCGCCATAGCGCTATTCTAAATGGTGGATTTTCAGTTGACGCCGTAACTACCCTTTAATGTAACGCGCCGTTCACAATTATCAGAGAGAATACGGCTATGGCCGCGGCTAAATCGGGATTGCGAATCACGGGGTTGGGTGATGAGATTGGCGCGCTCGCATCACTGCCTTGGTCTACGCCGTTAGAAGAATGGCCCGAGGATCCGACGCTAACAAATCAAAGAGGTATATCCCGCCATATCGTTCGACTTGTGAGATCTAGCAACGATCCCGATAGTGAAATTTATGCAGTCAAGGAAACTGTCGAAGAGTTTGCAAATCGTGAATATTCAATTTTGCGCGAGTTGATAAAACGAAATGCGCCATCTGTGGGACCTATTGCGGTGGTTGAAGGCAGATTGGATAAAAGTGGTGAGGAACTTCCCTGCACTTTAGTTACCAGATTTTTACCGTATTCACTTCCGTATCGGGTAATTCTTAGCACCAACTTATCAGACTCCGAAATTATAAATATGGCTAACGCTTTGGCGCTCTTACTAGTTCGGCTCCACCTATTAGGTTTTTGGTGGGGTGATTGCTCGCTCTCTAATACCTTATTTCGCCGCGATGCTGACGGTTATGCCGCGTATTTAGTGGATGCTGAAACTGGTGAATTCCAAAAATCTTTAAGCAATGGCCAACGCGAACATGATTTAGAGATTGCGCGATTTAATGTAGCTGCCGAGTTAGAGGATTTAGCGATTGCTGGCGTGCTTCATGCAGGCATGGACCCAATTCGGGCGAGCGAAGGTGTAATCCGCCGCTACCACCGGCTCTGGAAATTGCTAAAGGAGCCACAAGTATTAGATCCAAGTGATCGACATGCAGTAGAACGAGCGATGCGCTCGCTCCAAGATTTAGGGTTCGCTGTGGAAGAAGTTGAAATTTCCCTTGATGGTGAAAAACAAGCTTTAAATTTTCAACCAAAGTTAGTAGCACCGGGCTATCACAAACAACGGTTACGAGAATTAATTGGTTTAGAAACTGAAGAGTTGCAAGCCAAACGCTTATTAGCATCTTATGATCGATTTAGATCGCGCGAAGAAAAGCCAAGGCCGCCACGAGAAGAGACCATCAAGCGATGGTTAACTGAAGTGTTTGAAAAAGTTATTAGCCAAGTTCCAGAGAACTTGAAAGGGCGAGTTGAAAATGCCCAAATTTTCCATGAAGTATTGGAACATCGCTGGTATTTGGGTGAGAAAGCTGGGAAAGATGTTGGATTAGATTTTGCAACTGCAGATTATATGAATTTAATTTTGCCGTACCGAATGGACTCCGGCGTGAGCGTTAAAAGTTGATTACTTCTTAACCGGTTCAACTAATTCGACTAAAACGCCGCCGCAATCTTTTGGATGTAAGAAATTTATTTTTGCTCCAGCAGTTCCAATCTGTTCCTTTTCATATAAAACTCTCATTCCAAGGGCTCGAGCCGCTGCAACTGCAGCCGAAATATCGGTAACACGGTAAGCGAGTTGTTGGATTCCAACACCACTTTTTGCGATGAATTTAGCGATTGTAGATTCAGGGTCGGTTGCGGCTAAAAGTTGAATGGTCGAATTGCCAATTTGAATCATTGCCTCTTCGACTAGTTGTTTACTATTGGTTTCGCGATGCGTAAGTACTGCGCCAAAATGTGTGGCATAGAACGCAATTGCTGAATCCAGATTTTCGACCGCAATTCCTACATGATCGATGCCGACAAGCCCGGGGATGCCATCTAGATGCGCACTTGATTGGTTCATATGTCGTATCGTGTCAGGTATGGCGAGTCCAGACAAACCAGCGACACGAGAAAGTGCGCTCAAATCCATCGCAAATTTTGCTGCCGATATTGGAAACGGCGATCAACGAATTATCGCTAAAGCTGCATCGCTTGTGGAAGATTTTGAATTGGTGGTTTCAGAACTAAAACCGCTATTGGGAGAACCAGTAAAGTCACCGCCAATTATCGGAATAACTGGCAGCCCTGGCGTTGGAAAATCTACAACCACGAACGCGCTAATTAATTTAATCCGTAAGAGCGGAGAATCGGTTGCAATAGTCGCAATTGATCCATCATCTGCAATTACCGGTGGCGCACTACTTGGTGATCGAATTAGATTGACACATCATTTTTCAGATAAAAAAGTTTTTATAAGATCGTTAGCAACACGTGGGGCACTTGGTGGATTATCGAAGGCAACTGATTCGGTCGTTTATATTTTGGCAGTTGCTGGCTTTGACAATGTAATTATCGAAACAGTAGGTGTTGGGCAGAGCGAAATTGAAGTGATGCGTCATGCCGATACTGTGATGGTGGTTTTAGCCCCCGGAATGGGCGATGGCATCCAAGCTGCAAAAGCAGGTGTTATGGAGATAGGTGATCTTTACTTAATCAATAAAGAAGATCGTGGCGGGGCCGAAGAGGTTGCTCGTGAAGTAGAACGTTCACTCGCGTTGTCAGCAAAGGACCCTAATTGGAAACCACCAGTATTAATTGGCTCCATGGAGAATGAATCGGGCGCAAGTGCTGTTTTAGATGCAATTCAGAGCCATTTAAATTATCGTCGCTCAAAAAATTGAAATAGGATTAGTAGGTGAGTACCCCTAGTTTGCCACAAAATTTTGGTAGAGCTTTCGATCTAAGTTCGCTCAAAAAACCAGCGGCAAATTCAACTCCAACTCAACCAGGTGTAGCGATTGAAGCCACCCCAGAAAATTTAGTAAGAGATTTTGTAAGCGTTTCAAACTCAACCCCAGTAGTTCTTTTAGCCTGGTCAGCGCGGATGCCGGAGTCAGTTCAAGTTTTAGAAATACTTAATAAATTGGCTACCGATGATGGCGGAACTTGGCGATTGGGCAGTGTAAATCTTGATAAATATCCGGAAATGGCCAACGCGCTTCAAGTTCAGGCGTTGCCTTTTGGAATTGCGCTGATTCAAGAGCAAGGCGTCCCGCTATTTGATGCGCCGCATCCAGAACCACAAATTCGCGCTGTGATTAACAAATTATTGGAGCTAGCTGCTGAAAAAGGTTTAAAAATTAACGGCGCTTTGGCAACTAATGAATCAGCCGAACCAGTGATGGAGCCAGAAGAGCTAGAAGCAATGGCGGCTCTAGAAAAAGGCGATTACGCGCTAGCTGCGCTTTCTTACAAGAAATGGCTTTCTCGAAAACCGGTTGAGAAGTTAGCTCAAATTGGACTAGCTCAATGCGAATTGATGATTCGAATTTCTGATTTGGATAGCGCAACCATTCTGGCAAGTGCTGCCGCAGATCCAACCAATCTAGAAGTACAAATTCAGGCTGCCGATGTTGAAGTTGCCGGCGGAAATTATGAAAGTGGCTTTAATCGTTTAATCAATGCAATTAAAATTTTAGATAGTGAAGATAAGAAACGCGCTAAAGAACATTTACTTGCATTGTTTTCACTCGTTGACCCAATGAATCCTATTTTAATTAAAGCGCGTAGTGCGCTAGCAAGTGCGTTATTTTGATAAAACAGAGTAAAGAAATGGGCCGTGCCGAAAAGCAAGCCTTAGCAGCAATGTTTGGTTTATTTGGTTTTGGCGTTATGACACTTGGCCCGCGCATGCCTGATATTAAATATAATTTAGGGGTTAGCAACGGTACTTTCGGAATAATATTAAGTTCTGGCTCAATCGGCGCGCTAGTAAGCCTCTTAACTATGGGACACATCGTGCATCGGATTGGCGTAAAGTCGGTATTACTTGTTTCGACCTTCACCATGTATGGAACGCTTGCAATAATGGTTCATCTACACAATCCTGTTATTTATTTAATCTTGAATTTGATCTGTGGTGCATCTTGGTCCAGCTATCACATTGCCATTAATGCCCAAGCTTTCCATCGTCAAAAAGATAGTGGCCAAACCATAATTCCATTTATGCATGGATTCTGGACCGCGGGTGCGCTCGGTAGCGCAGTCGTCGCATCGCTCGTTGCGCGGACGATTCCGATCACTTGGCACGTTGATACATTAGTAACCGTAGATTTTATTGTGACGATGTGTGTAATTTATTTACTGCGAAATGTCCTATTACAAGGTAGGGAAATCACAGATTCGGATGGAGTAGTAACGCTTAAAGATATCGCGAAATCCTTCAAAATTGATTGGTTCATCAGCATTGCAGTGCTTTGTTCGCAAACTTTAGAAACCATGCTCGGTGACTGGGGTTCAATTTTTGCTCGTGAAGAAATTGGTGTAAACGCATCGCTAGCGGTGCTGCCATATATCTTTTTTATGGGCGGGATGATTTTTGGAAGAATTTCATTTGGGCCGCTCTCTAAACGTTGGTCAGAGCAGCGATTAATTCGGATTTTTCCACTTGTTGGGGGTTTAACTTTTTCGATTTTCATGTACACCGGTTATTTGGTATCCAAAAACCATCAATTATTGGGTTTTGCAATCGTAGATATTGCTTTCCTAGTTGGTGGTGTCGGGATTTCATTCCTAGGGCCGCTCTTCCTAGCAATTGCTGGCCGTAGAAGCGATCGACCAAGTGGCGTAATCGTTGCCGAAATCGGTGCCCTAAATCAGATATTGAACTTTGCAGTTCGAGTTGTACTTGCATGGACTATTCACATAATCGGATTACCTTTGATGTTAGTGATTCCAGCCCTAATGTTGGCGGCAGTAACTTTCTTCGCTGCTGCCGGCAAGGCTTAACTCAGCCGGATCCTTCAGTGTTTCCAGGATCTGCTGCAGAAACATCGTCTAGCTTATATTTGTTAATTGCTGCTTGAATAACTTTCTTATTAATCTTCTTTTCTCGAACTAATTGCGAAAGTACGCCAACCGCAATAGATTCGGCATCGACTTTAAAATGTCGACGGAGCGCGCCACGAGTATCGGAGAGGCCAAAGCCATCGGTACCGAGTGAATCAAATCGTTGCGGCACCCACGGCAAAATTTGATCTTGAACTGCGCGCATAAAATCACTGACCGCAAGGACTGGACCGTTCACTGAGTTCATCCGGTCGGTAATAAACGCAGTTTTTAAATTATTTGGGTGCAACAAATTATGGCGATCAACTTCTAAACCATCGCGACGCAATTCGTTCCAAGAAGTTACCGACCATACATTTGCGTTAACGCCCCAGTCATCTTTTAATAACTTTTGGGCTTTCATTGCGGAATTAACTGCGACGCCAGAAGCCAAAATGTTGGCTTGTCGCTTCTTTCGACCACGGGATTCTGAGTATAAATAAATACCCTTTAATAGGCCGTTAACATCGAGGTTTTCGGGTTCGGCAGGTTGCAGGTAAGGCTCGTTATACATTGTTAAATAGTAAAAAATGTTCTCACTATTTGGGCCATACATCCGACTAAGTCCATCTTTAATTATTTGGCCAATTTCAAAAGCAAATGCTGGATCATAAGAAACTACGGCAGGATTTGTGGATGCTAATAAGTGCGAGTGGCCATCTTCATGTTGGAGACCTTCACCGTTGAGTGTAGTTCTGCCCGCAGTTGCACCCATCACAAAGCCACGTGTCATTTGATCGGCTGCAGCCCAAAATGCATCACCAGTTCTCTGGAAACCAAACATTGAGTAGAAAATGTAAATCGGAATCATTGGTTCATCATGAGTTGCGTATGAAGTTCCCACCGCAGTGAATGAGGCAACTGATCCAGCTTCGTTAATTCCTTCGTGCAAAATTACGCCGCTAGTTGATTCTTTATAAGAAAGCATTAATTCTCGGTCCACCGATGTGTACATCTGACCATGAGGTGAGTAAATTTTCAGTGAAGGAAAAAGTGAATCCATTCCGAAAGTGCGAGCTTCGTCAGGAATGATTGGCACAAATCGCGAACCAAGTCCCTCATCTTTTATTAAATCTTTGAGTAATCGAACGAATGCCATCGTGGTGGCGATTTCTTGATGGCCAGAGCCACGCTTTGCGACTTCATAAGCTGAATCAGCGGGTTGTGTTAACGGTTTAGAAATTGATCTGCGTTTAGGCATCGAACCGCCAAGCGCATTTCGACGTTCCATCATGTACTTATATTCTGGCGAATCTACGCCTGGATGGAAATATGGTGGCAAATATTTATCGAGCTTGTCATCTGTAATTGGAATTTCAAGGCGATCGCGGAATTCAATAATGTTTTCCATGGTCATTTTCTTCATTTGATGGGTTGAGTTACGTCCTTCAAAGTTAGAACCAAGAGTCCAGCCTTTAATAGTTTTTGCGAGAATTACAGTTGGCCGATCTTTATGTTCAGTAGCGGCCTTATATGCAGCGTAAAGCTTTCGATAATCATGGCCGCCGCGCTTTAAGTTCCAGACTTGTTCGGGCGTCCAATTAGCAACCATTGCAGCAGTTCTCGGATCTCTGCCAAAGAAATTTTCTTTTACGTAAGCGCCACCTTCAGCTTTAAAAGTTTGGAAATCGCCATCTGGAGTTATATTCATTAAATCGACTAACGCACCTTCACGATCACCGGCAAATAGCGGATCCCATTCGCGTCCCCAAATAACTTTAATAACATTCCAACCAGCGCCAATATATAAAGCTTCTAGCTCTTGAATAATTTTGCCATTTCCGCGAACTGGTCCATCTAGACGTTGTAAGTTGCAATTAATTACAAATGTTAAATTATCTAATTTTTCGCGCGCCGCTAAAGTTAGCGCTGCAACGCTCTCTGGTTCATCAGTTTCACCATCACCTAAAAATGCCCATACGCGTTGGTCACTTGTATCTTTTATGCCGCGACCATGTAAGTAACGATTGAAACGCGCCTGGTAAACCGCATTGATCGGACCGAGCCCCATTGAAACAGTGGGAAACTCCCAAAAATCTGGCATTAAACGTGGATGTGGATAAGAAGAAAGTCCGCCACCTGGATGTGAAAGTTCTTGGCGAAAGCCATCTAGTTGATTTTCGGTAAATCTGCCCTCTAAGAATGCGCGTGAATACATACCTGGGCTGGCGTGGCCTTGATAATAAATTTGATCGCCGCCACCGGCATGATCTTTACCGCGGAAGAAATGGTTGAAGCCAACTTCGTAAAGCGCGGCTGAAGATGCGAAAGATGAGATGTGCCCGCCAACTCCGATACCGGGGCGTTGTGCGCGATGCACTAATAGCGCAGCATTCCAACGGATATACGCGCGAATTCTCCGTTCAATTGCTTCATCGCCCGGAAATGTTGGCTCACGCTCTGGCGGAATTGTGTTGATGTAATCAGTTAATCGAAGCGCAGGTAGATGCAATTCTTGTTGATGCGCATGTTGCAATAGTGAGAGCATTAAATAGCGGGCCCTAGTTGGACCAGCATGTTTTACTAGCGCATCAAAAGATTGATGCCATTCAGCGGTCTCTTCGGGGTTGGTGTCGATTAGGGCATCAATGGCATTGTTCGGTAACTCATTCAAATCGCGCACGGCTCTATCTTTCCCGTTACGGGCTCAAGAGTCACATCGAAGCGCCGAAATATTGGTCACAGGCGGGGGACTTGCGCAATCGCTCTAGTTTCGGTGGACTTCTCCCTGTTCGAACGATTTCAGTTAGCGCGATTGGCGTACGGAGAGGTAGGTCGGAGTGAGCACCCCTGTGGGGCCCGATTTAGTGGCAGCCCGAATGGGAATTGTAAGTGGTCATCTGATTTTAGAATCTGGCTACGGCAGCGATTGCGATGAAGGCGTTCGCAAGGCAATCATCAATAGCTCCGGAAATGATTTACTTTCTGGGGAAATAAATGAAGTAGTTGACTCAGTAGTAATTTGGTGGCGCGAAGACGATGGCGATCTAATTGACGAATTAGTAGATGGACTAACTTACTTAGCCGAAAGCGGTTCGCTCTGGTTACTAACTCCAAAAGCGGGAAGAGCTGGCCATGTTGAACCAAGTGATATTCAAGATGCCGCGCCAATTGCTGGGCTAAGCGTGACATCATCGCTACCGGTTGCATCCGATTGGACTGCAACCAAACTTGTTGCTAGAAAATCCACTAAAAAATAGATAGGAATAAAATGACACTGACGATAGGTGCGCTCGCTCCCGACTTTGAATTGAAGAATCAACATGGTGAGGTTCTTTCACTTTCTTCGTTCCGTGGAAAAAAGAATGTAGTAATTACTTTTTATCCATTCTCATTCACTGGAACTTGTACTGGCGAACTTTGTGCACTTCGCGACGACCTTAGCGCTTTCCAAAATGATGGCGTTGAACTACTCGCAATATCTTGCGATTCACCATTCACTCAAAAAGTATTTGCCGAGCGCGAGGCTTATCAATTTTCGGTGCTGAGCGATTTCTGGCCGCATGGTGAAGTTGCTAAAAAATATGGTGTATTTGACGAAGCTCGTGGTTGCGCACTGCGCGGCACATTCATAGTTGATAAATCAGGCGTAGTTAAATGGCAAGTTATTAACGCGATTAGCGCTGCTCGCGATATCAACGAGTACAAAACTGCGTTGGCGACCATGTAGACTTCGCGGACCAAGCTGCCAGAAGATCGGCAGCCCGGGTGCTTAGCTCAGCGGTAGAGCGCCTCGTTTACACCGAGGATGTCGGGGGTTCGATCCCCTCAGCGCCCACAAGACCGAATTACAACTCCAAATTATTTAGCCCTTCGAGGGGAGTGCCTGGTTATGAAATCCGCACCCGAAGAGCAAGAACGTTTAATTACCCTACAAACTTTAGATACTTTGCTCACCCAATTAGCCCATAAAGCTAAGACACTTCCGGTGATTGCAGCGTTAGAGATTGTCACAATTTCTCATAACTCAACGAGAGATTTAGTAATTGCAGCGGAAACTGAGAAAGCAGATATTAAGCACGAACTAACCAAATCAGAGGTAGATGTTGAGCAAGTGGTTGCGAGAATAGATAAAGATGAAAAACGAATGGCATCTGGCACCGCATCACCTAAAGAGTTAGAGCAGATGCAACATGAGTTGGCTTCACTAAATAAACGTAGAAGCGAACTCGAAGAGATAGAACTTGAAGTTATGGTGCGAGTAGATGGAATTGATGATCGAATTAAATCTCTAAGTGCAGAGCGTGATCAATTGAAAGCAAAAATTAATGAACTAGAAACTCAAAAAACTAACGAACTTGCTGAGATATCTACCGCCGGCGCTAGCGCACAAAAGCAACGAGTGGATATTGTCAGCAAAATCAGCGCGGAATTGATTGAGCTCTATGAAAAAATAAGAAAATCTGCAGATGGCATTGGATCCGCTCGATTAATAGAAGGTAAATGCGATGGTTGCCACCTTTCAATAAATGCAGTTGAACTTAGCAAAATCAAAGCAACTCCGATCGATGAAGTAGTCAGATGTGAAGAATGTCGCCGAATTTTGGTGCGACCAAAAGGGTTTTAAATGGCTAGAAAATTAACAATTACCGCCGACGGTGGCTCCCGCGGAAATCCGGGCCCAGCAGCTTTTGGTGCTGTGGTTTACGAAAATGGTAAAACTTTAAAGGAAGTAGCCGAAACTATTGGAGTAGCTTCTAATAATGTTGCTGAATATCGCGGTTTAATCGCTGGTTTAACGGCAGCACATGAAATTGATGCAACCGCTGAAATCGAAGTACGGATGGATAGCAAGCTGGTAGTTGAACAAATGTCGGGGCGTTGGCAGATAAAGCATCCAGATATGAAGAAGTTAGCTTTTCAAGCGCGCGATATCCATCCACGCGAATTTATCACTTTCACTTGGATTCCCCGCGAAGAAAATTCACATGCTGACCGCATCCTTAATGATGTTTTAGATGGTGCGCCAAGCTCTGTAAGAGAGCCAATTCAACAAAATTTTTTAATGGAACGGTTAATTAGTGGGGAAGAGCCAACCACTATTTATTTAGTTCGCCATGGCGAAACCATATTAACGCCAGCGCGAAAATTTTCTGGGAGTGGGCCGTTAAATCCTGAGCTTACGGAAGTTGGTATCGGACAAGCTAAAGCAGTCGCCCTTGAGATTGCTAAATTCAAACCCGATTTAATTTTTGCATCGCCGCTGCGTCGAACGCAAGAGACTGCTGCTGAAATTGCAAAGAGTACAAAATTAGAAATTTTGACTGAGGACATTTGGATCGAACAATCATTCGGCAAATGGGATGGCATGTCAGTAGCTGAAGTTTCTGCAGATTACCCTGATGAATATAAGCATTGGTTAGCATCAACTTCGTATATTCCACCGGATGGTGAGTCCTACGATGAAGTATCAGCTCGTGCTCTGGAAGGAATTGATCGGGTAGCTACCGATAACCCAGGTAAGAAAATTGTTGTAGTTACTCATAATGGCATTATTAAGACTGCGGTAGCGGCAATTATTAGCGCCCGCCCAGAGAGCATTTTCCATATTGATATTTCACCGTGCAGTATTACTACAATTTCGGTCTGGCCATCGGATAATTTAATGGCGCTGCGTGGTTGCAATGAGCGCGGCCACCTTCGAGGATAAGGTGTAACACATGTCTTACTTAAAATTGGCTCTACTCGTACTCATTTTTGCGGCCACTCTTTACTTAATTCGCGGCAATCGAGTAATTGGTTCGAAATTGACTGAAAACCGACGTAATTTAAAAGCGATTTCGGCCCAACTACATCAAACTGAAGATTCGCTCCAATTACTTAATCTATTAGCACTTCCAGACTTGGGAGGGAACAAGAGTTGGAAGTACATACTCTCACTAACCAGTTTCCCAGCTCGCTTTGCATCTTTGCCGGAGCTAATTCCATCCCTAAAAAATCAAACTTTGCCACCTGCAGAAATTCATTTAAATATTGCCAAATCTGAGATAGGCCAACTAACACAATCAGTCAGAAATCATTTAGAAGTTGCGGGAATTAAGATTTTTGAAGTTTCGGATATCGGACCCGGGAAGAAACTAATTCCAACTCTTAATCGCACAGACTTTCCAGTCATTGTGATTGACGATGATTTAATTATTGAACCGGATCTAACGCTGAAAATTATGATTCAACATAATCTCTATCCAAACTCGATTATCGCCAGTCGGGCACATCACGTTACTGTTGAAAAATCTGGCGCAATCCAGACTTTTACGCAATGGGATAAGCAATGGAGCGAATCAAATGGTCCCGAAAACGAAATGTTTGCAACTTCGGGTGCTGGAACGCTATTTACAAAAGAGCTTTTACACCCAGAAGCTCTTGATGAAGATCTTTATGCCGAACTTTCCTTCCATACCGACGACCTCTGGTGGTATTTCCAAGCACGAAGAATTGGCGTTAACGTACGGAGAGTTCCAGGTGTTCGCCCACTTAATTTCATTCCAGATACCCAAGAACAAGGTTTATGGCGTACTGGAAATAAAGAGCGAAACGAAATTAATTTAATTCGACTACTTGATAAGTACGGAAAACCTTTTTAAAAGATTAGCTTCCTGGACTTACGGTAGACATATTGAAATCTTTAATAACCAGCGGCGGGAATGCAGCGCGATCGATATCGCCAGCCCATTCTCGAGCTTGCGTCCATTCGGTTGCACCGGCGTGAATAACTCGGGAGAGCACTGAAACTGGCGAATCGTTCCAACGGAAGTTATTGGTCGCACCTTGCACTTCGCCATCTTTTACGTAATAAACGCCATCACGGGTTAGGCCAGTCAATAGCAAAGTATTTGCATCAACCATGCGGATGTACCACATTGTTGTTAGAAGTAATCCATGGTTAACTTTTTTCACTAAATCGTTAAGTGATCCAGCACCACCATCTACTTTCATAATTAAGTTATCTGAGATTGGTGTGTAGGGAAGGGAAGTTGCGACAGCTGAAGATCTGGTCTGGATTAGCGAAGTTAATTCGCCATTTTTTAACCAATCAGTGCGCTTAACGCTCTGGCCATTATCAAAAACGGAGCTGAACGGTCCACTGGATGCATTAGCCACAAATGGCGCGCATTCCAAACTAGCAATTTCTTTATAGGCAGGATCGCTAAATAGTTGCATAGAGACATTAGAAAGTTTTTCGCCAATTCGAGTTCCGCCACCAGGCTTACTGAATACCGAACGCCCTTCATTGGCATCTCGAGCTGCGCTCATCCACATCATGTATGTCAATAAGTCAGTTACAGAACCAGATGGCATGATGGTGTCGTAACGGCCCGCTGGTAGATCAATCTTTTTTGCTTGCCAATTTAAACGTTCGCGAATATTTGCATCAACGTTAGCGATCTTTACATTTGAAAAATCGCGAGTAGCAACGCCATCCCAAGTAGATCTAGTTCGTTGATGAGATTTTCCAGTCATCTCTATTCGACCAACTGGAAGGTCATAGCGAAGTCTTAAGCCACCTTTTGATCCGACGAAGGTGGTGGCGTTTGTATGTTCGGCATAACCAAATAATTCAATTTTATCTGCGACAGAACGAGCGAACATATCGCCCAAATCAGGCGCAATCTTTGCGAAAACTTCTGGCCCGGTTGGATTATGTGCATCCTGCCAGGTTCCGCTTACAACGCTTTTAGCTAGCGGTACAAAATCTTCGGCTGCTCCAGAAGCTTTTGCAGCAGCGCTAGCTTCTGCAAGAACTGTCGGAATATCACCAATATTAATATCAGTACGAGTTACCGAGCCCGCGGCCATTCCACCATCGACTGCAATAAATGCAATGACTGTTATCGAGCGCTCTGCAATCACGCCGTTTGTCGTTAGCGTGCTATTTGCCCAACGGAGGTTTGCTTGAGTTTTTTCGGAGATAACAACTACGCAATCATCCGTAGTCGCTGCAGATGTAATGCGTTCGATTAAATCTTGTGGACTGATCATTTGCCGGCCTCCGCAACAGTATTGAGAACATTTACTTTGTCGAAGATTGCCGCTGGGCAACCATGACTCACCGCCGCGATTTGTCCAGGTTGTCCTTTTCCGCAGTTAAATGC
>DKNC01000041.1:3723-3958 GCA_002470135.1 Actinobacteria bacterium UBA7398 | reverse complement strand
GCAATTAACATTGTGACAATCGTGATGTCGCTTTCGCCAGGCATTCCAGCAATTGCGATTTCAACAAAATCCGTGGCGGATATTTCGGCATCACGGAGCATGTCCCAAGCCGCGCTCCAACAAAGTGCGCGAGCTAAGCCATCATCAAGTTTGCCTAAGTGGGATTTTAGAGTTGCAATTGATCGGTCATCGAAGCGAATTTTTCCGTAACTTAAATCGCGATCGTTAAGTAGTA
>DKNC01000041.1:2861-3685 GCA_002470135.1 Actinobacteria bacterium UBA7398 | reverse complement strand
CCGACTGCCATTCGATGCGGCCGTAGTTCGGTAGAACCAACCGGCATGGTTGGGGCTTCTTGGATAACCGAGATAGCAGAGTAGGTATCACCGCTAATTTCTAATTTAGGGCGAAGGGTGTTAACGCCAGAAGTTTTTAACCAAGTATCTACCCAAGGTTTTAAATCACGACCACTAGTAGCTGTTAATTCGTTTAGTAAGTCATCCAAAGTTGTATTTTTAAATGCGTGCTTTGCGAAATACTTTTGCAAACCAGAAATGAAATTATCTCGACCTACGTGTGCCACCAATTGATGGAGCGCGGAAGCGCCTTTTGCATATGAAATACCATCGAAATTAGCTTTTACAGTATCGATATCGACCATATCGGTAGCAATTGGGTGAGTGGAAGTTAGTTGGTCTTGGCGGTAAGCCCAATTCTTTCGCTCCGTATTAAATCCGGCCCAAGCATTTTTAAATCTTGTTGCTTCAACTAAAGCTAAATAAGAAGACCATTCAGCAAATGATTCATTTAACCAAAGATCATCCCACCACTTCATAGTCACCATATCGCCAAACCACATGTGTGCCATTTCGTGCAAGATCGTGTTGGCACGGGCGCTATACATTCGTTCTGTTACTTTTGAGCGGAATACCAATAAGTCTTCGCGGAATGTTACTGCGCCAGCATTTTCCATTGCGCCCCAGTTGAAATCAACAACGGCGATTTGGTCGTACTTTGCAAACGGATAAGCCAACCCAAATACATTTTCAAAATAAGCAAAGCCTTGTTTGGTGATTAAGAAAACATCTTCCGCATCTAGAAACTCAAAGAGAGATTTGCG
>DKNC01000041.1:1139-2777 GCA_002470135.1 Actinobacteria bacterium UBA7398 | reverse complement strand
CTCTTCTTGTTACCTAAATCTGACTTACTCTTTTCAGTATTATTTGAAATGACTTCCCAATGACTTGGCGCAATTGCAGTGAGCGTGAAAGTCCCCTTCAAATCTGGTTGATCAAAGCAAGGGAACATGTGTCGAATGAATGCGGTTTCACCTTGAGAATATAGATATACCTCGTTATCAACTGGGTCGACCGAACGTTGCAATCCTTCGCCGCTCTTAGAATAAATCGCCTCTATCTCTAAAACTAATTCATTACTTGCTGCTAAATTCTTTAGAAAAACGGATTCACCATCAAAATTCGTAACATCAACCGATTCGCCGTTAAGGGTTGCGGAGATAATCCGCTTACCAACCGCGTCTACGAAAGTGTCATAGCCTGGTTTGTTACAGGCAAATTTCACAATTGTCTTAGCTATAAAGGTCTCTTCGCCATTGGTTACATCTATGGTCACGTCATAACTTGCGACGGTTAGATGGGATGAGCGCTCTAGCGCTTCAGCTCGCGAAATGTTTATACCAGGCATGGTTTCCTCTCGAATTTTGGAAATCCTATCTAAAAAGTGATGGCAGGCTTAACCACTATGAAACCCCTAAACGACCGGCTGCCTTCGATTAGAAGTTACACGTTGCGGGGAAATCGAATGACAGATGCGCAGGCTGAAGCAATTACAAAATATTCAGATAAATTCTGTTTACGGCCGGAGAGCCAAATTACGCCACATGAATTGTTTCCGAACTCGAAAGAGATAATTGTCGAAGTTGGCAGCGGCATGGGGGAGGCAACTGCGCTAATCGCAGAACAGTTTCCAGAAACTGGGTTTATAGCAATCGAAGTACATACACCTGGAATCGGCGCTCTATTAATGAAAATTGCAGAAGGCGAACTTTTAAACCTTAGATTATTAGAAGACGACGCCACAGTTGCACTTCGAGACTCCTTTCCAAATCACTCCATAAATGCTTTCCACATTTTCTTTCCGGATCCGTGGTCAAAAGTTAGACAACGAAAGCGCCGCATTATTCAAGGGCCATTCCTAGATATTCTGGCAAGCAAATTGAAACCAAATGGGCGAATTCATATCGCAACCGATTGGCAAGATTATGCAAATTATATTAAGAAAGTATTTTTAGAACATTCAGCATTTGAAGGCGGAATTGTGGAGCGACCTGATTGGCGTCCGCTTACTAAGTTTGAAGGAAAAGGGTTACGAAAAGATCATAACGTCACAGATTTTACTTACAACTTAAGAAGTTAAAGCTTTCCATCCCGTTCGTACTTGCTAATCAAGTTAACTCTACGAACATGACGTTCATCGCCCGGAAAAGATTCAGCTAAGAAAGTATCTACAAGTTCTAAGCAGAACTCTTCGCTATGCATCCGGCCACCGATAGAAATGACATTTGCATTGTTATGTTCCCGAGCTAATTTGGCAGTTTCAATGCTCCATACAAGTGCTGCTCGAATTCCTTTTACTTTATTTGCAGCCATTTGTTCGCCATTGCCAGAACCTCCTAAAACAATTCCGAATGAGCCTGGATCGGCCGCTACGCCTTCTGCGCACAAAATACAGAAGACCGGATAGTCATCTAGCGCGTCATAAACATTTGGCCCGTGATCAATGACGGCGTGGCCGTTAC
>DKNC01000041.1:0-1016 GCA_002470135.1 Actinobacteria bacterium UBA7398 | reverse complement strand
CCTGGACCACGAACTTGGTTAACTCTTTCAGTTATGTGTGCAGTTAGGTTTGTCTTAAGAGTTGTTGCTTTCGCTGCTGTTAATTTTCCGGCAGCAAGAGCGGCATCAATCTCTTTAGTTTTAGCTGCAACTAGTGCAGTGATTAGTGCGGAAGTTTTATTTCCAGCAATTGCTGCAAGAGTTTCTCCAGCGTGCAAGCGAGACTTAATTGTTGCAGCATCAAGTCCAATAGTTGTAGCGATTAAAGTGTCTTTAGCAGCGCGATCTGCACTTCTTTCTGCTTTCGTTCCACTTTCTCCACCCATGCCATGTGCTGATGCAAAGCCAGCAGTTCCTAATGAAATAACAATTCCAGTAGCGAGTGCTGCAGCTACAAATTTCTTCTTCACTTTTCTCCTAACCATTAATTCAAACGCTTTGCGCTTGATGGCCCTATATAACTGATTGACCCTGTGGTAAAAGTATAGTTTTCCTTAAAGTCAGGTGTGAATTATGGACAGAACCCTCAAATTTATGCTCATTAGCGCTTATCTGAAAGACGAGAATCATCTTTTAACCGACATTAAAGGGGGAGCACTCTACTTAGTGGAAGTCCCCCAGCCATGGGGGACCAAAACTCTCTAGGAATGGGTCGCGATGAAAGCAAAATCAAGTAAAACATTTCTCTTTCCTCTAGTAATTTTTACATTGATTGCAACACAAATTTCGGCAACGGCAAGCTCTGGCGCAGCACTTGGAAAAACATTTAAAGCTGCAGGAAGAACAACTTCTGCAATTCCAACAATGTTATTAAGCGGCAGCGGTACACCTTCTGCGTCGGTTGGAATAAACGGCGATTTTTATATTGATACAAAAACATTTAATTTATTTGGCCCAAAAGCAAATGGGAAATGGCCAGTTCCAATTAATTTAAAAGGTCCAACTGGATTAATGGGTCCGCAAGGCGTTGATGGAAAAACTGGATCAACGGGTTCAGTTTCGGTAGGCAGTGCTGGTGATACTGGTGCACAAGGTGA
>DKNC01000006.1:15814-16896 GCA_002470135.1 Actinobacteria bacterium UBA7398 | reverse complement strand
AAACGATAAAGAAGAATCCGCCAGCTTTAGCCATATAGATCGGCATTAATGGATAACCAACAACATTCTTTTCAGTCCGACCAGGGCCTGGATATTGCGTGTGTTTTTGGTACCAGACCAACATTAAGTGCACTGTAATTAGCGCAAGGAATATGCCAGGTAGCAAAAGAATATGTACGGTGTAAATACGTGGAATAAAAACTTCACCTGGGAATGGGCCACCGAAAACAAAGTAGGCAAGGTATGAACCAACTACGGGAATTGCTTGAATTATTGCTTCAGCAATTCGAATTCCGGTACCGGAGAGCAGATCATCTGGAAGTGAATAACCAAGGAAACCTTCAACGATTCCAAGCGTTAACAAACCAATGCCGATTAACCAGTTAAATTCTCGAGGTTTTCTAAATGCTCCGGTAAAGAAAACGCGGAGTAAATGCACCACGATTGCAACCATAAATAACAAAGCAGCCCAATGATGAATTTGGCGCATTAATAAACCGCCGCGAACATCAAAGGATATGTGGAGAGTTGAAGCGTAAGCCGCCGACATTTTCAGACCAGAAAGCGGTCCGTAGCTTCCTTCGTATTCAACTTCCTTCATTGATGGGTCAAACCAGAACGTTAAGAACGTTCCAGAGAGCAACAAAATGATGAAGGAGTAGAGCGCAATTTCGCCAAGCATAAAGGACCAGTGATCCGGAAAAACTTTTGTTAAATTCTTCTTCATCCACTTGGCAGCGCCAGTTCGTTCGTCTACATAGTTTGCTACTGCTCCGGCAGCACGCTCTTTTGCGCTCATGCTGAATCACGCTCCCAAAAACTTGGTCCTACAGGTTCGGTAAATGGTTGCTTAGCAACTAAGTACCCATCACTATCAAGTGCTAACGCTAATTGTGGCAGAGGTCGAGCAGATGGGCCAAAGATAACTTTGGCGGCACGAGTAACATCAAAAGTAGATTGATGGCAAGGGCATAGCAAATGTTTAGTTTGCTGTTCGTAGAGCGCAACTGCACAGCCCATATGTGAACAAATTTTTGAGAAAGCAATGATGCCTTCGTGGGTCCAAGAGAGACGTTCGGCAT
>DKNC01000006.1:3394-15788 GCA_002470135.1 Actinobacteria bacterium UBA7398 | reverse complement strand
TCTAAATCGGATGGCTTAATTGGGCGATCGCCCGGATCGGTAACTAAACGAGTGCCGGCTTCCCAAGAGGTTTTAGAAAAATCATCTTTAGGTAGTGGGCCTAAATCGCGGAGCAATAAGAGGGGAGTAAGTCCTACTAAACCAAGGGCGGCACCGAGTGAACGTTTGATTAGCGAGCGACGGCCAAGACCCGCAGCTGCTGCACCTTCTTTTACAGTTTTTACAAAATCTTCACGATCTACTTCTTCGGATCGCAATTCGTGGCGATGGGCAATGACTTCATTATCTGGCATCAACATTTTCGCCCAATGGACTGCGCCCATACCAATGAAGAAGAGCGAGATTGCCATTCCGAGTCCTAGGAAAAGTTGCTTTGCATTTGTACTTCCCATCACGGGCAGGAATACAAATAAATTTTCGCTCATAAATGTGTATGAATAGACAAATAGAACTGTCCCAAGTGCAGATATTGAGAAGAGAATTGCGACTTGACGTTCCGCTTTTTTAGCAGCTTTGGGATCGGTGTCGGTTCTGCGGTGTACGTGCTCTGGAATTCCTGGATCGCTTAGCGGTGCAACTTCTTTTGAATGGTTATCTGTTGTCATCTAGTTACCGCGCTTTCGATGCTAGCCATACTGCAACACCAATTAAGCCACCAATACCGAGTGTCCAAGAGAGCAAACCTTCAGTTACTGGACCGGTTCGGCCCAATGATGCACCACCAAGGCTTGGTTCGGCTTCCGCAGTTTTAATCCATTTAATAATCGAAAGTTTTTCAGCCGGCGTGATTATTTTGTCAGAAAAAACTGGCATTGATTGCGGGCCAGTAATCATCGCTTCGTAAATTTGTTTTGGTTCGGCTCCCATTACTGATGGAGCGTATTTTCCTTGAGTGAGGGCTCCGCCTTGACCAGCAAAGTTATGACACATTGCGCAATTAGTTCTAAATAATTGGCCACCTTCGGCAGCATCACCAGATCGTTCCCAGGCTAGATCCTCATTTTTAATTGCCGCCGGGCCAGGGGCGAGCGATGCAACATAAGCTGCCAGCGCCGCAGTTTCGGCTTCATTGTAAACCGGGGTTTTCCGCGCGGCTTGGACGCTCATATCTGCCATTGGCATTCGGCCAGTTCCAACTTGAAAATCAACTGATGCAGCGCCAACTCCAATTAGGGATGGTGCAATTGCGCCACCTTCTAGGTTTAAGCCATGACATGAGGAACATCCGCGAGCGAAGATTTCTTTTCCTTCAGCGATCAAAGTGGTTTTATCGGAAGTAGGCGTGACCGCCTTGAAAGTTGTTGCGCTGGCGACAGAGTAAGAAGTAGCTAGTAGAAAAAGCGCAGCGGCTAAAAGTGCAGGACCAAAGAATTTAGATCGGCGGTATCTCGAAATAAAATTCATTACCTTGCTTCCTACTTAATTAAGTAGATCGCCGAGAAGAGCGCGATCCAAACGATGTCGACGAAGTGCCAATAATAAGAAACCACAATTGCGGTAGTGGCTTGTTTATGGCCAAATTTTTGGGCTTTGAAAACTCTCAGCAAAACTACTAAGAAAGCAATTAATCCGCCGGTTACGTGCATACCGTGGAAGCCAGTAGTTATGTAAAAAACTGAACCGTAGGCTTGCGCAGAGAGTGAAATTCCTTCGGAAACTAATTTTGCATATTCATAAACTTGGCCGCCGATGAAGAAAGCGCCCATTAAAAAAGTTAGTGCGAACCATTCCCGCATGCCCCATTTTTTAAATTGCCATAACTTGCCGCTCCTCGATGCCTGAAATCTTTCTGCGGCGAACACACCAAATTGACACGTTACTGATGAAAGCACAAGAACTGTGGTGTTAACGGCGGCAAATGGAATGTTTAACAATCCAGTTGATTCGGCCCAAACTTTCGGACCTTGCACGGAACGAGTTGTGAAATACATTGAGAAGAGAGCCGCGAAAAACATCAATTCACTGGAGAGCCAGACAATTGTTCCGACCGCCACAAGATTTGGACGATTCACTTTCCTTGGCATTGAAGCCGGATTTGCCACGGTGCTAGACATAAGGGCGATTATTCCTGATTTGTCGCGAATTACCGACTTAACTGGGTTGGGGGAAGCCCTTTTTCCTCGTATAACTGGTGAAACGCATCACGCTCGGAATGGATCGGGGTGGAGAAAAAGAATTGATTTTGCTCGCTAAACTCGAGCCATGAATTCCGACCGTAAATTGACCATCGCGATTTATTCGGATGATGCTTCAGTTCGGAGTTCGATTATGAGCGCTTTAGGAAAGCGAATTTCGGTGGATTTCCCAGAACATAAAATAATGGAATTCGCCACCGGTGCTGCGGTTAAAAGCTACATCGATGATAAAAAACACGCTGATATTTACATCTTGGATGGCGAAGCAGTCCCTGAAGGTGGCTTGGGGTTAGCTCGCCAGTTGAAAGATGAGTTATTTAATTGTCCGCCGGTATTGGTCATCACTGGGCGAGTTCAAGATGCTTGGTTAGCCGGGTGGTCGCGGGCTGATGGCGTGGTTACTCACCCGATTGATCCATTCACGATCGCAACCACAGTTGGAAATTTACTTAAAAATCAAGCAACTCTGCCAGCGTAGTAACGCTAAAACTTCCTAACCTTTCAAAGAGGCCGTGTAGAACATCTACAGTGGCGCGCGAATCATCGAGCGCGCGATGGTTTGGTTGTGAATTGGTTCCGTAATATGCGGCGAGCGTTTCTAATTTATTGTTTGGCACATCATCTTTAGTAAGAATTTTTCGTGCCAGGTAAGCGGTATCAATCACCGGAAATTCGGGCCATTCGAAAGCGGCGGCTGAAACAGCTGCTAATAAAAAACTCATATCAAATGGCGCGTTATGAGCGACTAGCACAGTTTCATCAGGGGAGCCGCAGAATTCCAAAAAGATCGGTACCACTTCATGAATCCAAGGCGACTTCATAACCATCGCATCGGATATTCCAGTGACGTTAGTTATTAATTCCGGAATCGGTGAACCGGGGTTAATCAAGCTTTGGAACTCTGCAATAACTTTGCCACCAGAGACTTTTACCGCGCCAATTTCGGTAATGGCCGCGCCGCTAGCGGGTGACCAACCAGTCGTTTCTAAATCAACAACCACAAAAGTAGTTTCGGCGAGCGTGCGGTTATCTAATGGAGAACTCATCTCCGTAATCTAGAGGCTAGATATGACATTTCACATTAGAGTGGCGACATGGCTACCGATAACGCACCGGCCGGATGGCTTACTGATTATGCCCATGATGGCAAAGGTAAGCATGGCAAAATTGGAATTGTTTTAGTACATGGTTTTACCGGATCGCCGGCTTCAATGCGACCTTGGGCTCATTATTTTCAAGAACTTGGTTACACAATCAGAGTGCCACGGATTCCGGGGCATGGGACCAAATGGCAAGATCTAAATCACGTTAAATGGCCGGAATGGCCAGATCGCGTGCAAAAAGAGATTGATGATCTTTCAAAAATTTGCGAGAAGATATTTATCTGTGGGTTATCCATGGGCGGTGGAAATACGCTTTACGTAGCGGCTAAGAACCAAGGAAAGATTTCCGGAATCGTGTTAGTCAACCCGATGATTCACATTCCAGGTGTAAAAATTAAATTTGGGCGAATATTGGCAAAATTAAAGGCGGGCATGCCATCGGTTGGTGACGATATAAAAAAACCTGGGGTAACGGAGTGGGGTTATGACGTTCTTCCTACCGCGGGGGTTGTGCAACTTTATGAATTCTTGAAGAAATCTCGGAGCTATCTTGGCAGCGTTAAAACTCCGCTATTACTCTTTCATAGCGTTGATGACCATGTTTTAGGGGTATCGAATACTGAAATCATTATGGAAGAGATTGGTAGCAATGAGAAAAATAGAATTGAATTGCTAAATAGTTATCACGTCGCCACGATGGATTTTGATGCCGAAACTATTTTTGAGAATTCAAGAGTTTTTGTGGAACGTTTAAGTGGCTGAAAATCCATTTTTTGCGCGGAGCGCACTGGTTTACGAGCTGCCACCTTTTGCCGCTATAAAAGATGAGCACTATTTACCGGCTTTTTATGAGGGTACTAAAGCTCAGCTTGCCGAAGTTGCAGCCATCATTGACGCAATTGAGCCAACAACTTTTGAGAACACGATCGTGGCTTTAGAAAAGAGCGGACAATTACTAGGTCGTATGCTCAATGTTTTTTACAATAAATCTTCTAGCGATACTAGCGATGTGATTGATGAAATCGAAGCTGAGATTGCGCCTAAGTTGGCGGCCCATTCTGATGCGATTCAATTGAACCCAAAATTATTCGCCAAGGTTAAATCTCTTTACGAAAACCGCAGTTCGCTTAATCTAAATAGTGAAGATAGCTGGTTGCTTGAAAAATATTATCGAGATTTAGTGCACGCCGGCGCTCATCTAAGTGAAGCAGAGCGAGTGCAATTAACGGGGATTAATGAAGAACTTTCCAAGTTACAGACCGCTTTTGGTAAGAACTTGTTAAATGACACCAATGACCTCGGGGTTTTGGTTGAAAACCTAGTTGATCTAGATGGTTTAACTGCGACCGAAATTGCAACCGCAAGCAATGCTGCCAAAGACCGCGGACACGAAGGTAAATATTTATTAGCCATGGTTAATTTCACGGGTAATCCGATTCTGACAACCCTTAAAAATCGGGAACTACGCAAAAAGATTATGGATGCTTCGTTAGTAAAGGGGAATCGTAATAATGAGAAAGACACTAAAGCGCTTTTGTTACAAATGGTTAAGTTGCGTGCCCGTAGAGCAAAACTTTTCGGGGTAAGTTCTCATGCTGAATATGTCATACACGAGCAAACCGCGGGCAGTCCGGCAAATGTACATAAAGTATTACGAGAGATTGCACCAGCCGCAGTCAAAAACGCACGTGCTGAAGGTAAACAATTACAAGAAGCGATTATTTCTGATGGCCATGAATTTGAATTAGCGAGCTGGGATTGGGCGATGTACTCCGAGAAAGTTCGACTCGCAAAACATAGCGTTGATACTGCCGCAATGCGGCCTTATTTTGAGCTAGAGCGAGTTCTACACGATGGCGTCTTCTTTGCCGCAACAAAATTGTTTGGCATAACATTCCAAGAGCGAAAAGATCTAGTTACTTACCATCCTGAAGCCCGGGCATTTGAAGTTAAAAATGAAGATGGTTCGCCGCTTGGTTTATATATCGGCGATTTTTTCACAAGAGATTCAAAGCGTGGTGGCGCATGGATGAATAGTTTGGTTGATCAAAACACGTTACTAGGGCAATTGCCAGTAGTAGTAAACAATCTAAATATTCCAAAACCACCAAAAGGTGAGCCAGCCTTATTAACGCTAGATTTCACGACTACTTTGTTCCATGAATTTGGACATGCGCTGCACGGTTTGCTCTCACAAGTTAAATATCCACGAGTATCGGGAACTAGCGTTCAACGGGATTTCGTAGAGTTCCCATCTCAAGTAAATGAGATGTGGATTTTGTGGCCAGAAGTTGTAAAAAACTATGCGCGCCATTACAAAACTGGCGAACAAATGCCGCAAACCTGGATTGATAATTTGCAAGCGGCAGCAACTTTTAACGAGGGTTTTGCAACTACAAGTTATCTAGCAGCTGCAATTCTAGATTTAGCATGGCATTCACTTACTGAAACCGATGCTGTGGATGATGTGAATGAATTTGAACGGAGAGCAATCGCAGATTACGGCTTAGATTATCCGCCGGTACATACGCGATACCGTTCCACATATTTCTCGCACATCTTTGCGGGTGGCTACTCTGCTGGCTATTACGGCTATATCTGGAGTGAAGTATTGGATGCAGATTCGGTTGAATGGTTTAAAGAGAACGGTGGTTTGACGCGTGCAAATGGCGATCATTTCCGAAAAGAGTTATTAAGTCGAGGTGGGTCAATTGATTCTATGCAAATGTTTCGAAACTTCCGTGGTCGCGATGCAACTATCACACCGCTACTTACAAGACGTGGATTAAATTAATTCGCTGCAGGTTTACGGCGTGACATCAACGCCCAAAGAACTGAGGTGATAACACCGAGAGCAATTAACAGCATTAACGGAGTTACTTTTTCCTTAAGTAAAAGCGCGGCCCAACCTAGGGTCATGATTGCTTGTAATTGTTGGACTTGAGAGCCGCGAGCAGTTCCAGCATCACTTAACCCGCGATACCAAGCAAAGAAACCGAGGTACATAGAAGAGAAACCAATCATCACAATTCCGAAAATAGCGTGACCAGTTATTGGGGCTCCAGTATTTGTTTTCATCCAAATTACTATGGAGGCGGGAATGCAGATCGGGAGTGCAAGAATTACTACCCATGAAATAACTTGCCATCCGGGCATTAGTTTTGTGAGTTCCGCACCTTCTACATAACAGAACGAAGAAGCAAGGACTGCGCCGATTGTTAGAAGATCGGCGAGCAGATCGCCATTTTCAGCGCCGCCCCGTGAAATCGCAAAGAGAATTAAGAGAATAGTTCCGGTTGCGGAAGCTAACCAAAATTGCCAACTAACTTTTTCGTTGGTACGTATGACTGCCATGATCGCAGTTGTGAGCGGCATGATTGCGGCGATGACAGCAACGTGAGCAGATGTTGTTCTATTCAGAGCTAAGGCAATCAAAACTGGCCATGCAAAAGCAGCGCCAATAGTTGTGAAGACCATTGGTTTCCATAAGGTCCGCGGCAACGCCGGTACTTTTGCAGTAAGCATCAACGGAATCGCAAGCAGCGATGCGAGTATCGGACGAGAAGTTGCGGTCAAATATGGATTGAAACTTTCCAAGGCCCATTTAGTCATCGGGAGCGAGAGTGAGAATAGAAATACCCCAACCAGCGCAAAGAGCATTCCGTTTAATTCTCTTCGCGTTAGATGCACATCGCTAATACTGCCCTACCTCTGGCTAGAATCCACCTCATGACTTCCGACATGACTTCCGATATGGATTACAACGTGAACCTAATTCGCGCCCAATTCCCAGCGCTTAATTCTGGAACTGCTTTCTTTGATGGCCCTGGTGGATCACAAGTTCCAAAGTCGGTTGGCGATGCGATGGCAAAAACTATTACATCGGCTATTTCTAATCGCGGTACAACCACTAAAGCTGAACAAAATGCAGATTCGGTAGTTCTTGGTTTCCGAAGTGCGGTGGCAGATTTATTGAATTGCGATCGCGCTGGAGTTGTTTACGGGCGCAGTTGGACTCAAATAACTTACGATTTCTCCAGAACTTTAGCTAAATCTTGGAAAGTTGGCGATGAAATTATTGTCACCCGCCTTGATCATGATTCAAATGTTCGACCATGGGTACAAGCAGCAGAAGCTGTTGGGGCAACTGTTAAATGGGCGGAAATTGATACCGCTACTGGCGAACTCGCCCCAGAAGTTATTGGAAACTTACTAACTTCTAAAACTAAATTAGTTGCAGTAACGGGTGCTTCAAACGTGCTGGGCACGCGACCAAATATTCCAGCAATCTCAAAATTAGTGCACGCAGTTGGTGCGCTTTTTTATGTTGACGGTGTTCATTTAACGCCACACACGCTAATTGATATGAAAACTTTAGGTGCAGATTTTTATGGATTTTCTTCGTACAAATTATTTGGCCCACATTGCGCTGCGATTGCGGCGGACCCAGAATTATTAAATACGTTACAGAATGACAAACTTTTACCCGCAACTTCGATAGTCCCAGAGCGGTTTGAATTTGGCACTTTGCCATATGAAATTATGGCTGGAGTTACGGCTGCGATTGATTTTATAGCGGGCATTTTGCCTAATCAGAGCGGTTCTCGCCGGGAACAAATCGTGGCATCAATGACCGCAATGGAACGCTATGAAGAAACGTTATTTACTTACATGGATAAACAATTACGCGCGCTTCCAAAAATTAAGGTTTATAGCAATGCATCGCATCGCACGCCAACGGCATTCTTCACACTCGACGGCATAAATTCAGTCGATGTTTATCAGCATTTAGCAAGTAGAAATGTAAATGCACCAGCTTCAAATTTTTACGGCCTGGAGGCTTGTTTATCGTTAGGACTTGGTGATGCCGGTGCGATCCGAGCTGGTTTAGCTCCTTACAACACCAACGAAGATGTTGATCGGTTGATTAGCGGAATCCGCGAATTAATTAAGTAAATGTCAGCGTTAGCCGGAATCAAAATTGCGGATTTTTCGCGAGTGTTAGCAGGGCCATATGCAACTATGTTGCTCGGGGATATGGGCGCGGAAGTAATCAAAATTGAACGACCGGCCACCGGCGATGACACCCGAACCTGGGGTCCGCCATTTACTTCTGATGGCGATTCAACCTATTTCCAATCGGTAAATCGAAATAAAATTGGGGTAACCGCAGATTTAACTACCGATCTCGGTAGAGCTAAGGCGTTGGAGATCATCAGCAAGTGTGATGTTTTGGTGGAGAATTTTACGATTGGCACTATGGAAAAATTCGGTCTAGGTTATGAAGAATTACATAAAAAATTTCCAAAGTTAATTTATTGCCAGATCTCGGGCTTTGGCACAAGTATGGCCGCTGCGAAACTTCCCGGGTATGACTTGTTAGTGCAAGGCATGAGCGGATTGATGAGCATTACTGGAGCAGATGAAAACTCACCAACAAAAGTAGGGGTGGCGTTAGTCGATGTTATCTCGGGGTTACATGCAGCGTTAGGAATATCAGCTGCGTTGGTTAGTAGAGCGAAATCTGGAGTTGGTCAGAAAATCGAAATTAATTTATTAAGTTCAGCACTTTCTGCCATGGTTAATCAAAGTGCTGCGTTTGCTGGAGCTGGCGTTACTCCAAAAGCAATGGGGAATGCACATCCAAGCATTGCACCTTATGAAGTTTATCAAGCAAAAGATCAGCGCTTAATTATCGCAGTTGGCAACGATGGTCAGTTTTTGGAATTAGTTAAAGTATTAAATTTGGATATTGCCAATGGTTCCCGTTTTGAAAGCAACTCTCTTCGCGTAGCAAATAGGTTGGCGTTAAATGAAATCTTAAATGCAAAATTTGCCACGGAAACTGCCAGTTATTGGAGTGAAGTGCTAACAAAAGTTGGGGTACCTGCTGGTCCAATTAATTCAATTGCGGAAGGGATTAACCTCGCGGCTGCAATTGGCTTAGAACCAATCGTTACCATAAAAGATCCGCGTTCTGGAAAAAATAGTAAAACTATTGCTAATCCAATTAAGTTTTCGGAAACGCCCGTCTCTTATCGATTAGGTGCACCTGAACTTGGAGCCGATAACTAGCGGTAAGCCGGGATTCCAGTGAGGGCTTCACCAATAACTAACGAATGAATCTCATGGGTTCCTTCATATGTAAGAACAGTCTCCAAGTTAGCCATATGCCGGAATACCGAATATTCAGTTGTGATGCCAGCGCCACCAAGGATTGATCGCGCTTCGCGTGCGATTTCAAGAGCTGCCATCGCATTGTTGTATTTACCCATACTGATTTGCTGTGGCTGAATTTTGCCCGCATCTTTAATTTTTCCGATGTGAAGTGCTAACAGCATCGCAGTGTTCAATCTGGTTGCCATCGCAGCAAACTTTGCTTGCGTCATTTGATGACGAGCAATAGGGCCATCAAATTGTTCGCGGGTAGCAGCATAAGCAAGGGCGGTTTCTAGGCAATCTCGTGCAGCACCGACGGTTCCAAAAATAATCCCATAGCGAGCTTCGGCAAGACACATCAGGGGAGCGCGCAAACTAGTGGCGCCAGGTAAGCGGTCAGCATCTGAAACTTTTAGGTTTGTGAAAACTAACTCCGCAGTCAATGAAGCGCGAAGTGAAAGTTTATGTTTGATTAAATTTGCTTGGAAGCCAGCGGTCTTAGTATCGACCGCAAAACCACGGATTCCTTCATCGGTTTGCGCCCAAATAATGGCTACATCGGCGACAGTGCCATTTGTAATCCACATCTTGTTGCCGTTAATAATCCAATTATCGCCATCACGTTTTGCATTGGTGAGCATTCCGGATGGGTTAGATCCAAAATCTGCTTCAGTTAAACCAAAACACCCAATCGCACGGCCCGCCGCCATTTCTGGCAACCATTTCTCTTTTTGGGCTTCGCTGCCATATTCATGAATCGCAAACATTGAAAGTGATCCTTGTACTGAAACGAGGGAACGCAACCCGGAATCGCCAGCTTCAAGTTCTAAACAAGCTAGACCATAAGAAGTGGCATCAGTTCCAGCGCAGCCATAACCTTCAAGGTGCATACCTAACATTCCAATGGCACCCAACTTAAGTGCTAATTCGCGAACTGGGATATCGCTGCTTTCATACCAAGCAGCAATATGTGGTTTGACTTCTTTAGCAACAAAATCGCGCGCAACTTTTTGAATAGCGCGTTGTTCTTCAGTTAGTTCGCGTTCAACCTCTAGTAAATCGAATGGATGAATTGGATCTTTTGTGGTCATGGCGTAAATCTATCCTTTACTTGTTATTCAGCGATTCGGAAATTAGGGTTATGCGCAACTTCAACAGTATCCATCTGGGCTTTTTGTAATTTACCGGACCAATCCCAGTTGAGTGATTGCCATCTTGTAAATTGATCCAGTACCCAAACACCACTTTGACGGGAACCGTTTCCACTTTTGCCATTTCCTCCGAAAGGCAAATGGGCTTCGGCTCCTGAAGTTGAATTATTAACTGACATCATTCCGGCAGATACGCCTTCACGATAAGTCCAAATTGTTTTTGGGTCGCTACTATAAATTGCACAAGAGAGGCCATAGCCGTGCCCATTGGATAGTTCAATTGCTTCTTCGATTGTTTTGAATTTCCCGACAGTTACTAATGGGCCAAATGTTTCAGTTGCATAAAGTTCATCATCTTTTGTTATACCGGCAACGATAGTTGGATGCGCAAAGACGCCAGCCTCAGGATCTCCCACAAAACCAGCGCGGGGATTCTCTTTTGTAATCCGGCCAACGCCGGTAGAACCCAGGACGGTATGGTGTTTTTGAATCATTGCTAAATGTTTTAAATGGTTCTCTAAGTATTTCTCGCTAATCATGGGTCCGAATAGAACATCTTTCATTGGGTCGCCAACTTTTGCATTAGCAACAGTTTCGGCATAGCGCGCTAAGAATGCGTCATAGATAGATTCGTGCAACCAGAGCGTTCCAAGTGATGTGCATCGTTGTCCGGCAGTTCCGAATCCGGCGAAGAGTGCGCCGTCTAGAACCAAATCTAGATTTGCATCTGGCATTACGACCATTGGATTTTTGCCGCCTAGTTCAAGGCATGCGCTCTGAATATATTCGCCAGTCTTTGCACCGATTTTTCGACCAACTTCAGTTGATCCAGTGAAGCCAACTTTATTTATTAGCCCTTGCGCTAAACATTTATCCATCGCTTCAAATGTTGCGGCGCCTTCTGCAACAAGAGTGATCAAAATATCTTTTGGTACACCGCCAGCGTGAAAAATAGCGGTGAGCGCGGTGGCAACGGCTGGCGTAAATTCTGCTGGTTTCCAAATTACCGAGTTACCAGTTAATAACGCTGGAACGATGTACCAAGACGGTACGGCTGCTGGAAAATTTCCAGCAGTAATAATTAGCGTGCTACCAACCGGCATTCTGAAAGTAAATAAATTCTTATTAGGCATTTCACTTGGCACGGTTTGACCATACATTCGACGACCTTCGCCTATGAAGAAATCACAGGTATCGATAACTTCTTGCACTTCACCTAGCGCTTCGGCATAAACTTTGCCCATTTCGCGAGTTACTAATTTTGCAAGCAATTCCTTATTAGCTTCAACAAGTCGTCCGACATTTGCAATTACTCGACCACGTGCTGGTGCGGGCATTGCTGCCCATGCTTTTTGCGCTGCCTTTGCGCGCTTTGCGGCGGCGACAATCTCATCAGAGGTAGCAGCTGGAAGTTCGACAATTACATCGCTTAGATTTGTGGGATTTTTCGAAACTATGTTGCTCATTCTCTTCCCTCTTTCATATCGCGGTATTGTCGCCTCATGCCTGAGCATTCCACTACTACGTTAGCTGGCGCCATTTTAGATTTACTCTGGCGCGCAGGCGTAAAAGAGTGTTTTGGAATACCTGGTGTACATAATCTCGCATTTTGGAACGCGCTAGATACCAATCGTCCCAGGATTGTTGGAGTTAGACATGAACAAACCTCTGTTTACGCAGCGGATGGCTTAGCTCGAAGTACTGGAAAGTTAGCGGTTGCACTTACTACCACGGGGCCAGGAGCGGCAAATACTTTAGGAGCCTTCGGCGAAGCAGCGATTAGTGGATCCCCAGTTTTAGTAATTTCTTCAGAAGCACCAATCGGAAAGCGCCATAAAGATGGATC
>DKNC01000006.1:257-3335 GCA_002470135.1 Actinobacteria bacterium UBA7398 | reverse complement strand
ATGTCGGTTAGCGTCACTGATGCTAAAAGTGCAATTGCTGCAGTTATTGATTTCATATCTGGTTTAACGAACGCGCCAAGTGGATCTGGATATATCGGAATTCCAGCGGATTTATTAGGAGCAGAGTTTGTTGGCGAGATTCCAACTGCATCGAAAATTGAATTGGCTATTCCAGATTTGGCGCCAGCTATCAAAGAGCTCTCTGGTAAATCAAAAATTGGAATTTGGGTTGGTGGCGGTGGTATTGCAGCAGATAGCGAAATTGGCAAACTTGCTACACATTTAAGCGCTCCGATTTTTACATCATTTGCAGCGCGCGGAGTTTGCGCAAGTAATCCGTTAACTTTACAAGCCCCAATTCATGAACCTGAAGTTTCAAATTTAATGGCCGAATGTGAAGCGCTAATTGTTATTGGAAGTCAATTAGATGGCATGAACACTAAAAATTGGAACATACCTTTCCCTAAATTGATCGTTGCAATTGATGCAGATCCAACCGTTCTGTTACGGAACATTTCTGCCCAAGTAGTAATTCAAACCTCGAATCTAAGTTCTGCGCTAACTCAGCTTGGCGCATTGAAAGCGTTGAGTACGTGGGCGGATGTAACTGCGTTAAATCAAAAAGTTAGATCACGGTTATTAACTGAAGAAAAAAGCGCTAGAGGTATCGCGCTAGTGGCGGCGATTGAAAATAATTGGCCGAAGGATGGTGCAATTGTCTGCGATATGGCAGTAGTTGGTTATTGGACCGGGGTTTATGCAAAACAACCGCGTCCTAGAAGACTTTCTTACCCAGTTGGTTGGGGGACTCTTGGATTTGGATTACCAGCAGCAATCGGTCCTGCGGCATCTGGCATTAAAACGTTAGCGATATGCGGAGATGGCGGAGTTGCATTTGCACTCGGTGAGTTAGCAACAATTGTGCAAGAGAAGTTGCCATATACCTTGCTAATTGTTGATGATGGCGGTTACGGGATGCTCCGATATGACCAACAAGTAGCGGCTCATCCAGAACGCGGCGTTGATTTGTTCTCGCCTAATTGGGAATTGTTAGCGGCTTCATTCGGCTTGGCTTTTACGCAAACTACAATTGAAAAACTTGGTGACGCACTTCAACAAGATACTCCAGGAATCATTCTTATCAAGGAAACGCTCTATCCACCAAAAAGCACTAGCCCAAGATGGAGCGAGTAGTTACTTAGTTACTGCTTTAATTCCTGCATCAAAAACATTTAAAAAGAAATCTACATCTTGTCGGTTGATAATCATTGGTGGTTTAATTTTCAAAATATTGTTATCGGGACCATCGCAGGATAGAAAAACTCCAGCATTTTTTGCGTATTCAATTAGATCAGCCATCTCTGCAGTTGCTGGCGTATTTTCATCGCGCATTAGCTCAACGCCAATAAATAGCCCGGAGCCGCGGACATCACCAATTATCGGATGAGATTTGCTTAGCTCTTTTACGCCATTTGAAAGGTAACGACCAATTTCGATTGCGTTCGCCTGCAGATTTTCGTCTTGCACAACATCTAAAACTGCTTGACCGATCGCGGCACTTACCGGATTGCCGCCGAAAGTATTGAAATATTCCATGCCGTTATGGAATGCCGCGGCAATTTCAGGAGTCGTAACCACAGCAGCAAGCGGATGACCATTTCCAAGTGGTTTACCCATTGTGACGATATCTGGAACCACGCCATGTAGTTCAAAGCCCCAGAATTTTTCACCAACTCTACCTAAACCAATTTGAACTTCATCACTAATGCAGATTCCACCGGCTGCGCGAACCTGTGCAAAAGCGCTAGTTAAAAACCCTTCAGCTAATCGGATTTGGCCACCAGTGCTAACAATTCCCTCACAAAAAAAGGCAGCAAGTGGTTCTTTCAAATTAGAAATTACATTTGCAAAATCCGCAGCATATTTCGCACCAGCTCCAGCGCCGCGATATTGCCCGCGGAACGGGTCGGGAAGTTCTGCGACGCCAACATGAGCCGGCGTGCCAGCCCCACCTTTGCCCAAGAATTTATATGGACTAATTTCAACGACGCTTTGGGTATGGCCGTGATAACCATGCTTCAAAGCGATCATTCCTTTTCGTTTTGTGTATGCGTGTGCTAATCGAATTGCTAAATCATTAGCTTCACTTCCACTATTTACAAAGAAGATCACACTTAAGGGGTCTGGGAGTGTGTTAGTTAGTGCGCGGCCGTATTCAACAATGTTCTGGTGCAAATATCGGGTGTTGGTATTTAAAGTTGCCATTTGGTTAGCACCAGCTGCCACAACACGGGGATGGCCATGGCCAACGTGGGCAACGTTATTAACTAAGTCTAAATACTTTTTACCAGTTTGATCGAAGAGGTAAGCGCCATCACCTTTAACTATTTGAAGCGGAGTTCTAAAATTTAAACTAAGGTTTTGCGAAAGTACAGTGTTGCGCTGGTTTCTAATCACTTCTGGCGAAACCTTTCCGTGAGCGTCTGCGCCTTCTTTAATCCGCAAAATTAGATTCGGGTTGGGGGAGATGCTCCGCCAAAGTGAAACTTCATCGCGCGGTGCAACTCCGTGCACATCTATTCCCATGCCGCAGAGATCGGTGAGTAATTGGAAATGGGTATGTGGTGGCCAACCAACATTCTCGGCTTCCACTCCCATAGTTGCGATTTGATCGCCTGCTTTAATTTTCATGCCAACAGTTAGCGGAAGCAGTGATGTACGAGATAAATGACCGTATAAAGTCCAAAATGGAATTCCGGTATCAGTTAAATGTTGCAACATAATGACTGGGCCATAATCTAAATAAGTGTTGTTATCGTTGAAAGCGTAAACTTCACCATCTAGAGGTGCATAAACTGCCGAACCTGCTGGCATACCCAAATCCACCCCGAGATGGAATGTACGGGCGCTCGGACTCTTTATATTGAAAGCTTCGCCTTGATAAACATTGCGTTCTTCGCAGTAATAGCCGATCGAAACTTGGGCATCCACTTGCGCCATCAGAGCGTTTAGTTCAGCTTCGGTTCGAGGTAGGGCGGGGTTGTCAATGGACCAGTTGAAGAAATATTTCTTTGCAGA
>DKNC01000006.1:0-142 GCA_002470135.1 Actinobacteria bacterium UBA7398 | reverse complement strand
TTAATAAGTATTCGTTTGCTGGCGCTGATTTACTTTGAATGGCTGCATTTACCACGCTCATTGCTAACCGAACTTGGATTAAATCGAAAAGTATTTCCAATTCTGCCGGGGTAAGGGGAGCGACCATGTGGTAGCCGCGGAT
>DKNC01000067.1:69547-85009 GCA_002470135.1 Actinobacteria bacterium UBA7398 | reverse complement strand
TATCTCGCTTCGATATAGCGGAGCCCCCATTGAATCTGAGTTAGCGGGTTGGTCCGCCAATCGGTCGCGATAATCTCCATCTTGGTTGCGGGCAAAGCTTGCGCAATTCCATGCGCCCCGCTCCTCGGGTTTCGAGCTTTATAGTTCCAATGGCTCTCTCTCGTCCAAAGTTTGTTTAGGCAGGTGTACTGCTTTTCGCCCCAGCTGTAATTAGCGAGCGCGTAAGACTTTGCATATTTCTTAGCACCTAGCGGATTACGAGCGGCTTCGAGCTGGCCAGATAGATTGGAAACTAGCGCGATATCGAAAGCGTTAACAGCAATGGTTGGGTCAAATTCAAATAGCGCGGTCGATCCGGTCCCGACTTGAAGGTCGGTGGAATTGGTCGGGGCAGCGCTTTTGAGGTCTGCGTCGAGTTCAATAATTACCGACATTGGGCCCTGGGAGTAGGTTGGCTCCATGATCGCCAGCGAAAGGGTCGCGAAGGCCGCAACGGTGACTGCCCGTCGGTGCGCTCTTGAAATTCGCATCGCTATCGCTTCCTCTCTACTGCTCGTTTCCGCCAACACCGTAAACCTCAATTAAGAGGTTTTAGCTAACGGGGATGGCGCTAGGGTGGCAAATGGGGTGAGTCGCGGCAAATCTAAAGGAGCGCGTGGCGCAATTTTTATCGAAAAGCGAAAACTGTGGATATATATAACTGCAGGTCAGGCTGGGGAAAGTCCGTTATGCCCGTTTTGCGAATGAGAGATATACCACCGGTCGAAATGTCCGATTTGTTACTTATTAAACGATCGGTTCTTCCAACATTTCAGTAACTAAAGCTGCGATTTGAGAGCGCTCGCTTCGGGTCAAGGTGATGTGGGCAAAGAGCGGATGGCCTTTTAGCGATTCCACAACCGCGACTACGCCATCATGGCGACCGACCCGAAGGTTGTCGCGTTGGGCGACATCGTGGGTCAAGATTACTCGAGAACCTTGGCCGATTCGAGAGAGCACGGTTAGCAAGACTCCCCGTTCTAGCGATTGCGCTTCATCCACGATTACAAAAGAGTCATGAAGTGATCGGCCACGAATATGGGTCAACGGTAAAACCTCGATTAGACCGCGAGCCAGAATTTCTTCAATTACTTGGGCGCTAACCAAGGCCCCTAAAGTGTCAAAAACTGCTTGCGCCCAGGGCGACATCTTCTCGCCTTCCGAACCTGGCAAGTAACCCAACTCTTGGCCGCCAACTGGATAGAGCGGTCGGAAGACAATTACCTTCTTATGAAGTCGTTTCTCCATTACCGCTTCAAGTCCGGCACAGAGCGCGAGCGCAGATTTTCCAGTTCCGGCCCGACCGCCGAGGGAGACGATCCCAATATCGTTATCAAGTAGTAGATCTAACGCAACCCGTTGTTCGGCACTTCGCCCATGTAGTCCAAAAGCACTTCGATCGCCCCGAACTAATTGCAACTTCTTATCTGGAGTTACCCGAACTAGCGCGCTACCTTTTTCGGAGTGCAAGACAATTCCGGTATGGCATGGGTAATCCATCGCTAGCGGGTCTGAAATTTTTTCATTTTCATAGAGCGAATCGATGGTGTTGCCACCAACAGTTGCGGCTTCCATCCCAGTCCAGCCCGTGTTTGGGACTAATTCGGCGCGGTACTCCTCCGCCGAAATTCCCATTGAGGAAGCTTTTACTCGGAGCGGTAAATCTTTTGTAACTAAAACTACTTCCTTACCATCGGCTGCTAAATTCCTGGCAACCGCCAGAATTCGAGTGTCATTACTGCCGTCGCGATAGAAGCCAGCTGGAAGTGAAGCGGTATCGGTATGGTTTAACTCAACTGAAAGCGTGCCGCCTTCAGCTGTAATTTCAAGTGGTTGATCTAACCGGCCATGGGAAATTCTTAAATCATCGAGTGCGCGAAGTGCTGATCTGGCGAAGTAACCAAGTTCTGGATGGTCACGTTTCTGCTCAAGTTCACCGATCACCGCGATTGGAATAATCACTTCATGTTCAGCAAACCGGAAGAGCGCCGATGGATCGGCAAGTAAAACGCTAGTGTCAATTACATATGTTTTAAGCCCAGTTTTAGCTGATTTTGCGGGCGTGGCATTACCGGTTTTTGATCGATTATTTCCGATCGTTTTTTCAGTTGTAATCGTTGGGTCCATTTCTACGCAAAGAACGTTGAAAACGGCTTATGGGGTAAAAGGTAAATCCTGGGACCTTTCGGACATTGGCGACACGCGCCAACAGAAGGTAAATTCTAAATAACAAGTTGAGGGTTGGCTAAGCGCCTAACCGACGTTCCCGAAGCGAGTAAGAGCGAAGCGCTCGGAGGAAATCAACTTTACGGAAATCTGGCCAATAAGCTTCACAGAAATAAAACTCAGAATGAGCGCTCTGCCAAAGTAGAAAGCCGCCTAGGCGTTGCTCGCCAGAAGTTCTAATCACCAATTCTGGATCGGGCTGTCCTGCGGTATATAAATATTGACTGACCTCTGCCACCGAAATTTCACTCGCAATTTCGGCTGGGCTCTTTCCAGCTTTGCCAGCTTCTGTGATCAGCGACTTAACCGCATCGACAATTTCACGACGACCGCCATAACCAATTGCCACATTTACGACAACACCTTTGATTCCGCGGCTCTTGGTGGCAACTGCCGCCAACCGATCTTGCAGCTCTACCGGCAGAAGTTCGAGTGAGCCAACTGGGCGAATCTCCCAACGACCACGCCGACCTAACTCATCAACTGTTGATCCGATGATTTCGATTAAAGCTTTTAACTCTTCGGGAGATCTCTTTAAATTGTCATTAGAAAGGAGCCATAAAGTTAAGACTTTTACATTGCTCTCTTCACACCAATCCAGAAGTTCAATAATTTTATCGGCGCCGGCTTTATGGCCGCGGCGCGAGGAGGTATCGCCATCAATCGATGGGTTAGCTTTTGCCCACCTTCGGTTGCCATCCAAAATTACTCCGACATGGTGCGGGGTCTTTGAAAAATCTAAAGAGCGCACTAACCGACGTTCATATAATGGGTAGAGAAATGATTTGATGCTGGATTTAATAACATGAGACATGGGTTAGCTCTGGTGGCTCTCCCGAAACGCTCGACGCTCTGCAATAAAAGATGCGACTGGCAAAGTGCCAGCCAAGATAAAGAAAATCATTTTCTTAATATCGTAGCGAGCTCGGACTGAGTAATGAATCGCAGTAAAAACATAAAAGGGATAGACATAACCATGCACGATTGGAATCCACTTTACGTGGCTCTGCCAATTTTCATTATTTAATATATACATAGTAGGTAAGTCAACAAACCATAAAAGCAGCGACATCACGCCTGCAAAAATCGCCATAAACCTAAATCGTATTAGCACGCCACTCAATTTCTGCTCCTTAGCTCGATTTCACTATCTTCATTCTTCTTGAATTTTTGGTAGAACGGAAGAAAAACTACTACCCCAGCCATCAACCACCATATGACGACATACGAAATATGTTGCCAGTAATAGCCCGGCACCGTGGATCTAGCAGGTTCGGATGAAATCAACTTTAAGCTGCTCTCAATCCCAGAGATTGCCTCCGTCTGCACAATCACAAAACCATCAAAGATTGGGAGGTTGGTCTTATCTGCAATTAACGCGCTATCCAGCCTGGATAAAACATTTACCTCATTGGTAAATACGGCTCGATCTTCATTTTGATGTGGCATTAACCGTCCCACAATTGCAGTTGGCTCGCTCGGTAGCGGATTCCTTGGCCCCGATGTAGCCGAAATTTCCCGAGCCACCAAGATTGCTCCCGAATTTGGGATTTCTACAATTCCAACTTCCCAACTTTCACGGGTATTTCCCCGCCCTAATTGATTTGGCGCAATAAAACTTGCTACATAGCTTCCGAAAAATTTAACAATCTGGTTTGGGGCAGATCCAGATAGCGCAACACCTGGCTTTGCAATATCCAACAACGAAATTGCTGGTTTATCAATGACTGGTTTTTGTAGTTCTTGTAAATCTGCCGCGCGTTGCAGCTGCCAAATTCCTAAACCGATAAAAATTGAAATTAAAAGTGCCGCAGCTAACGCTCTTGAAATCGATTTCTGTAACTTACTTCGATTCACTCTCGGAACCATTCGAATTATCTTCCGGATTCATCCGCGTTTGCATTTTTTGATACCTACGATAAAAACTCCAGAGCAATAACGAGACCGCAACCATCAATACAAATAAGGTAATTGAGCCTGCCGTGCCTGAGTTTATGGTTGCTTCATCCATGAAAGAATCATCCCATGTCAGAGCAAAGTTCAACACCCAATCAAAAAACTGGGCTGTGGCGTGAACGCTTTCCTAACCACAATTTTTCCAGCGCTGAAATTGCGCATTTAAATCAGAGATACGGGAACGCACGCCAAATAAATTGGAAGGTTCCTGCAATCATTGCGTTAGCCCTTGGCCTTCCGTGGTTGCTTTGGTCGGCTACTCATCACTCACTGCCAGAAATTCGTTACACGCTAATTTCATTTGAACAAGATCAAACTTCTGCAACCCCATCGATTGATATCACTTATGAGATAGCTCGTCGAAATCCCGAAATTGCAATCACCTGCACTTTGGTAGCGCGCGACATTGATAAGAACATCGTCGGTGAATTTGCCGATCAAATCCCAGCTACAACGGCTTCAGTAATTACTCGCAAAACTCGGATTCTGGCACGCTCAATTCCAGTTAATGCAGCGGTTATCAGATGTGCAACTACGTGATTAATTAAGTACCGTACTCCCTTATGGCTACAACACCGGAGACCAATACTTGGCTCACCCAAGAAGCAGCGGATCGGCTATCCGCCGAATTGGCGCACCTGGAAAATGAAGGCCGCTCCGAAATAATTAAAAAGATTGAAGCAGCGCGCCAAGAAGGCGACTTAAAAGAGAACGGTGGCTATCACGCCGCGAAAGATGAACAAGGAAAAATCGAAGCCCGAATTCGCCAACTTAAACATATGTTGGAACATGCGCATATCGGGGAGCCGCCTGCTGGTGAATCAGGCGTGGTTGGTTTCGGTATGAAAATCACGGTAGATATCGGCGGCGATCAGATGCAATTTCTCTTAGGTTCCCGAGAAATAAGTTCTGGCGATCTCGATGTTTATAGCGAGAAATCACCACTTGGTTCAGCAGTTATGGGGATGAAAGTGGGCGAAACCGTTACTTACACCGCACCAAACGGTAAAGCGATTGCGGTTGCGATATTAGAAGCTGAGTTCTACGCCTAATTACTTAGTAACTTTATTTGTATATTTCCGAACGCTTAGCGGTACGAAAATAACCAAGATAATTACCATATAAATCAAGGACATGGTCAACGGATTCTCGCTTGGGAATGAACCCGCAGTAGCACCAAATTGATTCTCAAGTCCAAACAATTGGCGGCAAGCGGCAACCATGGTTGAAACTGGATTCCACTCGGCCACATATTGCAACGGTTTTGGCATCCCGGTAGTCGGAGCAAATGCATTTGATAAGAAAGTCATCGGAAAGGTAACTAAGAAGCTTACGTTCTGCACAACTCGCGCATCACGTGCTGCTAAGCCAGCAAAAATTCCAACCCACGAAAGTGCATAACCAAATGCAAGTAGGAATAAGAAAGCTAGCGAAATTTTTAAGATCCCAGATGTTGGTCGCCAGCCAACGAGGTAACCAGCTAGCCCCATTACGGCTAATACTAAAATGTTTAATAACCCATCACCCAGAGTTCGGCCAAAAACTAAAGCAGAGCGCGCAATCGGAAGGGAGCGGAACCGATCAATCAAACCTTTTTGCATATCTTCAGCTAGCCCAGAAGCGGTAGCCGCAAGCGTAAATGCAGTGGTCTGAACGAAAATTCCCGGCATTAAAAGTTGTACATAACCGCCGGGTTGACCGGTCTCTATCGAACCACCGAATACATATCTAAATAGTAAAACGAACATCACGGGTTGAATCGTTGAGAAAATTAATACTTCTGGAACTCGAGCAAGTTGCAACAATTGGCGCTTGGTAATTATGAGCGCATCAGTTAGAGCATGCATTAACGATTTCCACCCTTTCGCTTCTTCTTGCTATCAGTCGGTACTTCTTCTACTTCAGCTACGTGGCCGGTAAGTGCCATAAACACATCATCTAAAGATGGTCGTTTAAGGGCCACATCTAGTGGATGAATTCCGGCGCCATCTAGCGCCCGCAGAACTTCAATTAACGCCCCCGCCCCCGTGGTTACTGGAGCTGAAATTTTGCGCAACGCTTCATCAAGGGATGCTTTCGTGCCGCTGACTTTTGCAACAATCGCCATAGTTTGCGCCACATGTGCTTGCTCGACCACAACTTCTAATCGTTCGCCGCCGACTTCACGCTTTAATTGATCGGAAGTACCGCGCGCAATAACTTTGCCATGGTCGATAACAGCGATGTCATCGGCTAATTGATCGGCTTCATCTAAATATTGAGTAGTGAGCAATAGCGTTACGCCATCTTTTACTAACTCTTCAATAACGCCCCACATCTCCAACCGACCGCGCGGATCTAACCCAGTTGTTGGTTCATCTAAAAATAGAACTTTTGGTTTCACAATTAAAGATGCTGCTAAATCTAATCGGCGGCGCATGCCACCTGAATAAGTTTTGATCGGCCGACGTGCGCTCTCTGTTAGTGAAAATCTTTCTAACAATTCTTCAGCACGTTTAATCGATGCCGCTTTACCTAAATGATAAAGCCGACCGAACATTACTAAGTTGTCCCAACCAGTTAGCGTTTCATCGACAGCTGCATATTGTCCAGATAGTCCAATAATTTCGCGTACTTTGTCAGGGTGCTTAATTACATCAATGCCAGCAACATTTGCACTGCCAGAATCAGGAGTGAGCAAGGTCGCAAGTATTCGAACTGTTGTGGTTTTACCCGCACCGTTTGGCCCTAAAACACCAAGTACGGTGCCTTCTTCTACATCAAGGCTTAAACCATCAAGTGCGCGGATAGATCCTTTGTTATAAGTCTTAATCAGATCCTGCGCAACAATGCTCTTCATCTAGATCACTTTCTACATAATCAATCGCTTCATGCGAAATAATAGTGGCTCGCGTAGTAGGATAGTAGTTGAAAGTTCAAAGATTATTTCATCGCCCAATTTGCCCGCTCTGAAAGGTTTTTATGTCTAAAGCGCCTGGTCCACTAACTCATAAAGAAATCATGGTTGTCCTAAGCGGACTTATGACCGGCATGTTACTTGCCGCACTTGATCAGACCATCGTCTCGACCGCGCTAAAACGAATCGTTGAAGATTTCAGCGGACTTAATCATTACTCCTGGGTTGTTACTGCCTATCTTTTAACTTCGACTGCATCAACACCGCTCTATGGAAAAATTTCCGATCTTTATGGCCGTCGTCCGGTTTATCAATTTGCCATTGTTACCTTCCTTATCGGATCGCTGCTTGCCGGTATGTCGCAGAACATGACTCAACTAATTGCCACTCGCGCACTGCAAGGATTAGGTGCCGGCGGATTAATGGGTCTTACCTTCGTAATTATTGGTGACATTGTTTCACCGCGCGAACGCGGTAAGTATCAAGGTTACTTTGGCGCAGTCTGGGGTCTTGCATCAGTTGCCGGTCCATTGCTTGGTGGTTTCTTCTCGGATCACGGAACGATTCTTGGCATTACCGGATGGCGATGGATTTTCTATATAAACATTCCGTTTGGAATTCTTGCAATGGTGGTTACATCAATTGTCTTACATATTCCTAAAGTTAAGCGCGATCACAATATCGATTACCTAGGCGCACTTTTGATGGTCATTGGTGTGGTTGCCATCCTGCTAGGAGTTTCTGTTTATGGTCCGGAAAGCGGTTGGACCGATCCGAAAACTTTAATTTTCCTCCTGGGTGGAATTTTATTCGCCGTGGTTTTCTTGTTCTGGGAAAGCAAAGCCGTAGAGCCAATTTTGCCGCTATATCTCTTTAAGAATCACACGTTCTCGCTTACTTCTGTGCTCGGCTTCGTGGTAGGTGCCGGAATGTTTGGTGCAATCGTTATGTTGCCGCTCTACCTACAAGTTATTCAGAGAAATAGCGCGACATCCTCGGGTCTTAAGCTAATTCCGTTAATGCTCGGCATTGTCTCAATGACTATAACTAGCGGAAAAATGATTTCTTCCACCGGAAAATATAAGAAATTCCCGGTATTAGGAACGTTGTTGATGACTATTGGATTATTGCTAATGAGCCGTTTGGATATTGATACACCTTATTGGGAAGTCTCAATCTATGCAATCATCGTTGGCGGCGGTCTTGGTCTCTCCATGCAAACTTTGGTAATCGCGTTGCAGAACGCCGTAGATTTCAAAGATTTAGGTATCGCTACAAGTTCAAATACTTTCTTTAGAAGTCTTGGTGGCGCATTCGGAACTGCAATCTTTGGCACAATTTTAAATAACCGGGTTTCACATAATCTCGCAACTGGCTTCGCTGATTTAGCTACTACCAACCCAACTCTGATGGCTGGTGTAGATAAAGCTCAGATTGCTGGACTGACAAGTAACACAGCTGGTTTAGTGAAACTTCCAATCGAGGTACAGAACGTTGTACTAACCGGATTTAGCAACGCTTTCCACGTGGTTTTCCTTTCTGCTGCGCCAATCATGTTGGTTGGATTCCTCTTCTCGCTATTTCTTAGAGAGAAGCCGCTACAAAGCGGTGCGGATCATGCAACCGCAAAACATGAAGCAGCCGGAGAGGCGCTTGGCTAATTAAACGGTTTAAATCACCGTTTGCCGACCTACCTAAAGAAGTAGCGGTAGTTACTGCCGTTTCGTTTTTCGTTGCACTTGGTTTTGGCTTAATAATTCCAGCCATCCCAATCTTCGCTAAATCTTTTGGCGTAAGTAATGCCGCAATTGGGCTAGTAGTTTCTATGTTTGCTATTACTAGATTAGCTTCTGGCTTAATATCCGGAAAATTAGTAGATCGATTCGGCGAGCGTTTAACGCTTGGAAGTGGCTTATTTATGGTCGCTTTCTTCGTCTTTCTCTCTGGATTAGCACAGAGTTACGAGCAATTACTCTTCTTACGCGCAGCTGGTGGGTTAGGTTCGTCAATGTTTTCGGTGGCTTCCGGATCGCTAATATTACGAGTTGCTAGCGATAGCCAACGCGCTCGCGCCCAATCGGTATATAACGGCGGATTCTTAGTTGGCAGCATTGCTGGTCCAGCTTTCGGTGGCGCGTTAATTGCGTTCTCACCACGCGCACCATTCTTTATCTATGCGGTAACGCTCTCAATCGCTGGTTCAATCGGTTTATTTTATTTACATGAAGCACGTTTCGGCACTAAAACTGAAAACGATGATTCCCAACCAACAACTAAAATGTTTGAAGCGCTTAAAATCCGACCATTTCGATATGCGTTGATTATGACTTTCTTATCAACCTGGGTTTTATTTGGGGTCCGCTCGTCAATACTTCCGCTATTTGTAACTGAAGAATTACATGGAACCACAACAATTGTTGGATTTGGTTTTACGTTAAGCGCACTTGCGCAAGGTTTAATTTTAATTCGCGCTGGCCGATTCTCGGATAATTCAGGTAGGCGAGCTGCGTTGCTTATCGGTTTCACAATGATCTCAATTGGCTTGGGCTTTTTAATCTTTGCCACTACAACTTGGATGTTCTTACTTTCAATGCTTTTCTTTGGCCTAGGTGGCGCATTTGGTGGCACCGGCGCAGCTTTAGTTGGAGATGTAATAAAGGGGCGTAGCGGAAAAGTTATTGCGATATTTCAGATGGCTGGCGATGCGGGAATGATGGTCGGACCGATTTTGCTCGGCTATATCTCCGATATCTCTTCCTATCGCACCGCCTTTGCCACAACAGCTCTTGCTTTTTCAATAGCGATACTGCTTGCAGCTCGCTTACCTGAAACTAGGAATTTAGTCGCGCCGCAAGATCGAGATCAAGCGTAAAACTTCTAAATATAGCCAGACAATTGTGACCATCAAGCCAAAGCCTGCGATCCAAGATTGTTCGACTGGTGCGCCAGTTTGGATTCCTTTTTCAATCTGATCGAAATCCAGTACTAGAAAGAAACTTGCGAGCGCAACGCCAGCAATTGCAAGTAGTGGTCCAACGGAGCTAAGACCGTAAAGTCCCATGCCATTACCTAAGTTAAAGAATGCGCCACCGATTAAACTTGCCACACCGAGAATTAAATATCCGATGACAGCGCCAATAAGTGCGCGTTGGAATTTTGGGGTAGCCCGTACTCGGCCACTCTTATATGCAAATAGCACTCCAGTAAATGCGGCGAGGGTTGCCACAATTGCTTGCACCACAATCCCACTATAAATTTGATTGTAAATATGGCTAATTACGCCAAGTGCTAAACCTTCTAGCGCAGCATAAGCAATGATTAGCGGTGGGCGAACTGTTTTTCCAAATGAAATAACCATCGCAAGAATGAAACCACCAAATAAACCGAGCATTAACGCCCCGCCGCCAAGATTCGAAGTCCAAGCAACTGCGCCAACCGCGACTAATACTGCAAACAAAATTCCAGTACGAGTAATGACATCATCAATTGTCATCCGACCAGTGCGCATTGAAGATGCAGCTGGTGCGTTAAATGTTTTCTCTAATTGATCAGCAGAAACATCGCTATCCGTAGTGGTACCCATCGCGGCATAACCACGTTGGTTAAAAGCCCGTCCTAAAACAGGGTTTGAACTTTGCATTACTTCCCTTTCGGTTGATGGAGCCCATATATTAAGGCTTTTTCCTGAGAGTGCCCTCGGTCGGGGTCGAACCGACACTTGGAGGATTTTAAGTCCTCTGCCTCTGCCATTGGGCTACGAGGGCATACCTAACTGGGCAAATCTACCTGCTTTTTTTATCACCGAATCCAACTGCTGTTCCGTTAACTTTCCAGTGAATGTGTTCTGTTGACTTGGGTGGTAACTAGCTATTACTAAGCGAGTGGCACCATCTTTTCCTTTGAATTTGAAGTTAGCGCCATGGCCAAATTTTGGTCTGGGTATTGGCATCGTCTCACCTAGGGCGGTTAGCGCCGAAATAGTCGCACCCCAAGCAAAGTTGCCCAGCACCAAAATTGATTTTAAGGTTGGAAAAAGTAATTCCAATTCGCGATGCAGCCAAGGCGCACAGATTGCTTTCTCTTCAGTACTTGGTTTGTTATCGGGTGGCGCACATCTGACTGCGCATGCAATCCGTGAGGTTGGAAGTTCTTGACCATCGTTACGGTCAACACTAATTGCAATTTTTGCTAAACCATTTCGATAGAGCGAACCAAATAACCAATCACCAGAACGATCTCCGGTAAAGATTCGGCCGGTTCGGTTTGCGCCATGCGCTCCGGGCGCTAAGCCAACAATAAGAAGCGAAGCGTTTTCAGAACCAAATCCCGGGATTGGTTTCCCCCAATATTTTTCGGTTTCATAAGATTTGCGTTTGGTAATTGCTACTTCTTCGCGCCAACCCACCAGGCGTGGGCAGAGCTTGCAACTAGTGATCGCTTTATCAAGCTCTATTAAAGATTTGATTTTCGTTGGATCTTTAGCCATTTTAACTAATCGACCACGCCATGCCATCGAGTATGTCGGATTCGGAAGCCACGAATTCCTTAGCGCCGGTTGCAAGCATAATTCGAGAGAGTACTAAAGAGCCAGCTGCGATTACATCTACTCGGCCAGAATGCATGTAGCCAAGGCTTTCAATCTCACCTCGCTCCATGCTTTGAAATCGTTTTGCAACTGCAAAAGTTTTTTCTGCGCTAATTCGAGATAAATGAATTGCATAGCGATCGTAATTATCTAAATCTAAAGCTGCTGCAGCCACAGTGGTGGCGGTGCCAGCAACTGCGATTAAAGTATTAGCCTCAGTGATTGGTACTGCTTTTGCGGCAACTGCAATTGCTTCGTCGATATCGCTGATGGCCTCGACAATTGAACCTGGGGTTGGCGGCGCTGATGTGAAATGTCGCTCGGACATTCGGACGCATCCGATATTTACACTTTTAGCAAAGGCAACTTTTTCGGTTCCATATACAAATTCAGTTGATCCGCCGCCAATATCTACAACTAGGAATGGGCCATCGGAAAGTGCGAGCTCTTTGGTGGCACCTATAAATGAGAGCGCCGCTTCTTCTTCGCCCGGAATTACTTCTGGTTTGATGCCAAGAATTGATTCAACGCCATTAATAAATAAATCGCGGTTGGTGGCGTCGCGGGTGGCACTAGTGGCACAGAATCGAATTTTTTCAACACCTTTTGAAGCAATTTGTTTTGCGTATTTTTCTACTGCGGTAAGGGTGCGCGCAATCGCATCTGGATGGAAAGATTTTGTTTTATCAACGCCCTGTCCGAGTCGGACAATTTCCATTGCACGCACAACTTCGCGAAAGTTTCCATTATCAATATCAGCAATTAATAGGCGGATTGAATTGGTGCCACAATCAATTGCAGCAACTCGACTCATTTTGTAGCAGCTTCAAGACAAGATTCGTTAAGCCACCATTTGGGTAACATTGCTAGCGCTTCATCACCAAGTGGATTAACGCCAGGTCCTGCAGCAAGTGAATGTGCAACTAAGGAGTGCAAACATTTAACGCGTTCGGGCATCCCGCCCGCAGAAATCTCTGCTAACTCTGGAACTTCAATACCAAGCGCTGCGCGAGCTGCTAAATAATCTAGATGTGCTGCCGCATATTCTCCGGAAAGTTCGGGATCGCTCTCTAGCCGTGTGTTCATTTCTGCCATGAGACCGCTTGATTCCAAAGTAGAAATTGCACCGGTTAACTTTGGGCAAGTTGCGTAGAAAAAAGTTGGAAATGGGGTGCCATCGCTTAGTCGAGGTGGCGTTTCAACCACATCTGGAGATCCGCAATCGCATCTATGTGCGATGCCATGCACATCTCTAGGGGTTCGCTGTAGTTGTATTTCTACGGCATCTAAATCACTTTGACTCGGTTTATCGCTCACGGATTTGTAGCTCCTACCGAAGTTATCGAAGAGATAACACGGGCATACCAAGGAATTCCGATAGGGAATTTTTCACTTACCGGAGCTGCAGTATTTGCATCAGTTGATACTGATTGATTAGTGCCAATCACTATATATTGGCGTTCGCCCGGCATCACAAAATGTAATCGTTCGCGGGCTTGCGATTTAACGTAATTGGGATCGCGCCATAGTTGTAATTCCGCTAGCGCATCACTCAATTTCTTCTGGTTATCTGCAACATCGGCTTGCAACGCGCTAATTTGGGCGCGCTGTGCAAAATAATGTTGGGTAGGTGGCGCTAGCGTTATCGCCATCGCAAATACGACTAAGAAGAGAACAAGCAAGCGCCCCGAAATTCCTTTTTCAGTCAGGAACGATCCAAGTACTAAATGCGGCCGTTTTAATCGTTGCTTCTTCATAAGAAAAGGTTAATTCTTAATTAGAGAATCGCGGAAATGCGCCGCGCCCATCGTAACGAGCACTTTCGCCAAGTTCTGCTTCGATTCGAAGTAATTGATTGTATTTAGCAACTCGCTCACTACGAGCTGGTGCACCGGTTTTAATTTGACCACATTCTGCTGCTACCGCTAAATCTGCAATTGTGGTGTNNGATAAGCCACGTTTTTTTAACCCAGATTGAATTGTTTTACGTGAGGATGAAACTAACCCGGCAGCAAAAAATCTTCTACGGGCCATTACCTTGACTTACTTTTTAAATCGAGGAAAAGCAGAGCTGCCTGCATAAATTGCAGCTGATGCTAACTCCTCTTCAATTCTAAGTAGTTGGTTGTATTTAGCTACTCGCTCAGATCGTGCTGGAGCACCTGTCTTTATTTGGCCACAGTTAAGTGCAACTGCTAAATCTGCAATTGTGGTGTCTTCAGTTTCACCAGATCGATGGCTCATCATGGTGCGATACCCAGCACGATGCGCCATTGCAACTGCATCTAGCGTTTCGGTAAGAGTACCGATTTGATTTACTTTCACTAAAAGCGCATTTGCGGTATCTGCGGCAATTCCACGTGCAAGTCGGAGTGGATTTGTCACAAATAAATCATCGCCAACTATCTGTACTCGACTCCCGAGTTCCTTTGTAATATCGGCCCATCCATCCCAATCATCTTCAGATAGTGGGTCTTCGATAGAAACTAACGGATAAGAATCAACTAAACCTTTGTAGTAAGTAATCATCTCTGCCGCCGATAATTTCTTGCCTTCGAATGCGTATTTGCCATCGCTATGAAATTCGGTGGCAGCTACATCCATTGCTAGCGCAATATCTTTACCTGGCTTAAAGCCCGCTTTTTCAATAGCTTCTAAAATCAAATCTAGCGCCGCACGATTGCTATCTAGGTTTGGCGCAAAGCCACCTTCATCGCCAATACTGGTTGCGAGGCCACGCTTTTTTAAAACAGCTTTTAGGTTGTGATAAATCTCAGCGCCCCAACGGAGTGATTCTTTAAATGTTGGCGCGCCAATAGGTGCAATCATAAATTCTTGAATATCCACGTTGGTGTCAGCATGTGAACCACCGTTAAGAATATTCATCATTGGTACTGGCAACATTGATGCATTTGGTCCGCCGATGTAGCGGAAGAACGAGAGGTCTGCACTTTCGGCAGCGGCTTTTGCAACTGCAAGCGATACGCCAAGAATTGCATTTGCGCCAAGCCGAGATTTATTAGGAGTGCCATCTAAATCAATCATGATCTGATCGATTACGCGCTGATCTTGTGCTTCTAAACCTTCCAGGTTGGGTCCAATTTCATCGATAACAAAGTTAACGGCTTTCTCTACGCCTTTGCCTAAATATCGAGCGCCGCCATCGCGAAGTTCGGCGGCTTCGAATGCGCCGGTAGATGCACCGCTTGGGACTGCAGCTCGGGCGTTAGTGCCATCTTCTAAAATTACTTCTACTTCAACCGTTGGGTTTCCGCGGGAATCTAGAATTTCTCTTGCACCAATTATCTCTATCGCTGCCACGGTAATCTCCCAATTTGAAGTCTGTGAGCTCGTAAATTATTTGCTAAGTCTACAGGGTCTTTTCGCTCGCTATTTTTTCCGCGTACTTCAGCGCGACTTTTCGGAGCGCTGCCTCTGGGTCAATTCCATTTTCAACCGCCCACGCCGTAAATGTAAAAAGCGCTTCCCCTAAATCACTTTCTAAATCTTTTGAATCTGCCATTGTTGCATTAGCAAGATTGATATTTGGCCTAGCTAATTTATTCTTTTCGGCTCGGTGTAATAGTTTTGCAGCTAATTGCAGCGCTGGTTGACCAAGCGGGACGCCATCAATCGGTGAAGTACGACCTTTTTCTGCATTTTTAATTTGGTCCCAATTTCGTTTAACTTCTGCGCTGGTATTAGCAACAACATCACCGAAGACATGCGGATGCCGGCTAATCAATTTCTTTGTAACGCT
>DKNC01000067.1:65583-69441 GCA_002470135.1 Actinobacteria bacterium UBA7398 | reverse complement strand
CCACCGGGTGAACGGAGGCGATCCATTACTTCTGCTAAGCGTTTAAGCTCATCAGTATTCATATGGGATATCTAAATCTATTAAGGGGTTACAGCGCCGTTTGTAGCATCTGCTGCTTCTATTTGCGCAGTTAGATCGTTCCATTTACCGAACTTTGGATTAATCACAATTTTCAACGCTTTAGCTTTTTCAATAACTAATTGTTGAATTGCAGTTCCAGCATCCGCTTCAGATAGTCCAGAATTAGTTGCGGCTTGGGATAGTTTTGCCACGATTAAATCGCGGCGGAAAATATCAACCAAGTTCGAAGGTGCCAGCGTCGCATTAACTAATACGTTAGGTAGCGCAGGTTCGCCACCAATTTGACCAAGAATTTTGGTTCGGTAAGCATCGATTTCTGCTTGAGTGATTTTGATATTGTCTTCAATCGCTACTTCTTCAATAATTTTGTTAGTGATAAAAAATTGTAATTGGCTTCGGTTTAATGCATCGCCACTCTCTAATTGCATCTGGGAAGTATCAGTCTTCGCGCGCTCTGCCAAAATCTCTGCGATGCTATCTTCAACCATCTTCATCGAAATATCAGTGCCGCCGACAGTTGCGGCCGAACTCATATTTGAGCAGCCAGCTAGGAATAGACCACTAGCCACAATTAGCGCAATCGCCATAAATTTTTTCACGAAGAACTCACTTTCATTTAGTCGAAGTTATTGCCTGCATCGCCCAGGTAAGGAGTTCAGTATTCCGTATCTCTTCACTTTCTGAAGAATCGGCTATGGATGAGCGTCCGGATTGCAGGTTTAACGGGGCCTTTGGTCGGGCAATCAAGATTACTTTTATCGCGCTTTTAATTAGCGTGCCCGGATAGAGACGCTGCATCCGTAGTTGTGTGGATTCGGGGAGTAGCACTTCGCCAATCCGAAGATAATTTCCTTGGAGGATTACTTCTCTAATTCCAAGGCTCTTAGCCATAACTCGTAACGCAGCTACTTTAAGTAAAACGCTAACTACGCTCGTTGGCTCACCAAAGCGATCCATCATCTCTTCGCGAATCGCATCTATATCGCTCTGTTGTTGCGCATCAGCCAAGCGCCGATAAATGTCGAGTCGGAGTCGCTCACCTGGAATGTAATCGTGCGGCAAATGCGCAGTAACTGGAAGTTCTACCCGACATTCTTTTAGGCGAGGCGTCTCTTCAAAGTAACCAGTTTTATATTCATTAACCGCTTCGCCAACCATTCGCATATATAAATCAAAGCCAACGTCGGCAATATGTCCGCTCTGTTCACCGCCGAGTAAATTTCCGGCGCCACGAATTTCTAAATCTTTTAAAGCAACTTGCATTCCAGAACCTAAATCAGTGTGTGTTGAGATCGTGGTTAATCGATCGAGCGCAAGTTCAGTTAGCGGCTTATCTGCTGGGTATAAAAAGTAGGCATATGCGCGCTCTCGACTTCGGCCAACTCGACCACGAATTTGATGTAGCTGAGAGAGACCAAATAAATCAGCACGTTCAACTAATAAGGTATTTGCATTAGCAACATCAATTCCGTTTTCAATAATTGTGGTGCAAACTAAAATATCGAACTCACGGTTCCAAAAAGCTAGGATTACTTCTTCCAACGCAGTTTCATTCATCTGGCCGTGCGCAATTGCAATTCGGGCTTCTGGCACCAAAATTCGCAACTTTGCCGCTGCAATATCAATGCTCTCGACTCGGTTGTGAATGTAGAAAATTTGGCCGTCCCGAAGCAATTCGCGATGGATTGCTGCAGTTACTTGCTTATCATCTTGCGGGCCCACATAGGTAAGTACGGGATGACGTTCTTCCGGTGGCGTTGTAATTGTGGACATTTCTCGAATTCCAGTAATTGCCATTTCCAAAGTCCGTGGAATTGGCGTAGCAGACATAGAGAGCACATCTACCGAGGTCCGCATTTTCTTTAGGCTCTCTTTATGTTCGACGCCGAACCGTTGTTCCTCATCAACAATTACTAAACCAAGATCCCTAATTACTACATCCTGCGAAAGCAATCGATGAGTGCCAATCACAATATCAATCGAGCCGTGGGCTAACCCATCGAGAATTTCCTTATTCTCTTTAGCTGAGTTAAATCGAGATAAACCCCCGACTTTAATCGGAAACCCGGTGTATCTATCAGTAAAGGTAGCAAGATGTTGTTGCACTAAGAGTGTAGTTGGAACCAATACTGCTACTTGCTTACCGTCTTGCACCGCTTTAAATGCAGCGCGCACTGCAATTTCAGTTTTACCATAACCAACATCGCCACAAACAACTCGATCCATCGGATACGGCCGCTCCATATCGCGTTTAACTTCATCAATAGTGGAAAGCTGATCTGGAGTTTCTACATATACAAATGCATCTTCTAACTCGCGTTGCCACGGCGTATCGGCTGAAAAAGCAAAACCTGGCGCGCTGGTACGCGCAGCATAAAGTCGAATTAATTCACCAGCAATTTCTTTAACTGCTTTACGAGCGCGAGATTTTGCTTTTATCCAATCGGACCCGCCGATGCGGTGTACCGCTGGCGCTTCACCGCCGACATATCTTGTTACTTGTTCAAGGCCATCGGTCGGAACATAAATGCGATCACCCGGTTGGCCGCGCTTGGAAGATGCGTATTCGATTACTAAATATTCACGAATTGCGCCACCGAAATCTCGCTTAACTAATTCGATATATCTACCAACGCCATGCTGTTCGTGTACTACGTAATCGCCGGCTTTTAGCTCTAATGGATCAATAGTTTTCTTCCGACGAGATGGCATTTTTACGCCATCGCCAGTCGTGTTCCGATGACCTGAAATATCTTTATCAGTAATTAATACAACTTTTATATCATCGTTAATAAAGCCAAACTCAAGACTTGAAGTTGTGACGATTACGCCATCACGCGATGGCGCGCTTTTTATCGACTCACTTTTTCTTACTGGTACATCGGAATCAACTAATATCTCGAAATAACGATCCGCTAACCCGTGGCTATGTGCAGATAAGAAAACTAAGTAACCGCTACGGAACCAATTAGCGATATCTGCCACCACTTTTTCGTTATTACCTTTATAAGGTTCATGCGGCAAAAAATCTTCGATAAATGTTGAATCATCGCCACCAAAGTTATTGATACTGCGCCAACCAAAATTGCCAACATTTTGGGCGTACTCGCGAAGCTCATCAAATGATGAATAAGTGCCGCCACCTAATAAGTTACGCAAATCAATGGGAGTTGCGCCACCATTTGCAGCGTTAGACCAAGCTGCTTCTAAGAATTCATTGCTGGTGTTTACTAAGTCGAGCGTTCGAGATCGATTTCGTTCTTCATCTAAAAGAATTAACTCGGTATTTTTCTTTAAGTATGAAAGAAGTGGTTTCATGGCTGGCGAAAGCGCCGAGGCTAACGATTCCATTCCTTCTACATAAGTACCCTGTGAAATCCGCGTACAAATATCACTTAGCTCCGGAAAATTCTCGGCGAGTGAAAGTGCACGAGCTTTAACTTCATCAGTAATTAACAGCTCACGACAAGGCAAAATTTCTAATTTGCCAAGGAATGGTGCAAAAGTTCGCTGATCCGAAACCGCAAAATAGCGCATCTCTTCGATATCGTCACCAAAAAATTCAATTCGCACTGGATGTTCATCTAGTGGCGGGAAAATATCTACGATGCCACCACGCACTGCGAAATCCCCACGACGTTCAACTAAATCAGTGCGGTTGTAAGCCATAAAAGTTAATTGTGAAACTAAATCAGAGAGTGAAATTTCTTTACCAATTTCCAACTGCAGTAATGGAGTTTCAGTAATTGTGCCGATTAACGGCTGGATTAAGGCTCT
>DKNC01000067.1:0-65564 GCA_002470135.1 Actinobacteria bacterium UBA7398 | reverse complement strand
AGCGCATGAATTCGTTGCGCAACGGTGTCACTCTTTGGGCTTAATTTTTCGTGTGGCAGAGTTTCCCAAGCTGGAAATTGGATGATTGCTTCTTTGCCCAATATTGCCGACAACTCATTCCCAATATCTTCGGCGCGACGGCTTGAGTGCGTGACAATTACGATTGGCTTAGTACTTGCACGATGGCTTAATAGAAATGGCGTCAACGATTGCACACAGACAACATCGGTTATTGATTCCGTAAAGTACTTATCGAGATCGATTGCTCGCCCGAGCACATCTAATAACCCTTGCATCACCACTCCTTTCATACTTGCGCAACGCGAATTGGCCCCAACTTTCAATACCTGGGGTATCAAAGGGGGCTTAATCAAGGAGATTCTACCGTCGACTTGCTGACATGATTAGCCATATGTCCGTAGAGCCACATCAAGCTATTGCCAATGATGATGCGGAATTGCGCGCAGATGTCCGCAGGCTCGGCGACCTACTCGGTGAAACTTTAGTCCGACAAGTGGGCACACACCTTTTAGATTTAGTTGAAAAAGTGCGAAAAGAAGTACGCGATGGCGGCGCTGAGAAAACTTTAGCAAATTTAACAGTAGACGAATGTGTCCAATTAGTAAGGGCATTTAATACTTATTTCAATTTAGCTAACGTGGCAGAGCAAGTGCATCGTTCCAGAATTCTCGCCGCAGCGCGCGAAGATGGCAGTTCTTGGATTTCTCGAGCGGTTGACCACATTGAGAAAGCTAAAATCGAGAATAAAGATTTTACGGAGAGCGATGTAAAAATTTGGCTAGCTAATTTTTCAGTGCGTCCGGTATTTACCGCGCATCCAACTGAAGCTGCACGTCGTTCGGTATTAAGTAAGTTGGCAACCATTGCAAACCTGTTAGATGAACAAGCCAGCGGAAGCCAATCGCGCCGGTTAGCCGAAGCCGTTGACTTACTATGGCAGACCGATGAACTTCGACTAGGTCAACCCGAACCGCTAGATGAAGCCGTAAATGCGCTTTATTATTTGGATGATTTATTTCGCCACACTATTCCAGAGGTTTTAGATGATTTTGCTCGCGAATTAAAACGACTGAACATCAACTTATCCCCAACTGCAAAACCACTTAGTTTTGGAAGTTGGATTGGCGGCGATCGTGACGGAAATCCAAACATCACGCCAGCTATTACAAAGCAAGCAATTGTGTTACAAATGGGCCACGCAATTCGAGTTACCTTGGAGGTACTCGACGAGCTTCGACAAGCGCTCTCGGTTTCCACCAGAATTGCTGGGACTTCTAAAGAATTAGAAGATTCGGTAGCTAAAGATTTACTCAATATTCCAGAAATCGAACCTAGATTTAAACGCATAAACGTTGAAGAGCCGTATCGATTGAAAGCAACTGCTATTCGACATCGATTGGAATTAACTAGAACGCGTCATGCCAAAAATGAAACACATGTTGATGGTCGCGATTATCACGATACCGCAGAGCTAATTTCCGATCTCCTGCTTATGTATAACTCGCTACTAACGCATAAAGGCGAATTAATTGCTACTGGATTACTAGAACGCACTATTAGAACTATCACTGCCTTTGGCATGACCCATGCAACAATGGATATTAGAGAGCATTCTGGGGTTCATGAAAATTGTTTAGTAGAACTTTTTGCGCATGAAAATTATCGCGAGCTGGATAGAGATAAGCGCCATAAATTACTAGCCGGAATCCTAGAATCAAATATCAAGCCAAATACTGCAGCTCTAACCGAGATTTCAAAAAAGACGCTAACTACTTTTGTGGCAATAAAAGAGTCACTGGAAAATTTTGACCCGGCGGTCATTGAAACCTACATAATTTCCATGACTAAGAGCGCTACTGATGTGCTTGCCGCCGCCGTAATAGCGCAATCAGCAGATTTAATTAAATTAGATGGCGCTTCCCCCTTTGCAAAAATTGGTTTTGCGCCGCTACTTGAAACGGTACATGAGTTACGTTCAGCCGCTGAAATTCTCGATGAATTGTTATCAACTCCAATTTATCGAAAGCTAGTGAAACTTCGTGGCGATATTCAAGAAGTAATGCTTGGTTATTCAGATTCAAATAAAGATGCTGGCATTGCAACCAGCCAATGGGAGATTCATCGAGCGCAACGTCGACTTCGTGATGTCACGATGAAACATGGCGTTAAGTTGCGGTTATTCCACGGTCGCGGTGGCTCAGTCGGTCGCGGTGGTGGCCCAACTTATGATGCGTTAATTGCACTCCCTTGGGGTTCACTCGATGGCCAAATAAAGATGACCGAACAAGGCGAAGNNATTGCAACATCTCAATGGGAAATTCACCGTGCACAACGCACATTGCGCGATGTGGCAATGAAATACGGCGTCAAACTTCGGCTATTCCATGGCCGTGGTGGTTCAGTTGGTCGCGGTGGTGGTCCTACTTATGACGCACTCGTTGCACTTCCATGGGGAACAGTCGATGGTCGTATCAAGATGACCGAACAAGGCGAAGTAATTTCCGATAAATACGCGCTGCCTGCACTAGCTCGAGAGAATGTTGAATTAACGCTTGCTGCGGCGTTAGAAGCAACCGTACTAAATCGAAAACCAAGACAAGCACCGATTGATTTAGAAAATTGGAACGCTTGCATGACTTTGATTAGCGATGCATCGTTTGCGCGTTATCGCGCCTTAGTTGATCATCCAGATTTACCAGCTTATTTCTATGCCTCAACTCCAGTTGAACAATTGGGTGATTTATTTCTGGGCTCGCGGCCAGCGCGCCGTCCGGATGCTACCTCCGACCTTTCAAGTTTGCGGGCAATTCCTTGGGTATTTGGTTGGACCCAATCGCGCCAAATCGTTCCAGGTTGGTTTGGAGTTGGTACTGGCTTAAAAGCTGCTCGCGAATCTGGCAAGGATTCGGTAATGCAACTGATGCTTAAAGATTGGCACTTCTTCCGTACCTTTATCAGTAACGTGGAGATGACCATAGCTAAAACCGATTTAGTCATGGCACGCAAATATGTTGAAACCTTGGTTGATCCATCGTTGCATCATTTCTTAACAACTATCGAAGCTGAATTTGAATTAACAAAAACGGAAATTCTATTACTAACTAAAAAGCAGGAGATTCTTGGCGATCAAGAGATTTTGGCGCGAACTTTGCAAATAAGAGACACTTACCTCGCACCACTTCACTTACTTCAAATTTCATTACTTGCCAAAGTTCGTTCGGGAAGCGCTGCGAATGAAGAGCTAATCCGACGCGCATTACTACTTACAATAAATGGAGTTGCGGCTGGCCTTCGAAATACTGGCTGATAATTTTAAGAATTAAAATCTTGTTGGGTTTTTTCGAGTCCTTGCGTGATTAGCGATTCAATCGCATCGCCACCCTCGGCTAGAAAGACTTCAAGATCTTTCTTCTCTTGGCTAGCAAATTGCTTTAGTACAAAATCAGCTGGATCTTGCTGGCCTTGTGGGCGACCAATTCCCATTCGGATTCGGTAATACTCGCCGCTTCCTATTGATTGGGTAACACTTTTTAGACCATTGTGGCCGTTATCGCCACCGCCGAGTTTTACTCGAATTGAATTAAAATCAATATCTAATTCATCATGCAATACAATGATTTGATCTGGCTCGATTGAGAAATAATCAGCTAAAGCTTTTACTGGGCCGCCAGATTCATTCATATAAGAACGCGGTCTCGCCAGAATTAAAACTGGAGTTTCGCCGCCAACGCCTAATCGAATTTCAGCAATATCTGCGCGCGCTTTATGGGCCGAAAACTTTGCTTGAGATTGTGCCGCCATTCGCTCAACTACGAGCGCGCCGATGTTGTGACGAGTATTCGCATATTCCGAACCTGGATTACCAAGTCCGACAATGAGCCAACGATTAGCCATGGAGCAAGGTTAGCCTCGTCGAAAGAAAAGTTACTTCTTTTCTTCTTTCGCGGCTTCGCCTTCAGCTGGAGCAGCGGCTGTTGCAGCGGCAGCATCGCCTTCAACAGGTGCAACAACAACAACTTCTTCTTGTGCGGCACGAACTGAAAGGTGAACCACGGTCATTTTTAGATCACTTACTAGCGTTATACCAGCAGGCAGGACTACATCAGCAGCGTACTTAGATTCGCCAGCCATTAAACCGGTCATGTCGAGTTCTAAGAATGCTGGGATTGCAGTTGCTTCGGCTTCAACTTCAATTGTGTTGTTAACGTGTTCCAAAATTCCGTCGCGATCGAATTCACCAGTAGCGTGAACTGGGACTGCAACGATAACTTTTTCACCACGGCGGACAATTACAAGATCAAGATGTTCGAGCGTTCCTTTTAGCGGATTGCGAACGATTGATTTAGGTAGTACTAATTCTGTTTTGCTGCCTAGGTCGATATCGAGAAGTACGTTTGCAGTCTTGATTGCAATTCCGACTTCACGTGCTGGCAGTGAGATATGAGTTGGCGCTTCACCATGGCCATAAATAACCGCTGGAACTAAGCCATCGCGTCGTGCTTTACGGGAAGGACCTTTACCAAATTCGGTACGAATTGTTCCCTTTATTGTTATTTCAGCCATCTTCGTTTGCTCCTGTGTCTGCGTCGATTACGGATTGTCGAGATTTATCCCTCGCCGTTACATGCGACAGATTAGTGGGAGCGGTCGAGTTAAAGCAAAACGGCGATTATCTGCCGTGTAAAAGCGGGGCTAGCTCATCCCATCGAAAAGACTTGTGACTGATCCATCTTCAAAAACTTCGCGGATAGCCCGGGCAATTAATGGCGCAATCGGGAGCACCGTTAAATTCGAGAATTTGTTCTCTTCCGAAATTGGCAACGTATCGGTAATTACCACTTCACTCACTTTTGAATTACGTAATCGTTCTGCTGCAGGGCCAGAGAAAACTGCGTGAGTAGCAGCGATGATTACTTCTTTAGCACCAGCTTCGATCAGAGCATCTACTGCTTTAGTAATGGTCCCAGCAGTATCAATCATGTCATCAATAACTACACAAGTTTGTCCAGTTACATCACCAACAACTCGACCAGTAATGGATTCGTTAGGAATTCTCGGATCACGCGTCTTGTGAATAAATGCAATTGGGCAGCCGCCAAGCAGATCGCTCCAACGTTCTGCTACCCGTACCCGTCCGGAGTCTGGCGAAACAATGGTTAGCCGGGTGCGATCAACTTTGCTGCCAACATAATTTGCAAGAAGTGGGAGTGCAAAAAGATGATCAACTGGTCCATCGAAGAAACCTTGGATTTGTGAAGTATGTAAATCAACCACCATTAACCGATCAGCGCCGGCCGTTTTAAAAAGATCTGCCATCAATCGTGCAGATATTGGTTCGCGACCGCGATGTTTTTTATCTTGGCGCGCATAGCCATAAAAAGGTGCCACTACGGTAATTCGTTTTGCTGATGCTCGTTTAAGTGCATCAACCATAATTAGTTGTTCCATGATCTGCTTATTAACCGGCGCTGCATGACTTTGAATTACAAAAGCATCGCAACCACGAACGCTCTCTTCGAATCGCACAAAGATTTCACCGTTTGCAAAATCATAAGCAGATGTCGGGGTTAATGGAATTCCTAATTCAGCAGCGACGCTATCGGCGAGTTCTGGATAACCACGACCAGAAAATAATCGGAGCCGTTTTTCAGAACTTAACCGAATCTCGCTCATGAGGCAGACCCTTTCACATTCTTAGCGGCTTCTGCGGATTTAGTGCCTGGGCGTTTTCGTAATACCCAATCCAGAATATTTCGTTGCTTCGCGCGACCTACACCAATTGCGCCAGCAGGCACATCTTCGGTGATGACAGATCCGGCGGCGGTATATGCGCCATCGCCAATCGTGACTGGTGCAACCAACATTGTGTCGCTGCCAATTCGGACATGGTCTCCAACTTCAGTGTGATGTTTTGCAACGCCATCGTAATTAACGAAAATTGTGGCAGCCCCAATATTTGTGCCAGTTCCGATTGAAGCGTCGCCCACATAAGAAAGGTGCGGGACTTTCGAGCCTTGGCCAAGTGAAGAATTTTTCATCTCAACGAATGCGCCAACTTTTGCATCGGCCGAAATGTCATTGCCATCGCGTAAATATGAAAATGGACCAATGTTTGCGTTTGCACCAATTGCGCTGCCAGCACAATGTGATTCCACAACTTTTGCGCCAGCGCCAACGCGACAATTTGTCAGCGTGCTCCGAGGTCCAATCACTGCGCCAGCTTCAATAACGGTATGCCCAGAAATAGAAGAGCCTGGCAGTAGCGTTACATCTGGCGCGATTTCAGCAGTGAAATCCACCCAAGTTGTTGCTGGGTCAAGAATTGAAACCCCGCTAACCATAAGTGCATGATTAATCCGATCGCGCATGAATGAGGCGCACTCTGAAAGTTGGGAGCGGTCATTAATTCCGAGTATCTCGGTAAAGTTATTTACAACAATCGGAATTACCTTCGCGCCATCAGCTTTCATAATTGCGATTACATCAGTTAAATACTCTTCACCTTGCACATTTGCGGTCGTGATTTTTGTGAGCGCTACAGCGAGCGCTTTTGCATCAAATAGATAAACCCCAGAATTAATCTCCGCAATGTCACGTTCGACTTCGCTCGCATCGCGCTCTTCAACAATCTTAAGAAGTTCATCGTTCTCGTCCCGAATAATTCGACCATAACCGAATGGATCTGGAAGCTCAGCAGTCAACACCGTCGCAACCGCTCCAGCTTTAATGTGTTCGGCAAAAAGTTCGGTTAGCGTTAATCCAGTAAGCAATGGGGTATCGCCGGCGGTAACCAAGATAGTTCCTTCGACTGCGCCGACTTCGAGAGCTAATCGAACTGCGTGGCCAGTGCCATTTCGCTTTGCTTGCAAGACTGGGTGCGCTTTAGGGGCAATCTCGTTTAGGTGCGAAGTGACTTCTTCATGTTGCGCGCCGACAACTACGCGAGTGTGAGTTGGTTGCAATTCTGAAACTGCGTGCAGTACATGCGAGAGGAGTGATCGTCCCGCGATTTCGTGTAAAACTTTCGCAGTTGTTGATTTCATTCGGGTGCCATCACCCGCGGCCAGAACTATTGCAAGATCTAGGCGATTCAACAGCGCTCCNNTGGCTCCTCCACCAGGTATCGATCCTGGACCCTGGGCTTCAAAGGCCCATGTGCTAGCCACTACACAATGGAGGAACCCGTATTCTCTCGCATCTTTTTCCTATTTACGACCAGAGTTACTGCATATCGGTAGAAACCCGTAGCGTTGGGCTTATGAGCGCCCCACGTAAGCGGATGAGTAGCGCGGAACGCCGCTCGCAATTGATTGAAGTCTCGCGTGCAATTTTCGCCGAAAAAGGGGTTGAAGGTGCAACCGTTGAAGAAATCGCGGCCGCGGCCAAAGTTTCTAAGCCGGTTATTTATGAACATTTTGGTGGCAAAGAAGGGTTGTATGCGGTAGTTGTAGATCGCGAAATGGCGGCGTTATTAACTTTAATTACCTCATCGCTAACTACTGGGCGTCCTCGGGCGCGCGCCGAACAAGCTGCGATTGCATTTCTTACATATATTGAAACTCGCAGCGATGGATTTCAAATATTGGTGCGTGACTCAACTGTTGGCGCGCAATCTGGATCCTTTGCAACACTTATTAGCGATATCGCAAGTGAAGTAGAAAATATTTTTGTCGCTGAATTTGCCGCCCGTGGGTTCGATCCGAAGATGGCGCCGATGTACTCCCAAATGTTAGTTGGGATGGTCGCACTTACCGGGCAATGGTGGCTAGATACTCGCTGGCCCTCTCGTGATGTTGTTGCAGCCCACTTAGTTAATTTAGCTTGGAATGGGTTATCTAGTTTGGAATCTAAACCAGAAATGTCTAGCTCAAAAAAATTAAAGAAAGAAAAGAAAGTTACCAAGAAGAAATAGCTAAAGTGTTTCGATTACTCGTGCTCCATGAACTGGGCCGCCAACATGCAAAACATTTCCAACAACGCCGCTAGTTTTTAACGCGACAATCAAATCAAGGGAGTGTTCTTCATCCTCAGCTAAGAATGCAACCGTTGGTCCAGAACCCGAAACTAAACCACCTAGCGCGCCATAATCCATACCTACATCAAGAATTAATCGAAGCGCTGGTCGGAGCGAACACGCTGCAGCTTGTAAATCATTGCTTAGCGTTTTACCCAATTCTTTAGCGTCGCCAGAGCGAAGTGCTTGCATTAACGGTTCACTAACGCTCGGCGCGATGATGCTCATTCCTTCGCGCAATCGATCGCATTCGTTGTAGACAGCTGGGGTTGAAAGCCCCGAAGCAGATAGCGCTAAAACCCAGTGATAATTACCGCGAGAGAGCGCTGGCGTTATCTGGTCACCTTTGCCAGTACCGATTGCAATCCCACCAGAAATCGCGAACGGTACATCGCTACCAATTTCGCGCCCAACTTTCTCCATATCATCACGTTTTAAACCTAAGTTATATATGGCATCAATCCCAACAATGACTCCGGCAGCATTCGCGCTGCCACCGGCCATACCACCGGCAACTGGGATATTTTTCTTTAAGTGAATCGCTAAATCAGCAGAAACTTTATATTTCTTAGCCATTAATTCTGCAGCTTTATAAGCTAAATTGTTTTGATTTACTGGAATATGGTCAGTATTTTCACCTGAAATTTTTATTTCAATTCCACCATTTGGTGGACCACTCTTAACGATTACATCATCAAAAAGTGAAACTGCTTGAAAAACCGTCGCGACTTCATGAAACCCAGTTTTTTCAAGTGGGCCAACTGATAGTTGCAGGTTTATTTTTCCTGGGACCCTGACAACCACACCGGTATTCATGAAACGAAAGCCTATTAGTAATCTTGAATTATTTCTTTGCTAAAGCGATAGCTATTTTTAGGAAATCATGAATTGTTAGCGATTCACCACGGAGCGTTGGGTCTATCCCAATTGCAGTAAGAATAGATTCGGCTTGGCTATTGCCCCCACAGAGATCTGCTAAAACTGAACGAAGCATTTTTCGGCGCTGACTGAAAGCTTGGTCGATTACTGTAAATGTTAGGTTCCGTTCGACCTCGCTGCCCAGCGGCTGGTGGCGATTAAATTTAACTAAACTTGAATCAACATTTGGAACTGGCCAAAATACCGATCGAGAAATTGTGCCGCCTAGTGACAAATCAGCCCACCATGCCGCTTTCGCACTTGGGATTCCATATATTTTACTTCCAGATTTAGCGGCTAATCGTTCGGCAACTTCAGTTTGTACCATTACTACCCCGCTAGTGATGCTTGGAAACTTCGCCAAGATATGTAATAGAACTGGTACGGAAATGTTATACGGCAAGTTTGCAACTAATTTTGTTGGAAATTCGCCAAGTTCATCCACTGCGAGCGCATCTTTGTTTATTACGGTAAAAGTATCAGCAACGCAATTATGCGAGCGTAAAGTATTTGCTAACTCATTAGCGAGTCGATTATCAATCTCAACCGCCACTAATTTTGCGCCGGCTTGCAAAATCGCAAGCGAGAGCGAACCTAAACCTGGGCCAATCTCCAGAACTAAATCATCTGAAGTTACGCCAGCTACCCGGACTATTTTCTGACAACTATTTCCATCAATGACGAAGTTCTGCCCCATAGATTTTGCAGGACGCAGCTCTAACCTGCTCGCAATTTCACGAATTTCGGTAGCGCCAAGTAGCGCGATCTCATTAGCCATTACCGAAAAGCGCCGAAAACTCGTTCGGAATTCGCACTGATAATTCCAGCGAGTTCATCTGAACCTTGGTCTCGTTCGCGCGCTAGCGCTCGTAGCGTATTTGGAATCTGTGCGGGCGTATTTAGAGCGCCACGATTTGGCATCGGAGCTAAGAAAGGTGAGTCGGTTTCAACTAAAATTAAATTTGCGGGTACTAATTTTGCAGATTCGCGAAGCTCTGGTGCGTTTTTAAAGGTAACTGTTCCTGCAAACGATAAGTAATAACCGTTCTCGATACATTCGCGCGCCATTTCTGTATCCCCGGAATAGCAATGAAAAACCGTTAATTCCGGAGCACCTTCTTCTTTTAGTACATCTAAAACTTCCCGATGGGAATCGCGATCATGAATTACCAATGCTTTTTTATGGCGTTTCGCTATCTCGATATGTCTGCGAAATGAGTATTTCTGGAGGTCGCGAAGTTCTGGCGGCGTTCGAAAGAAATCCAAACCGGTTTCACCAATAGCGCGAACTCGTTCTCGTCCTGCTAATTCATCGATAATTTTTAAATCGGCTTCTAAATCTGAAACAACTGGTGCTTCGTTTGGGTGAAGAGCAACTGCTGCCAAAACGGTATCGCTCCAAAATTCTGCACACTCGACCGACCATTTAGATTGCTCTGCTGAATAACCAACTTGAACAACTCGATCAATCCCAACGCTCTTTGCAAGCGCTAATACTTCACCGATGCTTGGGTCAGTTGCGGCTTTACCCTGATCAATCAATTCCAAGTGGGCGTGTGAATCTACGCAAGTTACTCCGAGCGGTTCCGGCAGCTTCGCGGATGGTCTATCGATATCGCGATTGTGCCGGTCAGCCATTTGTTTCTACATCTGGTAATCGCGGGAAGAGAATTGCTCCCTTTGAAATTGTCGTGCCAGGTTTTAGTTGGCCCCAATTAGAAACTTCGCCAATTTTTTGTTCTGATAATTTTCCAAGCGTACTTTCTGCGCCGAGTGAAACCCAAAGCGCTTCAGTAGAAATTGGCATTATCGGATGGAGTAATACAGCAAGCGCTCGTAGCGATTCGGCGGTGTTATACAACACAGCTTCTAACTCGCTACGGCGCAAATCATCTTTAGCCAATATCCATGGCTCTTTCTCAGTTACATAACCATTTACTCGCTTGCAAAAATCCAAGATGGCGCTAATTCCACTTTGAAAATCTAACGCACAAATTGCGTTATCCGCGGTAATTACAGTTTTAGTTAGCGCATCTTCAAGTGTTGGTTCTTTTGCAATTGCCGGCAATACACCAGCACAATATTTCTCAACCATTGCGGCTAAACGAGAGGCTAGATTGCCAAAATCATTAGCTAATTCGCTGGTATATCGAGCTGACATATCTTCCCAAGAGAAAGATCCATCACTGCCAAATGGAATTGCACGTAAGAAGTAGTAACGGAATGCATCCACACCAAAATGATCAGTGATGTCACTTGGCGCGATTCCAGTTAATTTGCTCTTGCTCATTTTTTCGCCACCTACTAAAAGCCATCCGTGAGCAAAAACTTTCTTAGGCGGTTGTAGCCCTGCTGCCATCAACATCGCTGGCCAAATTACGGCGTGGAATCGGAGAATATCTTTTCCGACCAAATGGACATCTGCGGGCCAAGTTTTTGCAAATTGTTTTCCGCCAACTGAATCTGCGGGATCGCCCAATCCAACCGCAGTTGCGTAATTTAATAGCGCATCAAACCAAACATAGACAACTTGCGACTTGTCCCAAGGAACTTGAATTCCCCAATCAAATGTGGAACGAGATATTGATAAATCAGTTACGCCGCCTTCAAGGAATGCGATTACTTCGTTTCGGGCTGAGGTCGGCTCGCAAGTTTCAGGATGATTCTTGTAGCGCTCCAAAAGTGGTGTGACAAATGCGGAGAGCTTAAAGAACCAATTAGTCTCGCTTAACATTTCAACTGGTTTGGAATGAATTGGACATTTTCCTTCGATTAAATCACCAGGTAATTTAAATTCCTCACAACCTACGCAATAAGGGCCCTCATATTTAGCTTCATAAATGAACCCAGCTTCCATCAGTCCCTGTAGAAAGCGTTGCACTCTAACTTCATGTCGTTCTTCGGTAGTTCTAATGAAATCATCGTTTGCGATGTGAAGCGCTTTCCAATTTGGTATCCAAGCTTCTTTTACTAACCGATCACACCAATCTTGTGGCTTTACATTGTTAGCTTCGGCAGTCCGCATAACTTTCTGACCATGCTCATCAGTTCCGGTTAGGAACCATACGCTTTCGCCCCGTTGTCTATGCCAACGAGTAAGTACATCACCCGCCACCGTTGTGTAGGCATGACCGATATGTGGCGCATCGTTTACATAATAAATTGGAGTCGTTAGATAGAACGACTTTTCGGCGCTGGCGGACATTTGCATATTCTAATCAGGATTCGTTTTTATATTTCACCATCAGGTCAAAAACTTCGCGCTTGGGTAGATGTAACTCTTGTGCGACTGCTTGAATTGCAGATTTTCGCAGCTCACCCGCGCTCTCTTTCGCTAAAACTTTTGCAATGATCTCAGCTGGGACAAATTCACGGCTACTTGGATTAAATCCAGCAATTACTAGCGTTATTTCACCAAGTATTTCTTTTTCACTAGCCCATACAATTAATTGGTCAAGTTTTCCACGAACAATTTCTTCGTAAGTTTTGGTAAGTTCTCTACAAATAACGGCATCGCGATCACTACCTAACGCACCTGCTGCTGCAATTAAAGATTCGTGCAACCGATGTGGCGCTTCAAAAAACACAATCGTTCGTTCTTCTTCCGCAAGTTTCTGAAACCAAGTATCTCGAGCACCAGATGTTCGCGGTGCAAAGCCTTCAAAACAGAAGCGATCCGTCGGTAGTCCGGAAATAGCTAACGCAGTTAGAACGGCGCTTGGTCCCGGCAAAACTTTTACACCTATTTCATTATCAATTGCGACCCGCACCAACCTATATCCGGGGTCGCTTACGCTTGGCATACCGGCATCGGTTACTACTAAAACATCAATTCCACTTTTTAATATTTCAAGTAACTCAACAACACGCTCGCTTTCATTTCCTTCGAAAAATGAAATGACCCGCGCGGTATGAGTAATCCCTAAGTCTTTACATAATCGGGAAAGTTTTCGGGAATCTTCTGCAGCAATTACTCGTGCGGAAAGTAGCGCTTCGATTAATCTTTTAGAAGCATCTCCGGGATTTCCCAACGGGACTGCTGCCAAAATCAGGTTCGCCATGCTCTAATTGTGTCATGCGAGTGCGCGAACAATTCACCTTAATTACGATCACGCTATTTGCCGCGATAACTAGGTTCTGGAATCTAGCAACGCCAAAAGGATACGTTTTTGATGAAGTTTATTACGTTGATGGCGCAAAGGATTATTTGAAGTATGGCGTCGAAGTCGATAAAACATCACCAGAATTTATTGTGCATCCTCCAATCGGAAAATGGATGATTTCAATCGGGATTAAATTATTTGGAGATAATGAATTCGGCTGGCGATTTATGGGTGCGCTTCTCGGCACGCTCTCTATTGCCTTAATCTATTTAATCGCTAAGCAACTTTTTAATTCAATTTTCTTAGCCACAAGCGCCGCAGCAATGATGGCGCTGGATGGATTACACCTAGTGCTCTCTCGGACCGCGCTATTAGATATTTATCTGATGTTCTTTGTTCTGTTGGCGTTTTTTACTTTTATTAGAGAAAAATACTGGTGGACCGGAATTACATTAGGGCTAGCGATTGGCGCAAAATGGAGTGGTATCTACTATTTACTGACGCTATTAGCAATTGCGCTCTTCTTTGAAATTAAAAATAGGAACGTAAACAAAATTTTAAAACGGATTACCCAATTATTTTTTATACCTTCGCTAATCTATATTTTTTCATGGAGTGGTTGGATTTTTTCAAAACGCGGATGGGATCGGCAATGGGCTGATGAACGCGGCGGATTATTTTCATTTATTCCAGCACCAATACGTTCACTCTGGCACTATCACGCCGAGATGTTAAATTTTCACACTGGATTAACCGAAGCACATTCATATTCAGCAAACCCATGGAGTTGGTTAATACTTGGACGACCAACATCTTTCTATTACCAATCACCAAATACTTGTGGAAGTTCATCATGCGCCCAAGAAGTTGTCGCACTTGGCACGCCCTTGCTTTGGTGGCTCGGCGCTGCTGCGTTATTTGTAACTTTTGGATATTTTGTTAGCCGTCGCGAAAAATTAGCTGGGCTAATATTGGCTGGCATAGCAGCGGGTTATTTACCTTGGTTCTTCTTTCAAAAGCGAACTGTATTTTCGTTTTATGCAGTGGTCTTTGAACCCTTTCTAATTTTGGCTCTCATTTACTGCTTTGCCAAGCTATTAGAAGATCCTCTGACTTATAAGGCTAGAAAAACGGCTTTAATCGGGCTCCATGTTGCAGTTGCGCTTTGCTTTCTCTATTTCTTTCCAGTATTTGTAGCAACAATTACTACTTATGATGATTGGCACGCCAGAATGTGGTTTAACAGCTGGATTTAAATATTTTTATTCGTTGGCAGCGCGGTTCGCACGTAGCGCTTCGGCTGCTTGATCAGCAAGTTCTTGATCGAATATTTGATCTCTTGTAGGTGCTACTGCATCTAGTACTGCACGTAATTTTTCTTGCTCTTCGCTCCATGCACCTGGAATTGTTAAATCGATAATACGTTTAGGAGTGATTGCTTTAGGTGCACTGACGTAAGTTGGGAGCGGCACGTTCTGTGGTTCCCAAGTTTCCCGGGTTTGGGAACTTCCTTTAGGTAGCAAAGTTATTCCAGAAAGTTCTTGCGAAATCTTTTCAACCCGATCTGCTAATGGGATCCATTGATCACTTATTTCATATTGAGAAGTATCTTGAATTCTACGTTCGACGGTAATTTTTGAATTGTTTATTAATTCTGCATAATTTGTTGATGATGGTGAATCTGAATTATTAGAAATAATTCTTTGGGTGCGAGCCACGTGATTAAGTGCAGATATTTGGCGGCGTACATGGACCACAAATAAAATTAAGCCAGAGACTGGCAACAAGATCGCAATTGGAGATAACAATTTAAATACGGAAAGAATTCCACTAATTATTAGGAGCGTTGATAGCGATGTAAATGAAATTCTGCGCATCAAAAGTTGGTGTTCATTTTCCATGGCAAGTTCTACTTCAGTTGGAACTCCAGAACTATGAGCCACTGCTGCCATGCTATTTTTAAATCTTTCAACAGATTTACCGGATACTTCTTCGTGGTTTGAAACCCATCTCGGCAGAAAATAGGAAATCCACATCCCGACAATGATTAGATAGATTAAACCTGAACCCATGATGGATAAAGATAAACGGAGAAACCGGACTAATCGGGTATTTCGTACCTAATTTCGCCAATCTTTTTAAATTTAAATTCTAGGATTTTCTGCCACAAAAGTAATGTGGTCGCGCCAATCCCCGTCGATATGTAAAAAATTAGCTCTAGTTCCTTCTAATTTATATCCAGCTTTTTCCGCCACTTTTCGGGATGCGCCGTTCTCGGGGCGCAAATTAATCTCAATTCGGTGTAATTGCATTTCATCAAATCCATACTTGGTGAGAGCTTTTACCGCTCTTGTAGTCAATCCTTTATTAGCCGATCTTTGGTCGATCCAATAGCCAATGTGGCCACCGCGATATGCGCCGAAAGCAATTCCGCCTAACGTAATTTGACCAATAAATTCGGCATCGTTCCAAATTGCTAGTGACAACGCCCGTTCCGCCCTACCTTCACGATTATGGTGCAAGACCATTTCGAAATATGACGGCAATGCAGAATCCACTTTATTGATTGGAGCGGTTGCTTCCCAGGGTTGTAACCATTCACGATTAAATCGGCGGCTGGCCAGCCAAACACCGCGGTCACGAAACCTAAGTGGTCTTAAAACTAAAGTTCCATCCGTTATAACTACCGGCCATGGTGCCTTTGATTTCCTGGTCATGTTAGTTAAATCGGCGCTCTAACAAAAGTAGGTCTACCTCGCTACCAGCTTTTACATTCGTGAGGTCTTCTGGAATTACAATTAAGCCATGTGCATCAGAGAGACCAACTAAATCAGATTGGTTCTCAATTGCGGTGACTTTAGATTTATCAGCTTCGCTTGGAAAAACTGCTCTGATGAATGAGTGAACGCCGGCTTCACTCAAAACATCATTTGTAAGTTTTGTTTTAATTACTGGGCGATGTAAATCATGCAGCCCCATCATACTTCTAATCATGGGACGAATAAAAAGTTCGGCTGAGATATAAGCTGAGATTGGATCTCCGGGAAGTGTTACAACTGGGGTTTTATCTGGACCAATTGTTCCGTAGTTGTGATTTCCGCTAGCCTCAATATTTGGTGTTACTGCGGTAACTGTGCCAAGTTGTTGTAGCACTCTGGTTATCAAATCAAAGGATTCATCTTCCCGTTCGCCACTAATTACAATTAAATCTGCCCGCACTAGTTGGTCTTCGATAATATCTTTCAAAGCTGCGTCAGTTTCCGGAATCATATGAACTCGATAACCAACAGCGCCGGCTTCTTTTACTGCAGTCGTCAACAACCAAGAATTTGTTTCAAACTCATCATTGGCGTCAATCAATTTTTGGCCAGGTTCAACTAAGTCATCTCCAGCGGAAATAACAACTACTCGAGGTTGTGGCCGTGTTGGCAGGCGATCAAGTCCGATTGAAGCGGCCAAGCCAATTTGGGTAGATCTAATTCTTGAACCTTCCCGCAGAACTAATCGCTCGCCAGCATAAACGTCCCGCGCAAGAGTGGCGCCGTGCGCATCAAGCAATGGCATATCAAAAGGGTCAATCGGTTTAGAAAGTTCCAAAAGCGCTTGCGCAAACTCACTAACTTTAATTCTTTCGTTCATGCCTAAACTCTACTTTGAATCTAGGCTAATCCCATGGAACTTCCAACAAATGGAGCCAAGAAAAAATCGCTTCGGCAAAGTTTCCGAGCGGATCGCAAATTTTTGGTGCAACCGGTCACATGGAACCACTTAATTGATTCCATCGAATTTAAGAGTGCGACCATGATTGCTTCATATATTTCTTATGGGGACGAGCCAGATACTAACGGTTTGAATCAAACAATATTAGAGAGTGGAAAAACTTTATTATTACCGAGAATGCGTAGCGATAATTTTCTTGATTGGGTTATTTGGAAAGGTAAAATCGAAACTTTAAAGAGAAATAAAAACATAATGGAACCTATTGGTGATGCAATTGCGCCAGAGCGAATTAAAAATATTGATCTTGTGCTTGTGCCAGCACTTCAGGCAGATCACAGCGGAAATAGAATGGGTCAAGGTGGCGGTTATTATGATCGCGCGTTATCGCTCATCACGGGATTTAAAGTGGCGCTGATATATCAAGGTGAATTAACCAGCATCGAACTCCCACAAGAAGTGCATGATCAAACATTAGATGCTGCAGCTACCCCAGAAATTTTAGTTAGGTTTAGCAAAAACATTAATTGACATCATCTAAATGTCGAGCCATTACAATTCTTTGTACCTGGTTTGTGCCTTCATAAATTTGGGTTAATTTAGCATCTCGCATCATTCGCTCGACTGGATAATCATTTACATATCCATAGCCGCCGAGTATCTGCACAGCATTTGTCGTGACACGCATCGCTACATCTGAGGCAAAACATTTACACGCTGCGGAATAAAAAGTTAAATCTGGATCATTTCGTTCACTTCTTGCAGCTGCAGCATAAGTTAGTTCTCGAGCTGCAGTAATTTCCATGGCCATATCAGCCAACATAAATTGCACGCCTTGGAAATCGAATATCTCTTTCCCAAATTGCTTACGCTCATGCGAATACTTTGTCGCCACTTCAAAAGCGCCTTGGGCTATGCCTAGCGCCTGAGCCGCAATCGTGATTCGGGTGTGATCTAAGGTCTGCATAGCTAGTGCGAATCCAGAACCTACTTCGCCAAGTCTGCGATCATCATTAAGTTCTACATTATCAAAATAAACTTCACGAGTTGGTGAGCCTTTAAATCCCATCTTTTTTTCTAGTGCGCCAAACGAAACACCGGGATCGCTCTTCTCTACGACAAATGCTGAGATTCCTTTTGAGCCTTTACTTGGATCAGTACTTGCTAAAACTGTATAAAACTCAGAACTTCCCGCATTTGAAATCCATTTCTTGCTGCCATTTAAAGTCCAGCCAGTCGCACTCTTAATTGCTTTAGTTTTCATAGCGCTAGCATCAGAACCCGCTTCTGATTCTGATAAACAGTAAGAAAAACCCTTGCCTTGAGCTAACGGTGTTAGCCAACGTTTCTTCTGTTCTGGGGTTCCGGCAAGCATTAACGGCAATGATCCTAATTTATTTACGGCTGGCAGTAATGAAGATGAAGCACAAACTCTTGCAACTTCTTCAATAATAATTACAACGCCAAGTGAATCTGCACCTTCGCCACCAAATTCGGTAGGTACGTGCGCTGCTAATAATCCGGCTGCTTGCAATGCATCTCTTGCTTCTTGTGGAAATCTCGAATTCGCATCTACATCTTGTGCAAAAGGTGCAATTTTCTTCTCTGAAAGTGCTCGAGCGCTTTCGCGTAAAGCTTTATATTCATCAGGTAGTTTGAAGAGCGATTCCATAAGGCAATTAAGCCACTTCTTCGCTATTCCGTCCAATCTGAATTAATTTTTACGCCGATCATTCTCGGCTAATTTAGCTAGGTATTTGTTGTACTCAGCTAGCTCATCTGGTTTCCCAGCAGAAACCAACCGATCTGCGTTGCGATCAAAGCGCTTAGCTTCACGGGCATCATCACGAACCCATTGAATAAAAGTTGCAATCAACGCAATTATGATTGGAATTTCACCCATTGCCCAGCCAATAGATCCGCCAAGTTTTTGGTCAGCGAATAAATCCACAAACCATGGCCGTTGTAACGATGCGAAATAGCCACCATCTAATAACGAGGTTGATGACATTAAAGCGATGGAAAAGAAGGCATGAATGCTCATGGCTGCAAAAAGCACGATGATTCGAACTAGATGTGGAACTTTTCTAGGATTTGGATCAATTCCTACAATTACATGGAAAAAAAGCATTCCAGCTAATATGAAGTGGATATTCATAAATAGGTGGCCAAAATGACCCGTCATCAAATTTCCAAAGAGCGAAGTGAAATACATAATGAATAACGAACCATCAAAGAGCGCCAGTGCAACTATTGGATGGGTCAAAACGGCAACTGGTTTCGAGTGCAAAATTGCAACTAACAAACCTTTTACACCGCGCTCGTTTTCATCTCTGCCGGCAGGAAAGACCCGAAGCGCGAGCGTTATTGGTGCTCCTAAAATTATTCCGATTGGCGCAATCATCCCTAAAATCATGTGCGCAATCATGTGAAACGAAAATGCAAAATGTGAATAGAGTCCAAGTCCACCACTTGTTGCGTAATCAATCGCCGCAATCCCAAGCGCAAATGAAATTGTTCGTCCTATTGGCCACTTAACACCTTGTTTGCTCAAAAGTACAACTCCACGAATGTATAGAAAAGTAAAAACTAAAAGTGCGCCGAGAATAAAACCATCTGCTTCATATCCTAAAAGTAAATTACTTAGTGTTGGCGCTGCCGGCGCTCGGATACCGGTAATTGAAAGAGCTCGATCAACGTCGAGCTCTACGCCATTAACTAATGGCGGGGCCGAGATTGATAACCAAGTGCCAAGTGCGATTGCTACAAACATGATGAAAAGCTCGTTAAAAATCAGACGGATCATCGCAGGGGTGCCGGTTAGATTATTAATTATAAATTTGCGATGTTTATAGCCAATTCCAATTAGAATCGCAGTTAATACCGTTTTTGCAATCACGATATATGCGTATTTAGAACTCCAAGCAGAAATAAAATTAAGTCGAGTCCATGCATTTGCAACCCCACTTACCGAAACGATAATTGCTGCCCATAACGCTACTCCGCTAAACCTCGGCAGCACAATATTTCTAACTTCTGGTGCAATGAAAAATAGTGAAACCAAGCCACCAACCCAGAGCGTAATTCCAATAACGTGGAATATCAGCGAACCAATAGCTAAACCGTGCAGTCCAGATTCACTACCGTGGCTTTGAAATATTGGGGTAATAATTCCAGCCATTCCAAGTATGAAGAGCGCAATCGATCCTCGAATATTGCGAATTATTGGAATTACAATTGCGATTACTAGCGCAATAACAAGTTGGGTTAATTGAGCTTTACCGAGTGAGGTTTGCGATAAGTAAGAACGAATCGAAGTTAAATCCAAAGAAGCGGTAATCGGTTGAGCCAAAAGATTACTAAGCGTTAATAAAATTACCAACATCTCAGAGAGCGCCCAGAGAATTGCAAAAGTACTTATCCACTTTAAATTATTTATCGCTGAATTTCGTAAGAAACCGTTCGTTTCTAAATGTAGAAAGCTAATCGAAAAAAGCAAGCCGATGACGCCTACGCCAAAACTTATGCTGAAAAAATTTGCAATGGGGGTAAGTAAAGTTACGAACGTGCCAGGATCAGGAATGCCGGTCGCTACCCCCTTCGAAAACATTCTTACTTCCTAAAAGTTTTTCTAGCAAAACGTGAGAGCAGAATTAGCATAAAGAATGCAAAAACTAATAACCCAATTACCAAGTAATCAGTAACCTTGTTTGGATTTGATTCATCATTAGATGGTTCTGGGGCGGGTGAATTAGTAGAATTAGTTATTTCTGATAACCCATTCACGATGAATTTAAAAGTTCCATCGAGTGGAACATCGTTTACGGTTAATAGCTCATAAGTAACTAAGTAAGCTCCAGAATTAGTTAATGGTTTCAGCCCAACTATTAAATTCTTTCCGTCTACGGTTATAGAACCATCATCAACGCGAGCGCCACTTGGATCTACTACTGTTATTTGGCTACCTAAATCCATTAAAGTGCCGGAAGTATTTATGGTTACTGAATTAGGTGCGACCATTAAAACTTCATTACTTGCTGGAAATGTACTAATTATAGAATTTGCTGACGAGGGATTGACCATAACGAAAGCCAAGAAGCTAACTAAAACTGCAACCACTATCGATTTCCGCACGCTTAGCCCCATTCCTGACTTCGACTCGATTCGCCTCAATACTCTCATCAATCTAGAATTATGCCTTGTGCCTACCTATGAATACATCTGTAACGCGTGCGAACATGCCTTCGAGGCGGTTCAATCTTTCTCGGATGCACCAATATCTAACTGTCCGGAGTGCGGCAAAGATGTGCGCAAGGTCTATTCCAATGTAGGTGTAGTTTTCAAAGGCTCGGGTTTCTATAAAACAGATTCGCGAAAAGCTGCGAGTACTAGCGCTAGTGCAACACCCGCACCAGCGGCTACTGCGCCTGCGGCAACACCAGCACCAGCGGCAAAAAATACAAGTACTGATTAATTATTCGTGATGTGGTGGTTTATCCCGCTTAATCTCAGCATCACGATCTTTATCGTCTTTTTCTAAATCAATCTCATCCGTGGTGACCTTTGGCAATATTTCACTCATGCTAACCCCACTTTCTAATCCAAATTATTTTCAATTTTCGTAAAGTAAGTATCTCAAATATAATCGCGCATAGATAATTTACCGTAATTAATCCATTTTGGGAGTTAAAGTGTTTGAAGCGCTCGGTCACGCAATAGTTAAGCGCCGCAAGCGCACCTTTTCTATCTTTTTATTAGCAGCAATAATCCTTGGCAGCGTTGGATCGCTTGCTTTCTCAAGACTTGATAGCGGCGGCTATTCCGACCTAAATAGTGATTCCGCAAAAGCTTTCAAATATTTAGAAGATACATTTAAAGTTAAAGACCCGGCTGTGGTTTTTGTAATTCACTCAGAGAAACTTGTAACTGATCCAGAAGTCGTAGCCAGCGCTGCTCGATTTGAAGCTAAAGTTAAAAGTGAACCAAGCGCCGATAGTGTGCTTTCATTTTGGAGCGCCGGTGGTGCGCCAACGCTTAAGAGTAACGATGGCAAATCTGCCTACCTTTTTGTTTATTTAAATGCTGACAACTTCAGTAGCTTTGACGCGCTAGGAGGTCACTACCGCGATACTTATGAAGGTAAATTTGAAAATTTATCTATCTACGCATCTGGTGGTGCGGTATTCGCTAATTCGATAAATACTAAAATCAAAGATGACCTTAAGCTAGCCGAAACTATTTCAATACCACTCACTTTCGTACTACTTCTCTTTATTTTTGGCGCGATGGTCGCCTCTGCGATGCCGTTACTCGTTGGAGTCTCCGCAATTCTTGGCGCTTTCTTCGTGCTCTATCTCATAACTTTATTTACTAGCGTCTCAATTTTTGCACTTAACTTAACTACTGGTTTAGGCCTTGGATTAGGAATTGACTACGCGCTCTTAATGGTGAACCGATTCCGCGAAGAACTCCATCATGGAAAAAATGTAGAAGACGCAATAGTAAATACTTTAAAAACTGCTGGAAAGACGGTTTTCTACTCCGGAATCACTGTAATGATCACGCTTTTTTCATTGATTTTCTTTCCGCAAGATTTCTTACGATCCATGGGTTATGCCGGAGTTTCCGTAGTTGCGGTTGCGGTTGCAGCTGCGTTAATTCCACTACCTGCAATCCTTGCGCTACTGGGTCATAAAATAGATAAAGGTGTCGTCCGCAAAAGTGCCATCACGCCTAAAGAAGATGGCCGTTGGGCAGATATCGCACGAATTGTGATGAAGCGTCCGATCGCGGTAGTGATGTTAACCGGAATTATTCTTGCCGTTTTAATCGCACCAATTCAAGGTATCAAGTTCTCTCAAGTTGATAGTCGGGTTTTGCCAGCATCAAATAATTCAGCTACGGCGGCTCGATTTATTGCGGAAAATTTCTCTGGCCAAGAAGGAAATCCTATTGAAATCATTATTCCTAATGGCGCTTCCCAAATTAACTCGATAACTGAATTTAAATCTGAATTAGCTAAGCTTCCAGATATCGTCCGAATTGGTGAAATGCAAGTAGTTGGTGAAGATGTTCGATTAGTCGCAATTCATTCCATGCCACCACGAACACCACAAGCGGAGCAGTTAATTCACCAGGTGCGCGCACTTAATGTGCCAATCGGCACTTTAGTTGGTGGCGTGGCCGCAGATTACGCTGATACCCAAGGTGCAACTTCAAAGAAACTTCCACCTGTTGTGCTTTGGATTTCAATTGGAGTCCTCTTGCTTCTATTTGTTTTTACTGGATCGATTATTCTGCCGATCAAAGCTCTGATTCTTAATTTTGCATCACTTGCTGCCACTATGGGTCTTATTACTTGGATTTTTATAGATGGTCATCTTAAGTTTTTGGTGGGAGATTTCACCGTAACTGGAGCCCTTGATACTGGTTCAGTTATTTTGATTGCGATTGTGGCATTTGGTTTATCTATGGACTATGAAGTATTTCTACTTTCTAGAATTAAAGAAGAACACGAAGCTGGTCGAACAAATGTTGAAGCAGTTGCAACTGGCTTACAACGTTCCGCTCGCATTATTACTGCTGCAGCGCTCCTACTTGCAGTCGTGTTCGGAACATTTATGGTTAGCGGAGTTACATCAATAAAAATGCTAGGTTTTGGAGTCGCGTTTGCGTTATTGCTAGATGCCACCTTAATTCGTGCACTTTTAGTTCCAGCATTAATGCGATTGTTTGGCGAGCAAAATTGGTGGGCACCTAAAGCGCTCAAACGTTTCACAATTTCTCATTAATTAAATTTTAGTGTCCTCGGCGGGAGTTGAACCTGCGACCTACCGCTTAGGAGGCGGTTGCTCTATCCACTGAGCTACGAGGACTTAATTAATATTGCGCGATTCTATTACCCGCTTAAAGTAGGCGTAAATTGCTTATTTATAGCGCGCTGGGCTAGACTCCAAAAAAACTTGTTTGGAGTTGTTTTGTTATGAAAGCCCTCGTAATCGGAGCGGGCGGAGTCGGTAGAGCGATAGCTAATATCGCATCACGCCGGTCATTTATTACTTCTATGGTGATAGCGGATAGAACGCTTGCCCGCGCTGAAGAAGCCGTCTATCGCGTTAAGGATCCTCGTTTCTCAGCCGCACAAGTTAATGCTGCCGAGCTTGAAGATATCCGAGAGTTAATTCGAAAAGCTGACCCAGATGTTGTTATTAACGCAGTTGATCCACGATATGTAATGCCAATTTTCTTAGCTTGCGAAATTGAGAATGTTAATTACATTGATATGGCGATGTCACTTTCGCGTGCTCATCCTCATTATCCAAATACCGAAACTGGCGTAAAACTTGGTGATGAACAATTCGCACGTGATTGGAACTGGCACGAGCGAAAGATTTTTGCGCTAATTGGTATGGGTGTAGAACCTGGCATGAGTGATGTTTTTGCTAAATATGCAAGTGATGAACTTTTTAGCAAAATAGATTCAATTACAATTCTTGACGGTTCTAATTTGCGCGTCGAAGGCCATGATTTTGCACCTTCTTTCTCTATCTGGACCACAATCGAAGAGTGCTTAAACCCACCACTAGTTTGGGAAGATGGTCGAGGATGGTTCACTACCGCACCATTTAGCGAATTGGAAATTTTTAATTTCCCAGAAGGTATTGGACCGGTTGAATGTGTAAATGTTGAGCACGAAGAGGTTGTGCTAATTCCGCAAAAGATTGATGCCAAAAAAGTTAACTTTAAATACGGCCTGGGCGCTGAATTTATTCAAATTCTTAAAACCATCAACATGTTAGGTATGGATCGTAAAGAGAATGTTGATGTGCAAGGTGTTTCAGTTTCACCGCGCGATTTACTTGCCGCTTCGCTTCCCGATCCTGCAACACTTGGCTCTCGAATGCGCGGAAAAACTTGTGCTGGCGCTCTTGTTAAAGGTCTAGATAAGGCTGGAAACCCAAAAGCTATTTACATCTACAACATTGTAGATAATGAATGGTCGATGAAGGAATATGGCGATCAAGCCGTAGTTTGGCAGACTGCAATAAATCCAGTAATTGCAATGGAGCTAATTCATAATCAAACCTGGAAGCCGCTTGGCGTAAATGGTCCAGAATGGTTTGATCCAAAACCATTCTTAGAGCTTCTCGAAAGTTATGGCACTTCTTGGCATATTCGTGACGAAGAGATTGCTGAAGTTAAGAAGTAAATCGATGGCAATCGGCACTGCGCTAGTAACTGGTGCAACTTCTGGAATTGGTGAAGCTTTCACTAGGCTTTTAGCTGATAAAGGTTATGACTTAATTTTGGTGGCTCGAGATGAATCTAGATTAGAAGAACGAGCTGCTTCATTAACTGCAAAATATGGAATCAAAGCCGAAGTATTACGAGCCGATTTAACTAATTTTGCGGATTGCGAAATAGTTGAAGCTCGACTTCGCTCTGAAACTAGCCCGATTTCTGTACTAATAAATAATGCTGGATTTGGGATAAATAAAGCATTCACAGTTAGCGAAATCAAAGCCGAGACCGAACTCTTGGACGTCTTAGTACGTGCGCCTATGCGATTTATGCACGCAGTACTTCCCGGCATGAAAGTGCGAAATTCTGGAACCATAATCAATGTCAGTAGCGTTGCTGGCTGGATCGCTGGCGGAACATATAGCGCCGCTAAGTCTTACTTAACTGTAATAAGTGAATCACTACATACCGAACTTTCTGGCACCAAAGTAAATGTGAGCGCGCTCTGCCCTGGCTTTACCCGAACTGAATTCCATCAACGTGGTCGAATGAAAATGGGTGGGTTACCAAAATTTATGTGGCTAAATGCGGACCGAGTAGTTGCGGACTCATGGAAGGCAGCCCAAAACGGAAAAGCAATCTCGGTACCTGGGTGGCAATATGCAATTTTGAGTTTTATAACTCGATTCGGACCTAGACCCATGATTCGCAAAATTGGTATGAACATACGGGTGAAACAACGAGAACGAGCAAAGTAATTCAGGTTCACAGAAGATTCACTGCGATAACTCGAGTTTTCTTACCTAATTAATAAGCACCATTCCCTTACGATTGCCCAATAACCTGCTCATAAAAGTTTTAACCGGTAGGGCAGATTTGATCTAACGGAGGAAAAATGAAAGTACGTCGCCTAGGTAAATTAGCAGCCATGACTTCGATCGCAGCGCTTGCCATCTCAACCGTAGTTGCAACCCCATCTTTTGCAGCCAATAAAGCAAAAGCGGTTTGCCCTAAAGCGAATGCCACAGCCACAATCAGTGGCGAGAAATATATTTGTACTAAGAACCCATACACAGTTGAAACTAAGAAAACTGCCAAGTTAACTTGGACTATCGTGGCTTGTGTAGATGCTCATAAAGTATTACTTGGAGCACGGGCAGATCTTGTAAAAATAACTGCTTCATCTAAAGAGACTGCTACAAAACTTGATGCTGAAATTAAAGTTTTAGAAGCGGCGCTCCCTGCAAAATTAGCAGCCGCAGCCGTTTGGGATGCGAAAGCTATTAAATACCGCGCGCAAGCTGAGAGCTCAACCGCTCTAGCTAATGCAGATTTAGCTAAAGCAAATCAAGCCGGCATTAACGCTGCAACTAAAACCATGTGGACTAGAGCCGCAACTGCTCGCACCCAAGCCGCAACTAGTTATAAAACTGGGGCTACTAATGCGGAACGTTTATCTGCCGGACTTAAAAAAACCCAAGCAGATATTGATGCGAAGAAAAAGACTAGAGATAAAGTTCTTGGTTACCCAACTGTAATTGCACCCCAGGTAGATCTTGCAAAAACTAACCGAGATTTGATCTGTACCCTTTAACCAATCACTAAGCTTTTAGTGGTTGCTTTAAACGGAATTTCTAGAAGCGCGGAAGTAGCTGGTCCGCGCTTTAACTTTCCATCAATTGAGAATTGCGAATTGTGTGCCGGGCAGGTCCAAGTGTTTCCGGTTTGCTTTATTGGAACGCCTTGATGGGTGCACGCTAGATTCAATACTTTAAAACCTTTAGCAGCAGTAGAAATTCTAACTACGGCAACCGATAGTCCGTTTGTAAAATCAACTTGAATTAAGCCACCAACCTTTTTCAGAGTTGGATTACTTGCTATTAGTACTTCTACTTTCCCAGAGGGCAGAATCGTTACCCCTTTCGCTGCAATGGCCGGCTCTGGAATAAACCCCAAGGAAATCGCGGCAATTCCACAAAGGATTCCGCGTCTGGTAAGTGATGACTCTCTTATTACAGCTTCCGCAGTGGATAAATTCAATTCGTTATTCCGCATGACTTTTGCCCCTCGTTACGATTTAGGGTGCGAATTTATCCGATTATCCGGAGCTCTGCTCTAGTTATCCTCATTCTCCATCTGGGAATTCGCAGTGGATTATCCACGCCTAGTTGGTGGAGTGAATTATTAATATTTAATTTGGTGCCATTCTTCGCGCTAATCGTGGTAACGGCATCACCGAAAGTAAATGATCGATGGGCCCGCATTGGTATCAGCCTTGCAATAGGAAGCTGGCTGATTGGCTCGATAGCCTCTTCTTGGAACTCTTTCTTTGGGTTTCAATTTCCAGATAGATTAATTGATGCCGGCTACTTAATCTTTTACCCTTTTATTATTTTTGGCTTAACCCGACAGATGCGCAATTCCCGGACCAGCAAATCTTTAGAATTTCTTGACACGATAATCGTAGCTTTTGGGGCAACTACCGCAATTGGAATTCTCCTAATTAAACCTGCTACCGCCACCTTTTCAGGTAATTCACTCGATGTTTTCTTATCGATTTTTTATCCATTAGGTGATCTGATGCTCTTCACACTAGTTTGCAGCATCGCAATCTCCCAGAAAATCTCACTTCGAAATTTATTATTGGTCTCTGGCACTTTAATATTTGCCACCTCCGACTTATATTTTTTATGGGCGACTTCACAAGGTACTTATTCTTTTGGATCATTGACCGACGATGGTTGGCTGCTTTCAATAATTCTCATCGCAGAATCAACTTGGCACAAGGGTGATGAGAGCAACAAGGAGAGCAAGTTAAATGCTATAGCCGTAACATTTGCGCTATTTGCAAGCTTATTAGTATTGGTAATTGCGATTCTGAAGCCAAATTTTTTTACTTTTGGCTCGCTAGCGCCAGCATTTATCACAATTACACTCGCTTTTGCGAGAATGTTAGTTGCGCTAACTGACGCTAAAGCTATAAGTAGCGAGCGAGCTCTAGCTCGAACTGATGAATTAACCGGATTAGCAAATCGCCGAAAATTCCTTGCAGAATTGGAAACATTCCGTAATGGTGAAGGTTCGCTATTAATTCTTGATTTAGATGGTTTCAAAGAAATTAATGACACTTTTGGTCATGAAGTTGGAGATCAATTACTTCGTCAAGTTGCTACTAGATTTTCCAGAGCGCTACCAAGTAGCGCTCTATTAGCTCGACTCGGCGGCGATGAATTTGGCGCGCTGATAAGAGGTAGCGAAGGTTTTGAGAGTGCATTGGCGTTACGAGCAACGCTTTCATATCCATTCACAATCGCCGCTAACCAAGTGAAGCTTGATGTCTCCATCGGCCAAGCGCTAAATGATCCGGATAAGCCAAGCAATGAATTACTCCACCGCGCTGACTTGGCGATGTATGAAGCAAAACGTAGTGGCGCTGGCGCAGTTTGTTGGCGGGCCAGTCTTGGTTAGCGCGCTTTTGAATTATCGCCAGCATTAGATACGGTTCTCACTCCGCTCGAGAACCTCGAGAAACCAAGCGCTTTATGGGGAGGGTCCTAATTGCCACAGAAGTTTACTAATCGAGTTTTGATTCTAGGTGCAGGTTCGGTTTCACAATGTGTACTTCCACTTTTAATCGAGCATCTAGTTGATGCGAACCAGATTACGATCTTTGAACAACGAGACAATAGATCCAGAGTTCAAAGTGCGCTCGATAAAGGCGCAACTTATGTGCAGGACCAAATCACAAAAGAAAATATTGATCAAAAATTAAGTCAATATCTAAAAGAAGGCGATTTCTTATTAGATCTTGCTTGGAATATTGATGCAAATGTAATTTTGCAATGGTGTCACGATCGCGGCGTTCTCTACTTGAATACGTCAGTAGAAGAGTGGGATCCATATTCTGCTGGAGCATCTCGCCCACCTGCCGAACGCACCCTTTATTACCGACATATGAAGCTTCGTGAAATGAAAGCTACTTGGAAAAAATTAGGTGCGACTGCTGTAGTAGAACATGGCGCAAATCCAGGTTTAGTTTCACACTTAGTCAAGAAATCTATGGTTGATATTGCAACTAGAGCAATTAAAGATGGAATTGCCAATGCTGGAGTGGAGAAAGCGTTAGAAGCTGATGCATATAACGAACTAGCCCAACACCTTGGCATTAAAGTAATTCATATTGCAGAGCGCGATACCCAAGTAACTGATAAACCAAAACAACTAAATGAGTTTGTTAATACTTGGAGCGTGGAAGGATTTTATGAAGAAGGGATTGCGCCAGCCGAATTAGGTTGGGGTACTCACGAAAAACTATTACCACCAAATGCTTATGAACATAAAACTGGTCCAAAAAATCAGATTTTGATGGCCCAACCTGGCGCAACAACATGGGTACGCTCTTGGGTACCAAATTGTGAAACCACTGGAATGGTGGTTCGACACGGTGAAGCATTTACACTTTCAGATCATCTAACTGTATGGCAGGGCGAAACCGCTATTTATCGTCCAACCGTGCACTACGCATATTGCCCATCTAATGAAGCCATCGTCTCGATGCGCGAGTTAGAGATGCGTCAATGGGATCTAACGCCAAATCAAAGAATTATGAATGATGAAATTACTGATGGTGAAGATCGACTTGGTGTTTTGTTGATGGGACATGCTTATAAATCTTGGTGGACCGGTTCGCTATTAAATATTCACGATTCTCGCAAATTGGTACCAAACCAATCTGCGACCACAGTTCAAGTTGGATCTGCAGTATTTGCAGCTGTTGCTTGGGTAATGGCAAATCCAAACAAAGGGCTATTAGTCCCAGACGATATGCCTTGGCGTGAAGTTTTACCTTACGCTGAAAAATATTGGGGTGGATTTTATTCCGAAGCAGCTGATTGGGATCCGTTGCAAACTCGTAATGATCTTTATGCGGGATGGAATAACCGTAAATACAATACGTCAGATCCTTGGCAATTCACTAACTTCTTAGTTTAAGAATTTACTTTAAATATTGGTTATTGCTGGCTCGGTTTAATTTCCTCAAGCCGGGCTAGCGATTCCAAGCGCTCTAACGCGTGATCCACAATTCTTTTTGGGTAATAGTTTTTATAACCAGCTACGGCTAGCCAAGGTTCATGAATCTCTGCTGCGGTTAGATGCGAAAGTTCTGGGACATACTTTTTTATGTATTCACCTTCAGCGTCAAAGCGCTTTCCCTGCTCGATTGGATTGAATACGCGATAGTAAGGCGAGGCATCTGTGCCACAACCAGCGGTCCATTGCCAGCCATGCGAGTTTGAAGCAACGTCATAATCAACTAAATGTTCACGGAAAAATCGCTCACCTAATTGCCACTCTAGATGTAAATCTTTAACTAGAAATGATGCGACCACCATTCTGGTGCGATTGTGCATCCAGCCTTCCTTAACTATCTGGCGCATAGCCGCGTCAACAAACGGGTATCCAGTTTTACCTTCACACCAAGCTACGAATTTTGTACCAGGCTGGTCGTAACGCATATTTGCAAAGCGTGGTGCGTAATAATCGCTTTCAGTATGTGGATTGTGATGCAAAATGTCCGCATAAAATTCGCGCCAAGCAATTTCTTTACGGAACACTAGGTGGGCTTTACTTTCTCCAAGTTCAGCTAACAATGTACGGGGGTGGATTTCTCCCCACTTTAAATGTGCACTTAATTTGCTGGTGCCATCAATTCCAGAGAAATTACGAGATTCATCGTAATTATCTAAAATATTTTCTTTAAAGAATTTCCACCTAATATGCGCAGCACGTTCTCCCGCTGGCGTTAATTGCGTTCCATCTGGAATTGGCCAATCCGGAAAATTGCGATCTTGCTTAGAAGGTGTTGCTGCACCAATTTCTTTTGGGGCGGAGACTGGCGCGCGCCAACCATGGCCACACCAAGCGTTAAAAAATGGCGTATAAACTCGGTATGGCGTGCCATCACTAGGTTTTCTAACTCGACCAGGCGCAACTGCATATGGACTTCCAGTTCTAATTAATTTAATTCCAGCGCTTTCAATCCGAGCATCACGCGCAACGCCATATGGTTCAAATTCTGCTGATACATGTACTTCCGCCGCGTTATACCTTTTGGCTAAATCTTTTAATACTTCGACTTGATCACCAACCATTACATGTAATTTATTATCTAGAGATTCATCTAACGCGCGTAATGATTGGCCAAGGTAAGCAAGTCGTTTACTGCCGCTAGTTCCAATTAACTTGGCATCTAAAATAAAAATTGGAACTACCTCATCGCTATTTGCGATTGCTTCAAGTAGGGCTGGGTTATCGGAGAGCCGAAGGTCACGACGGAACCAGAAAATTGCCCTTGAAATCATGGCATGATTCAACCATCATGGAGAGAATAAAGCGCTTCCAAATCCGAGGCGTTCCGGGATGGGTCACCCGAGTTATCATTGAAGATCGAACTGTCGATTATTGGGCTCCGGAAAAAGCTACCAATTATTTATTGGTTGCGCACGATGGTCATAATGTTTTCGATGGCCATACTTCAACGCATAAGAATAAGACTTGGGAGATGGCGCAATCAGCCATTCGAGTTTCGGAAGATTTAGGAATCACGCCCCCATTGATCATTGCAGTATTTCATAGCGGCACAAAGAAAGAACCATGGGGTCGGGCTTTAGATCTCTCGCCACAAGATATATTCCAATCTGGCATAGAGGTAACTCCTTCAACCAAAGTTAAAATTCCATTAGAGAAACTAAATGGGAATGCATACTTAGATTTAATTGCTGATCAAATCATTCCTGCAATTTCAGCTGAATTTAATTTTCAAGCTAACCCGGTAAATACCGCAATGATTGGATCTAGCATGGGTGGGTTAGCAACACTTAATGGCGTTGCTCGAAGACCCGATCTTTATCGGACCGCTCTGGCATTTTCACCGCATTGGAGTATTGGTGGAAAGCCATTGGTTGAATCGCTAATCAATGCACTTCCCAAGCCGGGTAATCATAAAATTTGGATGAGCCGAGGTACAAAAGGTTTAGATCGAGAATATAAGCCATTTCAGGATTTGGCTGATGAACTAATGCTTAAGAATGGCTATCACTTACATCGTGACTTTGAAAGCAAAGTTTATGAGAGAACTGGACATAACGAGAAAGCTTGGGCTAAATATCTACCAACTGCATTAAAACTATGGCTTAGCAAATAAGAAAGTTTCAGATTTAGTTTCAACTCCACCTGCAAAGAAAGCTACTGCTCTAAACTCAGTATTGGTTGACCATTTGATATCAGAAATTAGCGGGAAGACTCGATAAAGTCCGGCGGTATCGATCTCGCTCTTAAAGGTCGGGGAAGTGTCCGTACCTAAACTTTTCCAAGTTGCTCCGTCTTTATATTGAAATTGGACTTCTGCAATATCAGCCCGGGCAATCGTTGCTTCTAAATTAAAGCGGTCTCGCAACATTGGATTCCGCGTTGGCTTATTCATTCTGACTTCAGGCGTAACTGCACTTTTTATCATTTCTGAAAGAAATACGCCCCAACCATAAGCAGGTACGGTAATTTTCATTGATTTTGCAGTCGTCGAAACTGTGCCATCGCCAAGTATTTTCTCCCACTTATTTGAAAGAAAATCAGAATCAAAACTTCCGATAAGCGCTGCATCAGAACTATTAAATGTCATTAAATATTCTTTGCCGGTATCTAAATCAAAGCGACTAAAAACCAAGAGGCCATTCTCGGCAATTCTAATTTTTATTGCGCCTGCTGAGAAAGCGCTTGAGGAAGCGTGCAGCTTTGTCAGCTCTCGGATCGTTTGTTGGAGTGGATTAGTTGTATCAAAACTGCTCTTACCCATTCCAATTGGTTCGCCACCAATTCGCTGTTGTTTACGCCATCGATCTACCAAAGTTACGAATAAATCTTGACGAGCTTCTTTATCGCTATCCCCCATTAGGCCAAATTCATCACCGTAATAAACAATCGGAACGCCACGCATAGTGAAGAGCAGTGCATGTGCCATTTGATCGCGCAATAACGCTGACTCTGAATTCACATTTCCACCGATAAAGCCACCAATTCGCCCCATGTCGTGATTGCCTAAGAAAATTCCAAAATTTCTTGGATCAACGGTGGCGGTTGAGTATTGATCGTCTGAATTTAACAAAGTAGCTAACTGATTTGCAGCGCCTGAAGTAATGAACTTCAACATTCGATCCTGCACTGGGAAATCTAATAACTCGGTAAATCCACCGTATCTTGCCCAATACTCCAAAGTTTCAGGGCTCGAATCATAAACTTCACCCCACATTGGGAAATCTTGCTTGCCGCTAGCAAGCGCTTGCGCTTTTATGCTTGGAATAAATGCTTGCCAAAAAGCTTCATTAACATGGCGCGCAGTATCGATTCGGAAACCATCTACTCCAGTACTCGAAATCCATTTAGAATAAATATCAATAAATCCTTTTACAACTTGTGGCGATTCCGTCATGATGTCGTCGAACCCATAAAAATCACCAAATCGACCAGACTCACCTTGGAATGTTGATTTACCGCGATTGTGATATAGCCGAACATCATTTAACCAAGCTGGGCTCTTAATATTTGCCATTGCTTTACTTACCACGGCGGTTTTTGGGAAACTGGTTTTTGCACTTAATTGGCTAGCAGTCGGAAATTTAGAGGTCCCAGCTAATTTCACAATATCAAATACTTTACCGTTTGAAGTTTTGTAAGGTTTTTCAGATAAGTAGAGATAATCATAATTCTCTTTGTAACTAATTACATCTGCAGTGTGATTAGTTACAATATCTAAAACTACTTTTAAACCAAGTAAATGCGCTTTCGCTACAAATGCTTTGAACTCTGCCATGGTTCCTAGATGCGAATCAATTTGATCGAATCCTGCAATTGCATAACCATGATAGGCGGCGCTTTTCCCATCCACACCGACTGGGATATTTCGGAAAACTGGGGTTATCCAAAGCGCAGTGAAACCTAATGATTTTATATATTCCAATTTATCGCTCAAGCCCTGAATATCCCCGCCATGGTAAAAAGCAGTGTCGTAAGGGTCATATCCGGAGCTAGTTCTAACATCTTTATATCCGCCAAGGTCGTTTTTGCTATTGCCATTTGAAAAACGATCAATCATCGCAAAATAAATCATTTCAGTTTTAAAATCACGATTTAAACCCAAATCTGTTGCTGCTGGAGTATTCGAAATTGATAACCCCATAAAAATAGTTACAATCAGTGAAACAATAAAACTCTTTCTTATCATCCTTTTACAGATCCTGCAGTTAAACCACTAATGATGTATTTTTGTAACGATAAGAAAATAATGACAATTGGAACTGATGCGATTAGAGATCCGGCAGCGAACGGACCCCAATTCTGTGAGTATTGACCGCCGATAAATCCTTGAAGACCAACAGCGATAGTTCTACTACCCATATCCACCAAGAAGAGTCGAGCTAAAATGAATTCGTTAAACGTTCCAATAAAACTTAAGAGTGAAACTACCGCAAGAACTGGCGCAGCCAACGGTACAAAAATCAACCAGTATGTTTGCATTGCACTTGCGCCATCAATTTTTGCAGCTTCATCTAGTTCAGCCGGGATGGAATCAACAAAACCTTTTAATAACCAGATATTTACACCCATCGCACCGCCGAGATATACCAATAGTAAGCCCGGTTGGGTTCCTAACCCGAAGTGTGGTGCAAATACCGCCACCCGTTCCATGATCACATAAACTGCAGATAACGCTAAAATCGCTGGGAACATTTGGATCAAAAGTAATAATTGAATTCCAGATTTCTTACCTTTAAATTTCAATCGACTAAAAGCAAAGGCAGAAGAAGCGCTTATGACCACTGATAAAAGCGCAACAGATACTGAGATAACGAGAGAGTTCTTCATCCAAGTTAGGTAAGGAATCGTCGGATCATTAAAAAGCATCTGATAGTTCTTCCAAGAGAACTCTCTAGGAATAAAAGAAGTTACTTGCAGGCTTCCGCTTGGGTTTATTGAAGAAATAACTACTAAATAAAGCGGAAAAATGGCAAAGAGAACCATAAAAATACCAACAACATGGCGCCATAAATTCTCGCGTAGCCACTTCATCATACAAAACTCTCTAACACTTTAGATTTACGAATTCCGTAAAGTGAAATTGATGCCACCAACAAGAAGATTACGACCGAGATTGCACTGGCTAGACCAAGATCTTGGGTAAACGAACCAAATGCAATTTGATAGGTATAGCTAATTAAAATATCGGTAGCGCCAGCGATATCGCCATCCAGAGTGCTCTTAGGGCCACCACCGGTTAATAGATAAATTAGATTAAAGTTATTGAAATTAAAGGCAAAAGATGCGATCAAAAGCGGCGAAAGAATTCTAAGTAAAAGCGGCAAGGTAATCTTTGAAAAAATTTGGCGCGGGGATGCGCCATCGATTGCGGCCGCTTCGTTTAACTCCGATGGAATGGCTTGCAACGCACCGCTAGAAACTAAATAAAAATATGGAAATCCCAGCCAGAGATTTACCACAATTACTGCAACTCTTGCAAAAGTTACGCTTTGAAACCAAGCAATATCCGTACCAAGTAATTGATTGATGGCACCAAACTCGGTATTAAACATACCGCCCCAAATCAAAATACTCATAACGCTTGGCATTGCATAAGGCAAAATCAAAATTGAACGATAAATCCGTCGGCCTCGTATCGGCTTATTAAGTGCAAGCGCCAGCAATAGACCAAATGCGAAAGAAGTTAAAACACTTGATACTGCAAAAACTACAGTCCAGATGAAAACTCGAATAAGTGGTTCCCGCACTTTTGGATCTAGAAATAGTTTGCTGTAATTTTCAAACCAAACCGGCGCACGCCAGCCGGGTTCTAAGATTTCACCAGGAACATCTACATTTGCGTAATTACCTTTACCGTTATCTTTATAAATTGCACCAGTAGCGATGTTTTGAAACGCGTCTTGATTAGCTAAGAAATTCAATTTTTGGCGATAAAGCGCGCCAACGTCAAACCCTTCTAAGGCTATAAAAAATTCCGAGGTGTAGAAGAACCTGCTTGTAGAAAGCAATTTATCGGCGCCAGCTAATTCGGCATCAGCTAAAGCTTTAAAATTAGAAGCTTCCGTAGCGACTTGATACTCATTTACTTTTATATCAGTAACATTTAAATCTATTCTCTTGTCATAAGTTGAAATAAAATATTGTTTTTTTACGGTGTCGGAGGCCAAGATGGCAGATTCTGTACCGTTGTATTTGCCTACAATTATGTCGAATGTCGAACCACTTGCGTCAGGTTCGATTGCTAATTTTTGAATCTGGGTTATAGCTTCAGTTTTGCCGATATAATTTCCAGTTTTATAATTATAAGTAGACATTGTCAAAGTAAAAACAATTGGCGCAACCACAAATCCAAGTAGGAAAATTAACCCTGGGTAAAAGAATTTAAGTGGAATTGAAACTTTAGTTAAGTAAGTAAAGTTTAGTCCAATTACGACTAGTATTAAAAATATTCCGATGGCATATTGTTTTTGACCTAAGGCACTTATCAGCAATAAAACTAGTAGCGCAGAGATTCCAGCTAATAATACGGCCTTAAAAGCAAAGGCTAATTTACCTCGAAAGAAGGCAACCATCGCTTTTTGATTCCACCTTAATTAAAATTTAGGTTTAATAAGAAAGAGTATGGGCGGGGAATCCCCGCCCATACTCTCTAATCAACTTACTTAACTTCTAACTTAGCGACCTATTAAAGATCTGCTTGGCCAGAAATTACGTTTGTCTTCCAGATTGCAGCTAGTTTACGAGCTTCTTTAATTGGATCTTTTCCATCAACTAGAACTGCAGTCCAATATGCTGGAGCTGAATCCCAATAGCTTGCACCGCCCTTATTGTTATTAAGGAAAGCACCGATTTGTGGAATACCAGCAAGTGAAGCTGCGGATCCGAAGCCCTTTTGAGCATCAGTGACAATTGTGCTTGATTGTGCACCCTTTTCTGCAGGTGGGCGCTTTTCATAAGTTTGGTAAGCGACTTGGCCAGCTGTTGATGCAAAGAAGTTCACAAGAAGTGACTTTGCTGCTGCTTCTGTGCCGTGCTTTGCCGCATAGCTAGTAAGAAGTGCGCCGCTCACGCTACCGAACATCTTGCCGTAAGTTCCAGCAGTTGCGCCTGGGACTGGCATTAAGTTCATTGTGAATCCTTTAGCAACATAATCCGCCCATTCCCAGTTACCGATAACAGCAAATGGAACGGTTCCGGCTAGGAAGTTATCTTTACATCCAGTATCTGTTGCTGGGAAGAAACCATTGCTCTTCATATTGCTATCAAGTAAATAAGTTTTTACATTGTTTCCAAATACTGATGGGTTGAAAGATTGCCCGTAATTTACAGTGCCGTCTTTCTTCATCATGTATGCATCAGCACCAAGCGCTGAAAATACTTGATGCGCGCCCCATGACATACCGCCACCAGCAACACAGAGTCCGGCTTTTAGACCCTTAGCAACTTTATTTGTCTTGTAGTAAGTAACCATGTCGCCGAATGATGCTGGCTTAGTTGTCACCAGTTTGGTGTTGTAGATCATCGCTACGTTATTAATATCTAGTGGAATTCCATAAAGCTTTCCTTTATAGGAAAGATCGAAGAATTGTGATGCATTGAATTGTGCTTTAACAGCAGCAGTCAATGTAATTGGAGCAAGTTTTCCGCTCTTTGCGCCGGTTGGTACCCAGTCATTTGCACCAACAATAATGTCTGGTCCAGTTAGATCTGTGGCAGCATCTACAGCGGCCTTAAGTGCATCGAAGCTTGAGAATGTGCGGATAACAACTTTATATCCAGCAACCCAATCGCTTTTTGCTGCAATTACTTTAGTTAAGTTTGGTCCACGAGATTCATCGGCCCAAACCAAAATTTCTGTGCTTGCTGCGTGCACTGGTGTTAACGAAACACCAAAGCTCACTGCAAGTGCTAGCGAAACTGCTAACGCCTTGAGGGATTTTCTGTTGCGCATTTTTCTCCTAAATTCATCTAATTTGCCATTACGAGGGGTAAGGCAATGGTTCATTTAAGCCCTAACGGGCGAGTAATTCCAAGCCAGACCCTCACGGAGCCAGTCATTTGATGCCTTTTATATCAAATTGTTATAAAAGGAGTGATTGCTGAAATTCGGAGGTTAGTTATGAACCCCTGGTACCGAGTTATCCCAACCCTGAACTGCCTCAGGTTTGCGGGGCCCCTTACCGATATATCTAGCCGATGGCCGAATCAATCTGCCGGTGCGCTTTTGTTCCAATATATGTGCCGACCAACCGGCAGTACGTGCCGCAGTGAACATTGTTGTGAATAAGTGCGAAGGAATTTCTGCAAAGTCCAAAATAATTGCAGCCCAGAATTCAACGTTGGTTTCAAGTACTCGATCTGGTTGACGTTCGCGAAGTTCTTTTAGCGCTGCTTTTTCCAAAGCTTCAGCAACTTCATAACGAGGTGCATTTAATTCTTTTGCAGTGCGACGCAAAGTGCGAGCGCGTGGATCTTCGGCGCGATAAACCCGATGACCAAATCCCATCAACCGTTCATGACGATCTAATAATCCTTTTACGTATCCAGTTGCATCTCCAGATTTTTCAACTTCTTCAATCATGTGAAGTACTCGCGAAGGTGCGCCACCATGCAACGGGCCGGACATCGCGCCGATTGCGCCAGAAAGTGCAGCTGCAACATCTGCGCCAGTTGATGCAATTACGCGAGCGGTAAATGTTGAAGCATTCATTCCATGTTCGGCCGCGGAAACAAAATATGCATCGACAGCTCTGACATGCTGTGGATCTGGTTCGCCTCGCCAACGAATCATCATTCGTTCCACGACGGTGTGTGCCTTATCTATTTCAGATTCTGGGACAGCAGGAAGCACAACACCTCGGGCTGCTTGCGCTAAATAAGAAAGCACCATTACAGAGGCCCGCGCTAAATTGCTACGTGCTTCGGCGTCATCAATATCTAAAAGTGGTTTTAAACCCCAAGCAGGTGCCAACATTGAAATCGCAGCTTGTACATCTACGCGCACATCACCAGAGTGAACTGGTAATGGAAATTTTTCGGCGTTCGGCAAACCTGGATTAAATTCATCATCAACTAATAATCCCCATACGTTTCCAAATGAAACTCGACCAACTAAATCTTCAATATCAACACCGCGATAACGGAGCGCGCTACCTTCTTTATCCGGCTCTGCGATCTCTGATTCAAAGGCTATTACTCCTTCTAAACCTGGTTTGAAATCATCGCTCATGATGCCGCCTCCCAAAGAATTTAATTTCCGCTCCCTATTCTGCCGTTAAAGCCTAGTTCGGTAAAACCACTTGGCTAAAGATGCCCAAAGTATGAAAGTGACGTTAGATACACCTATGAGCGAAGCACAAGAACCACCAATCACCGATATCCGTTCCAAGGTTTCGGCGATGCGCCGATCATATGGTGAGGTTGGATTGACCGAGGGCGAACTCGACCAAAATCCAATTTCGCAATTCACGAAGTGGCTCGCAGATGCTGCTACTAATCCATTCATTGTGGAAGCAAATGCCATGGTTCTATCTACCGTTTTTGAAAATCAGCCAACTTCAAGATCGGTCTTATTAAAAGATGTAACCGAAAATGGCTTTACTTTTTTTACCAATTATGAGTCGGCAAAAGCGATTGATATAGCTGCTAACGCCAACGTTTCAATGCTCTTCCCTTGGTATGCCATGGAGCGCCAAGTTATTGTCTTGGGAAGTGCTTCGAAAATTGCACGTGCCGAGAGCGAGGCTTACTTCGCAACGCGACCATGGTCGAGTCAGATTGGCGCATGGGCTAGCCACCAATCAAAACGATTAGCTACCAGAGAAACTTTGGAGAACGCTTACTCCGAATTGGCAAATAAATATCCGGAAGGTACTCCAGTCCCGATCCCGCCACATTGGGGTGGATACCTAATTACTCCAACCAATATTGAATTTTGGCAAGGTAGATATTCCAGATTGCATGATCGAGTTCGATATGTGCGAACTTACGACGCCGCGGCGAAAACCCAATGGAACCTAGAAAGGTTCTACCCATAGGCTACGCAGATGAGCGAACCGATAATAATTCCAAATAATTTAAAGCCAGTTGATGGTCGTTTTGGTTGCGGGCCATCCAGAATTCGACCCGAAGCTATTTCGGCTCTAGTTTCGAGTGGTACAAATATTCTTGGAACTTCACATCGACAAAAGCCAGTAAAGCAAGTAGTAAATCGGGTTCGCACTGGACTTACTTCACTTTTCACATTACCTGAAGGTTATGAAGTAGTACTTGGAAATGGTGGTTCTACTGCATTTTGGGATATTGCGACTTTTGGTTTAATTGAAAAGAAATCGCAGCATTTAATTTTTGGCGAATTCTCATCTAAATTTGCAGAAGCTGCAAAAGCTGCGCCTTTTCTCGATGAGCCCACTGTTATCAAATCCGAACCAGGCACTCATCCACTTCCAATTGCAGAATCTGGCATTGATGTCTATGCACTTACTCATAACGAAACAAGTACCGGAGTTTCCATGCCGATCAAGCGTCCAACTGGAACCGATGGCGCACTAGTTTTAGTAGATGCAACTAGCGGTGCAGGTGGGTTGGCAGTTTCCGCAACTGAATTCGATACTTATTACTTTGCGCCGCAAAAATCTTTCGCCTCAGATGGTGGGCTTTGGATCGCTTTAATGAGTCCAGCTGCGTTAGCACGTGCCGCAAAAATAAAAGAAAATGGTCGTTGGGTTCCAGCATTTTTTGATTTAAACATTGCTATTGAAAATAGTAAGTTAGATCAAACTTATAACACCCCTGCAGTCGCAACTCTAATTATGTTGGCTGAACAAATTGAGTGGATGAACAATAATGGCGGTTTAAAATTTGCCGCTGGTAGAAGTGCAGAATCTGCTGCGAAAATGTATGGCTGGGCTGATAAAACAAGTTATACAACACCGTTTGTTACCGATCCGGCCGCTCGCTCAAATGTGGTTGCAACTATCAACTTTGATGAATCAATTGATGCACTTGAAATTGCTAAAGTTTTACGCGCTAACGGCATAGTTGATACTGAGCCGTATCGAAAGCTCGGTAAGAATCAACTTAGAATTGGCATGTTCCCTGCTGTTGACCCTGCCGATATCGATGCGCTAATTTCTTGTATCGAATACGTAGCTTCCGCGCTTGCAAAATGATATGAGCAGTACGCCAACAGATAAAAAATTTAATCACGACGCAACGTTCTGGAGCGTGGCGTTGCAATCCGCAGTATTTGGTTTTTTTATGGGCGGTTTTGGCCCAGCGCAACCGCTATTACAAAGCGACCAAGGAACAAGTGGTGCTATCGCAGGGCTACATGGAACATCGCTTGGATTAGCGAGCATTCTGGCTGGTTTAATAAATGCTCAAATAGTTCATAAATTTGGCAGGTTTAAGACTTCTTGGATTGGAATTGGCATATTCGGGGTCGGCGCAATAATGTTCATACTTGCACCCTCTCCATTAATTTCAATTACGGCATCTGCCATAATTGGAGTTGGCGTTTCGCTAACAATAAATTCTGGTTTTGCGTTACTCACAAACCATTACTCGAACCATCAAACTCGAGCAGCTTCGCAAGCAAATGGCGTTAATTCATTATTTGTGGTTTTCGGAACGCTACTAATTGGTGCGTTAGCTGGGACTTCAATAAATTGGCGGTTCGGACTTTTATTAATTTTCCCAGCCGGCGCTGCGCTTTATTTATTTGCACGAAAACACCATAGTGAAGAACATATTCCAGAACCATCAGGCAGACAGAGTGGAAAATTAAGTAGCAAATATTGGATTGGTTGGCTTGCCATAACGCTCTGTATTTCAAGTGAATTTGCGATGACGTTTTGGAGTGCTTCCCTTTTTAAAGATCGTACAAATTTCACTGCAGCTGGCGCAACTATTGCAGTGCTTGCTGGCAGCTTAGGAATGGCACTTGGACGATGGTTTGGTCCTTTAATTATGACCCATATCGATCTAGATCAACGATTAATTTTCCTACTCGTATTCCAACTTTCAGGTTTTACCGTGTTTTGGTTTTCGCATAACCCACTATTTTCTTTCTTCGGGTTATTGATATCTGGACTCGGAATTTCCATGCAGTTCACTTTAAATTCCTTACGGTTAATTAGATTAAGTGAGAAGCGTCCAGATTTAGCAATGGGAATCAGCGCACTTGGCGCAGGTTCGGCGATTGCGGTTGCACCGCTTTTACTTGGATTTTTAGCTGATCAGATTGGCATTTCCAAAGGATATTTAATGGTTCCAATAATTGTCCTGATTGCAATAGTTTTAGTACTTGTTACCCCAACCAAAGAATTGGATTAATTACTTATGAATTATCGAACTAGACGAATTGTCACAATTATTACGCTAATAAGCCTGGTACTACTTATTCTCATAAGTAGTTTCTAAAACATCACCTACTAAGAAACTTGCTGGCGTTTCAATCCGGTTCTTAAATCTTAGATAGACCAAAATTGCTGCCGAAAAGGTAATAGAACCGCAAAGAAACATTGTCTGGCGCACACCAATAGTTGTGCTTAGCCAACCTATGAGCGGCGAACCTAGTGGAGTTCCACCCATAAAAATTGTTAAGTAAATCCCCATTACCCGACCGCGAATTGCTGGATCAGTTCGAACTTGTACCATTGAATTTGCACTCACTAAGGTCAATAGCGCAATACAACCACCAATTGGAAGTAAGCATGCATAAACTGTAAAAGTTGGTGCAAAACTTTCAATTACAACAATAGCTCCAAATAGCGCTGAACCTCGCATTACATAAGATGGATGGCGCTTTTTCTCTAACCTCGCTGAGATAAGCGCACCAGTGAGTGAACCGATTGCCAGAATACTTCCGAGCGCTCCGTAAGATGCAGCGCCTTTACCAAAAACTTTTGTTGTCATTAAAGTATTAAACAACATAAAATTTAGACCAAAAGTTGCGGTAAAGAATACTGTAATCATCACTGCATAAATATCAGGCCGGGCTTTCACATACCTAAAGGCTTCCGAAATTTTTGCGTTTAGATTTGGTTTATTCTCAATAAACATATCGCGTTCTCGTAAAAACAAAAGCGCGGTAATGATAAATAGGTACGAAACCGCATTTAATAAGAAGGATGGTCCGGTACCAAATGCCGCAATTAATAAGCCGGATAAACCTGGTCCAATTAGTCTGGCTAGGTTGAAGTTCGCAGAGTTAAGGCTTACTGCGTTAGGTAAATCAGCTTTACCCACAATCTCTGCGGTAAAGCTCTGTCTAACCGGAGCGTCAATCGCGCTCGCGGTCCCCAGTGTAAATGCAAAGAAAAATACATGCCAAAGTTTTACCTGTTCTGTTACGACAAGTGTGCCAAGTATCGCGGCCGAAAGACCGCCGCTGATATTGCAAATAATTAGCGTTCTTCGTTTATTAAAACGATCAGCAAGTTTTCCACCTTGCATACTTAAAAGAAGTGCCGGCAAGAATTGCAGCCCAACAACAAGTCCAACATATGTTCCGCTACCGGTTAATTGCAATACCAACCAATCTTGCGCAACCCGTTGAGCCCAAGTGCCAATATTTGAAGCAGTACTCGCCGGATAAAGAATTCTAAAGTTGCGGTGCTTGAAAGACCGCATCGAGTTCATTGGAGTACTCTATTTCCATGAGAGGTTCCATACCAGTAATAGTGGCAGGAATCATTGCCTGGATAATTGTTTTTGCGTTCGCGCTTGCAACTGATGCTGATAGTAAAGTCTTATACATGTGCGCAGTCGGAATCGCTTTCGGATTAATGGGAATCCGCTACACAATTCGTCGAGCTAAAAGAGAAAGTAATTAACCTTCAATTTGTTGAGCAATGCCGCGCAAAACTTTAGCAACTCGAGCTGCTTCAGCATCTGATGGATAACGTCCTTGTCTTAAACCATTTCCAACTCGATCTAACATTTTGATGCTCTCTTCTACAATCACAGCAAGATCATCATGGTTGGTACGAGCATTAGCAGCTAATGAAGGCGGTGCATCAATTATTCGAATCGAAAGCGCTTGTGGACCGCGACGACCATCTGCAACACCGAATTCTAATTTAGTTCCAGGCTTAACGGTTGTGACACCGTCAGGCAGATTTGCGGCAGCGAGATAAACATCTTCGCCTTCATCTGATGCGATAAAACCAAAACCTTTTTCAAGGCTGAACCATTTAACGCGTCCAGTTGGCATGAGGATCTCCAATTCAAGTTTTAAGTATTCGTTTAGGTAAGCCGCGGGGGTGCGGGCAGAGGAGTACTTTATCGCAGATCAATTGCGACTTGGTAAGGGGTTTATTCGGTTACTAACGCCTCTGAGTGCGCACCACAGCCGTGATCGATCGAAACTACGCGACCATCTTCGGGAGAAATTGCGTTGGCGCAGACGCCAAAAGCTTGGCGAAGTGAACCGGCAATTGAAATATAGAAACCGCATGATGCGCAATTTTTTGGTGCGAATTGCGCCATTGGTGTGTTCGGGCCGCGATCGCCTTCATGCCAACGCTTACTAGCTTGATCGCGACCAACGATTGAAAGCACGCGGGCTCGGCCTAAGCCAAATTCAAATAATTGGCTGAGCTCTAACTCTTCATCACCAGGTAGAACTGCAAAACCAGGAACTAAGCGTTCATCATCTGCGGCCGTTGGGACAACATCGCCAACGCCAACATCGCCAGGTTGAATTCGATCTCGGTAAGGAATCCACTCGGGGGCAAGTAAAGAATCAACACCTGGCAATAGAACTACATCACAAATTGTTGGTGCGCTATCGCTATCAACTTTTGTAACTGTTACGGCCCAACGCCAACCTAAATAGCCTGGAAGTGTGGCTTCAAATAAGTAAGTAGCAACATGATCTTCATCGGATTCAATCGAAACTATTTCGCCCACAAATTTCGAATCGCGGGCATCTTCAATAGCTGCAGACTTAGCTAACTCTGCAGCATTGAAAATGTCCCGCGACTTCGAAGTTTTAGATGCCATTAGGTTTCTTAGAAATCCATATCGCCACCACCAGGGCCACCAGCTGGAGCTGCTGACTTAGGTTCCGGCTTATCTGTAATTACTGCTTCAGTTGTTAGGAAAAGTGCTGCGATTGATGCTGCGTTTTGTAAAGCAGAACGAGTCACTTTAGCTGGGTCAATAATTCCAGCTTTAATCATGTCTACGTATTCACCACTTGCCGCATTTAATCCAAATCCAGCTTCGAGGTTGCGAACTTTCTCAACAACTACGCCGCCTTCAAGTCCAGCATTTATAGCAATCTGCTTAAGTGGTGACTCAACTGCAAGCTCAACAATCTTTGCGCCGGTAGCTTCATCGCCAACAAGTTTCAAATTAGCAAATGCTTTCTTTGATGCTTGTAGAAGTGCAACGCCACCGCCGGCAACAATGCCTTCTTCAACAGCAGCTTTAGCATTTCGGACTGCATCTTCAATCCGGTGTTTACGCTCTTTTAGTTCAACTTCAGTAGCAGCACCAGCCTTGATAACTGCAACGCCGCCAGCAAGTTTTGCTAACCGCTCTTGCAGCTTCTCGCGGTCGTAATCTGAGTCGCTCTTCTCAATTTCAGCGCGAATTTGGTTAACTCTGCCTTTAATTTGCTCGTCATCGCCGCCACCTTCAACAATGGTGGTCTCATCCTTAGTAATCACGATTTTCCGTGCTTTTCCTAGAAGATCCAAAGTTGCGGCATCAAGTTTTAAGCCAACTTCTTCAGAAATCACAGTTGCGCCAGTCAAAATTGCAATGTCTTGCAACATCGACTTACGGCGATCGCCAAAGCCTGGGGCTTTAACCGCAACTGATTTGAAAGTTCCACGCACTTTGTTAACCACGAGAGTAGCGAGCGCTTCTCCCTCAACATCTTCAGCGATGATGAGAAGTGGCTTACCTGATTGCATAACTTTTTCAAGGATTGGCACTAGATCTTTGATGTTTGCAATCTTGCTATTTGCAATCAATACATAAGCATCTTCTAAAATCGCTTCCATGCGATCAGTATCAGTAATCATGTAAGCCGAGATGTACCCTTTATCAAAGCGCATACCTTCAGTAAGTTCGAGCTCTAAACCAAAAGTGTTGCTCTCTTCAACTGTGATTACGCCTTCTTTGCCGACCTTATCCATTGCTTCAGCAATCATGTCGCCGATTGTGGAATCAGCGGCTGAAATTGAAGCAGTTGCGGCAATTTGGTCGCGGGTTTCAACTGGCTTTGACATTGCACTGAGCTCTGCAGAAATAGCATCAACAGCTTTTTCAATTCCGCGCTTTAGCGCCATTGGGTTTGAACCAGCTGCAACGTTACGGAGACCTTCGCGAACTAACGCTTGGGCTAATACCGTTGCGGTAGTTGTGCCATCGCCGGCAACGTCATCAGTCTTCTTCGCAACTTCTTTAACGAGTTCGGCACCTATTTTTTCCCATGGATCATCAAGCTCAATTTCTTTAGCAATGGATACGCCGTCGTTTGTAATTGTTGGTGCGCCCCATTTCTTTTCGAGAACTACATTTCGACCACGGGGTCCAAGGGTTACCTTCACGGCATCCGCTAATGTGTTCATACCGCGCTCTAGGCCGCGACGTGCTTCTTCATTAANNTTAAAGGCAATCATCTTTGCCATAGTTGTTCCACTCCTATTTATAGTTGAATCGGGCGTCTTTTATCACTCACACCCGTCGAGTGCTAACGCCAAATCTAGGGTAGGTATTCCCTCTCAAGCAAACCGAGGGTCTTGGAGTTGGGAATTACTTGTAGAGCCCGAGGCGAGCGGCCGAACGCTCTTCGGTTCGGGCATCGCGCAAGCGCCGGAGCCGCTTAATCAACATCGGTTGGGCCAATAGCGCAGCTTCGCGATCGATTAGCGCGTTTAACACCTCGTAATAGCGCGGTGGCGTTAAATCAAATAGCTCTCGAATCGAGCTCTCTTTTGCGCCGGAATATCGGAACCATTGGCGTTCAAAATCTAAAATCCGAAGTTCTAGGTCGCTCAATCCAGAGTTGAGTTGGGCTGCCTCGTTGGTGTCACCGAATTCCATATTCATATCTTATGGGGCGAAACCGACAAATCGGTGGAGGTTAACTGGAAGTTAAAGTGTTCCAAAAATCAACTCGAGGTCGCTCACTTTGGTCCATGGGTTCACAATCGCAAATCGCAAAATTGGCTCACCTTGATGCGATGAAGGTGTAACAAACCCAATCTGATCGGCTAATAACTTTGCACTCCAATTTTGATAATCGGCGTTGCGCCAACCCGTTCGCTTAAATGCAACAATTGAAAGTTCGGGCTCAATTATTAATTCTAAATTTGGATGCTCATTAATTAGCCGGGCACCTTCCTGCGCAACAAACATGGTTTTATCCATAGCGGCTGCGTACTCATTCGTACCATGTGCTGCCAGTGAAAACCAAAATGGTAAGCCGCGTACTCTGCGGGTCAGATGAATTGCATAATCGGATGGATTCCATTCTCCAGTTTCCAACGACTCTAAATAACCTGCATGTTGTGTGTGAGCTGCTTTTGCAATATTTGGATTTCGATAAATCAAAGCGCAAGCATCAAACGGTGCAAATAACCATTTATGTGGATCAACAATTAAGGAATCAGCTAATTCAACTCCGCCAAATAAATGTTTTATTGATGGAGAACAGAGCGCAGCCAAGCCATATGCACCGTCGACGTGATACCAAATTCCGCGGGCTTTTGCTGCGTTACCTATGCCTAATAAATCATCGATTACACCTAAGTTTGTGGTGCCAGCAGTTGCAACAACAGCAAATATTCGATGTGTTGGATTTTTTAATTGATATGAATCAATTGCGCTCGCAACCGCATTACCTTGCAACTTAAAATTTTGCTCCGGTTCAATTTGCAACACACCAACATCCATTACATCGGCCGCAGATTTGACTGAGGAGTGTGCTTCTTTCGAACATGCAATCACCCATTTATCTGTGTTCGGGTAACGTTGTCGAGCGTCATAACGAGCTGCAACTAAAGCTGACAAGTTCCCAATCGTGCCGCCTTGCACAAAAACCCCGCCAGCGCTTTCCGGCATCCCTGCTAAGTCACTAATCCATTTCAGCGCTTGATTTTCGGCAAATACTGCGCCAGCACCCTCCATCCAAGAACCGCCATATAAAGCGCTAGCGCCAACTACTAAATCAAAGAGGTTTGCATATTCACTTGGGGCAGATGGAATGAATGCAAGATTTCGCGGGTGATCAGTTGAGATACATGCGGTCGCTAAGACATCTTTAAATAACGTTAACGCTGCATGGCCACCTAAGCCTTCTGGCGTGATTGTATTTCCAACTTCATTGTATAAATCTTCCCAAGTTCTTGGACCGTCAAGCGGTGGGTCAGTTTTTAAGCGTACTAATGAATACTCAAGAATTTCGGCAGCTAACTTCTCAACTTCATCATTGAACTCGTGCATAGCTATCCGAATAAAACTTTACGCTTTGCGCTCCGAACAATATTGCGCAACATTGTCGGAAATACGAAACTATGAAGTGGGAGTATGGAGTACCAATACAGCTGGCCACCAAGTCCATGTGGTGCAAAAGTCGCCTCTTGAATTATTTTAGTTTTGCCATCAACTTCACTTACTCGAAATTCTAGCCAAGCTTTTCCTGGAAGAATCATCTCGGCATAAAGCCTTAATAATTTTCCTTTTTCGATATTTTCAACACGCCAAAAATCTAAACTCTCTCCAATTCTTAGAGTTTTCGGATCCCGCCGACCACGGCGTAGCCCAACGCCACCAATCGCGCGATCTAATAAACCACGCATGAACCATAGGAAGTCAGCGCCATACCAACCATTCTCGCCACCAATCTGTTCGATTGATTCCCATACTTTTTCGATTGGCGCATCGGTAATCACTTCGCGAAAATCTCTTAAAATCATCTCGCCCGCCCACGCTGGGTCGCTCTGCGCTTTTTGCCACGGCGCGGTTTGGATTGCAGCATCAGACCAACGAGTCTCTACGGCATTGGCAGAGATGCGGCTTAACGCTAATTCGATTGCTCTAGTTACATCAGTTAACCCTTCTGGTGGCAGTGGAATAATTCCGTTCAAACTCTTTTTTGGATCTGCTACAACTTCATTTATTAACGAACCAACTAAGGGTCGGGCCAGCGCTGTTGGGACTGGCGTTACTAATCCAATCCATAAACTGGAAAGTTGTGGTGTGAGAACAGGAACTTTAATTATTAACCGTCTACGCAGGCCAGAAATTTTGGCAAATTTTTGCATCATATCGGCGTAAGTCAAGACTTCAGGTCCACCAATATCAAAAATTCCAGAGATTGGTTTTTCTAATTTTGCAATATGCGCTAAATACCAAAGTACGTCGCGAATCGCAATCGGATGGGTCCGATTTGCAACCCATTTTGGCGTTGTCATAATCGGCAATCTATGCGTTAAATGTCGGAGCATCTCAAATGAAGCCGAACCTGAACCAATAATAATTCCAGCTCTAATCTCCATTACTGGGGTTGAGCCAGTTGCGAGTTCACTTCCAGTTCGGGCGCGTGAAGCTAAATGCTTACTGCTCTTGGCGTCATTAGCAATACCACCAAGATAAACAATTTGTTTTACACCAGCGGTACTCGCAGCCTTAGCAAAGTTACGGGCCATCGCCGCTTCTATCTCATCAAAATTAGATCCGAGATTTATTGAGTGCAGTAAATAAAAAGCGGTATGTACCCCAGTTAGCGCCGTCAAAACTTCATCATAATTATTGGCATTGCCAGTTGCTATTTCTACTGCGCTTACCCAGGGTTGGCCAGATACTTTTGATCTTTCACGGACAAATATTCGTACTGCCATTTCTTCTTGTAGGAGTGCTTTTACCAATCGGCCACCAACATACCCAGATGCTCCGGTCACCAAAATTTTCCGCTGGTCGCTCATGGAATTAACAGTAGACTTTGCGTTATGAATAAGCCAAGCGAAAAGAAGCCACGGATTGTGATTCTTGGCGCAGGTTTTGGTGGGCTAACCGCGGCTCGCGGGTTAGCGAATATCGCTGAAGTAACTTTGGTCGATCGCCATAATTTCCAAACATTTCTCCCGTTGTTGTACCAAGTTTCAACTGCCGGACTTGCAGCCGATCATGTTGCTTATCCGGTTCGCGGCGCAATCAGAAATTCCGGCATCAAATTTCGAATGGGCTCGCCAATATCTATTAACCATCGTGACAACTCGGTGAAATTGGATTCGAGTGAAGTGCTCGAATACGACCATCTAGTAATCGCAATGGGGTCAGCAACCAATGATTTTGGGATTAAAGGGGTAGCAGAATTTTCGCTTGGCATGAAGAGCGTCAATGAAGCTTTAACTATCCGTGCGGCAGTGATGCGTCGATTTGAAGATTTATGTAGGTTTGAAGATGACTCTAGGTTTGCTATCGCGGTAGTTGGCGGCGGCCCAACTGGAGTTGAAATGGCCGGCGCGATGGCGGAGTTAAAACGCGGTCCGCTAGCTTCTGATTTTAAAAACGCAGCTGACCATATCGATATTTATCTAATTGAAGCTGGCCCAAGATTGCTTCCAACATTCTCGCCATCGCTATCAGAGCGGACCGCGAAAGATTTAGAGAAACTTGGCGTAAAAGTTATTTGTAACGCCTCCGTGAAAGAAATAAACGAAGCAAAAATATTTTTTAGCAATGGTGATTCAATTGAATCAGGGATTACGATTTGGGCGGCTGGCGTCATGGGCGAGCCAACTATTAAAAAACTTTCGCTACCAATTGAAGCAAATCGAGTCGCGGTAGAACCTACGTTGCAAGTGCAGAATTATCCGCATATTTGGGCAATTGGTGATATTTCTGGAGTCAAAAATAAATCTGGAAAGTTCCTCCCAATGGTTGCACCGGTAGCAATGCAACAAGGAAGATTCGTTGCTAAACAAATTGCAGCGCTAATTGCGGGGCGTACCCTTAAAAATTTCTCCTACGTTGATAAAGGATCGATGGCAACAATTGGGCGACATAAAGCGGTTGTCGAAGTTAAGGGAATTAAAATTGGTGGCGCAATTGCTTGGTTTATCTGGCTCTGGTTGCACTTGTTTTACTTGCTGGGTGGTCGAAACAAGATTGGAACTATCGCCGACTGGACCTGGAATTATTTAACTTTTGATCGAGGTAACCGCCACATCATGGATTCTTACTAACCATGAGTTATATAGACCTGCGCGGTCATCAAGTGTGGAGCGTTATCCACGAAAATAATGGCGAACCAGTTCTCTTGATGCATGGCGGGTTAAGCAGCACCGAGGATTGGGATTTCACGGTCTTGCCTGCCATTGCGAGCGATTACCACGTTTATTCATATGATCGAAGTGCGCATGGGCGTACCAAAATTCGTGATGGGTATTTTCATTTTGATTTTCAAACTGATGAAGCGATTGCCTATATTGAAGATGTTATAAAGGGGCCAACTCATTTAATTGGGTGGAGTGATGGTGGAATTATCTCACTGCTGCTAGCGCTAAAGCGGCCAGATTTAGTGAAATCAATTATCGCAATCGGAACCAACTACAACCATGATTCGGGTTTATCTTTCAATTTATCTACCGTACAAGTTCCGGACGAAGATAAAGCGCTCTTTGCTGAGCGAAGTGGTCAAGATCCGGAACTCTTAGTAGATATAGTTACAAAAGCATTTCAAGTTTGGGCTACTGAACCTAATATGACTTTAGAACAATTATCTAAAATTGAAGTTCCGGTATTGATACTAGCTGGCGATGACGAGCCCTTTGGAAGTGCACATACTTTTGAGATGTATGAAGCTTTTCCTAATGGAAGGTTAGCGGTGTTGCCAGGTGCTTCACACTATGTTGTTAAAGAACAAGCTGAATTAATGCAATCAGTAATTCGAGATTTTTATACTAAGCCCGAATTTCCGATTACAAAATATCCAAATCGACGTAAAGCAAAACAGCAAGAAATACTAGGAAATTCGTAACGCGCCGATTGCACCTTCAGGAACAAATGGATTATTTGGCGCAATTGGATTTAGCCTTAAATACTTCTCACCTTGTAAAGGACGTTGATCACTTTCGCCTTTATTCGGCCAAAATGAGAATGCCCGCTCAGCTTGTGCGGTAATTGTAAGCGATGGGTTTACGCCTAGGTTTGCAGTAACGCTAGCGCCATCAACCACATGTAAATTCGGATAATTCCAGACTCGGTGATACGGATCAATAACGCCGTTATTTTCGCTATCTCCAATAACGCAACCACCAACAAAATGCGCTGTAAATGGCGCGCCAATCAAATCACCTAGATGACCACCGGCAACGCCGCCGTTCTTTTCGGCAATTCTGCGCACAACTTCATTTGCTTCTGGAATATAGGTTGCGTTTGGGTGTTCCGCATCATTGGTTGAAGTTAAGCGCCACCCAAATAAGCCCCGCTTTTCGGTTACCGATACCGATGACTCTACATTTTGCATTACAAGTGCAATTACAGTGCGTTCACTCCATTTTCTAACATCAAGTATTTTAAAAAGTGTTGCTGGTTGCTTGATTACTTCGCGAAGCCAAGCTTTGCGACGACTCTTTGCGGTATTTCCATCAGTCATAACTGTTTGTAATAGCCCCATCAAGTTACTGCCTTTGCCGTATCGGACTGGCTCAACGTGGGTATGTTCATTTGGAAAAAAAGATGAAGTAATCGCAGATCCTTGCGAAAAATCACTTTTAAAATGCTTTGGCATCATTGCGCCAGTTAACGCTTCGCTATTAGTCCGGGAAAGTTTTCCTAAGAAATTAGAAATTTTTGGAAGCACCCCATCTCGTTTCATTTTATGCAATAACTTCTGGGTGTTATAGGTACCAGCCGCTACCACAACTTGGTTTGCGGTAAATGTGCGCATACCGCCAAGCCAAGCGCTGCTTTTCCGCGCTCTGATTTTCCAACTCCCGTTAGGCAAATTTTCGATTTTTACAACAGTATGTTCTGGAAATACTTTTGTGCCAGCTTTTTCAGCCAGCCCTAAATAATTCTTAGGTAGCGTATTTTTCGCATTATGCCGACACCCGGTCATGCATGCGCCACATTGCATACAACCGTTGCGCTCTGGTCCAACGCCACCGAAGAATGGATCTTTAGCTAAGACGCCACTTCCTTCGCCAAAATAAACTCCTAACGGCGTCATCTTGAAAGTTTTGCCAACTCCCATATCGTTAGCGACTTCTTGCATCGCTTTATCAGATGGTGAAAAAAATGGATTTTCAGCAACTCCTAAGACACGTGATGCTTGGTCATACCAAGGCTTAAGTTCGGCTTTCCAATCCGTAATATTTTTCCATTGCTTATCTTCAAAATAACTATCTGGTGGTACATATAAAGTATTTGCATAAACTAATGATCCGCCACCAACGCCAGCACCTGCTAACACTAAAACATCGGGAAGTGCATGAATTCTTTGAATTCCACGAAGCCCTAACCGCGGTGCAAATAAGAATTTTGAAATCCGCCAAGATGTTTTAGGAAAATCTTTATCGGTAAATCTTCGGCCAGCTTCAAGAACTGCTACCCGGTAACCTTTTTCAGTTAATCGGAGCGCAGCCACCGAGCCGCCAAAGCCAGAACCAATTACAACGACATCAAAATCTCGAGCGGACATGAACTAGACTTTAGTGCGTAATCACAGAAATTACACAGGTAACTACGGTTAGGTGGCCTAATGTTCAAGAAAAAATTAGGTGCTGATTGGGCATCGCTAGTAACTGGCCTTGGACTTGGTTTAACCGTCGCATTGCAAATTGAAACCACCACCCGCGAAGATTGGGCCTCAGTTTATGCAATTCTCACCTCTATCTCACGGTCGTTTGCGTTAATTGGAACTTACTTAGCGCTTGTTGGGTTGGTATTGGTAGCACGTGTGCCTTGGATTGAAAGTTCGGTTGGCCATGATCGATTAGTAACTTGGCACCGAAAGCTTGGTCCTTACTCATTATTTCTAATTGGCTTTCATGTTCTCTTTGTCGCAATTGGTTACGCCGGTTTAGAGCAGATTCCAACAATTATTGAAATTTGGCGGATGGTTACACGATTCCCATGGATGCTTCCAGCTTTTGTTGGGTTTATTTTCATGATGGCTGCGGGAATTACTTCCTATAAGAAAGCACGCGCCAGAATGTCTTATGAAACTTGGTGGACAGTACATCTATATACCTATCTTGCGATCGCACTTTCTTTCATGCATCAAGTACTTACTGGGCCGATGTTTATTGGCCACCCACTCAACAGATTTTTCTGGAATGTTTTATACCTAGCTGTTGCCGCAACACTTATAACTTGGCGGTTTGCAATTCCGGTTATTAGATCATTGCGACTCGGACTCAAAGTAGAGCAAGTTATTAAAGAAGGTCCAGGCGTTTTCTCCATCATTATGAAGGGTAGAAATGTTGATTCACTTGGCGCTCAAGGTGGTCAATTCTTTGGTTGGCGCTTCTTAACTAAGGGTCATTGGTTTATCTCGCATCCTTATTCATTATCAGCCGCACCTACTAAAAAATATTTGCGTGTTACGGTAAAAGACTTAGGTGACCATTCCGGCTCAGTAACATTCATTAAGCCCGAAACTAGAGTTTTTCTCGAAGGTCCATACGGTGCGTTCACCGCAGGCCGAGCTTCCAAAGGGCATGTAACTTTGATCGGCGGCGGCGTTGGAATCACGCCAATTCGAGCAATAATGGAGGAGTTCCCGCCAAACGTTGAAGTAGATGTGATTTTTAGAGCATCGAAGAAAGAAGATTTAGTATTGAAAGAAGAATTAGATTATTTAGCAGAAGAACGAGGTGCTCGAGTTCATTATTTAATTGGCCCCCGCTCAGAACATCCTATGGATGCTAAATACATTATGCGAATTGTGCCAACTTTTAGAGATTCTGATGTTTATATCTGCGGACCAACGCCACTTGTGGATGCAGTTCGCGAAGCTGCTCGCAATGTAGGAATTCCAAAGAACCGTTTTCATGACGAAGCTTTTGCATTTCATGGTGAGTAGGAGATAGAAAATGAAACGCGCAGTGCTAATTGCAACCGGAACTATCGGGAGCCTTGGTGCAATTCTTGCGGTAACGCCACCACAATTTGGCCAAAATGCTTCAGTAGACCTTGGGGGTGGCACAACAACTCCAACAAATTCTGCGCCAACCACTGCAACTAGTAATTCCCCTACCGCTAAACAAAGTCCCGCTGCTGCTAAATCGGCTAAACCAAACAGCAACTCACCAACAAAATCTGCGGCGACCACCCCAACTCCAACAAAGAGTCAGGCAACTGCCCAATCTGAAACACCGACTCCAACGCCGACTCCAACGCCAACTCCAACTCCAACACCAACACCAACTCCAACACCGACTCCGAGTAAAACTCAGGCACCTGTAAGCAGTGGGATCTCGGGTTCTTATACCGGAAACACTTATTCAGCATCTCGCTATGGAAGTACTTATATAAAGGTAACTTTAAAAAATGGTGAAATTACAGATATCAGCGGATATCAAAGCCCCAGCAGTTGGAGCGGATATGTAATTCCGACTTTAGATCAATGGATTCCCGCTAAAAAAATAACGATTGAACAAATTATCTCTACCAATGCGCAAAATTTACCGTGCGCTATTCAAAATTCCTGCCGCTCACGTGCCTCATACACTGCAACTGCTTATTGGCAATCGCTCCAATCCGCGCTGAAAAAAGCTGGTTATTAAGAACTGCTGTGCGCATCTACCGTGAGATTGCAGTTTGGGGAACAGTTTTACTTTTCGACGTTGAGTCCGATAATTTAAGCAATTTTGATCTTGAAAGTGCGCTTGCGGAAGTTAGTGTATATGTTCATCATGTTGATGAAGTATTTTCAACTTACAAAAATGAATCTGTAATTTCAAAGTTACGTCGCGATGAAGTTCAAATTGCAGAAACACCAGAAGAAGTTATTGAAGTTTGGAATCTCTGTGCTGAACTGAAACGTATAACCAACGGTGCATTTGATCCTTGGTTGGTTCCGGGCGGGTTTGATCCTTCTGGATTAGTAAAAGGATGGGCGGCAGATAAATGTGCTGAAATATTATTAAGCCATAGCGTGAAGCATATTTTAATAAATGCTGCTGGAGATTTAACGCTGCGAGGCGGTCGATTAGAAAATGGCGAAATCAAACCATGGGTGATTGGTATATCTGATCCGGAAAATCAAGAGAATATTGTAAAAACTTTTGAAATTTTAGATGGCGCAATTGCAACTAGCGGGGATTACGAACGCGGCGATCACATTAAAGATCCACAAAATGGCATGGTCGCAGTTGGTGCTAAATCAGCAACTGTGATTGGTCCAAATGGCGCTTATGCAGATGCGTTAGCAACTGCGTTAATGGTTGCGGGGGGTGATGGCGCGAGTTGGTTTACGCAACCAGAGTTAGAAGGTTTTAAGCCTTGGGTAATTAATCGCCATGATTCCACTTCGTGGAGTTTGACTTAACCAGAAAAATGGAGCCCCCCGTCAGGATTGAACTGACGACCTGCCGCTTACAAGGCGGCTGCTCTACCACTGAGCTAGAGAGGCAAGATTTACGAGGCGTAATTATGGCATTAGAAAGTGGTGTTCGGACGCCACTTTCCATAGACCTCGCGTAGTTGATCCACGATTTCCCCAACGGTGGCATAGGCCTTTACTGCAGCAATACATGGGCCGACCACATTTTCGCCGGATTTAGCAGCAGCACCAACGCTTGCCAACGCAATTTTCACAGCTTCGTTATCTCGATTTGCTTTCAATTTCTTTAGTGAAGCAACTTGATCAATCTCGCTTTGCGGATCGATTGCGAAAGGTTTGAAAGGTGGCGATTCGGCTTGGAAAATATTCACACCAACCACTTTTCGCTTTCCGCTTTCGACATCCATCGAAAATTGGTAAGCCTTTTCAGAAAGTTCTTTAGAGAACCAACCGTTATTTATACATTCAAGCGCACCACCACGCTTTTCAATATCTTCTAGAAGTTGCCACATTTTTTCAGCAAGCTCATCTGTCATTTTTTCAAGTTCATAACTACCAGCTAATAAGTCAACGCCATCCAAAACACCTGATTCAAATGCCACAACTTGTTGGGTACGTAGCGCAAGCATTGCTGCTTCTTCGGTTGGTACACCAAGTGCTTCATCAAATGCAGAAACGTGCATAGTTTGAATTCCGCCAAGAGCAGCCGCCAACATTTCTACCGTTGTTCTAACTACGTTATTCATTGGCTGGTGCGCAGTTAGCGATGAGCCGGCAGTAAATGCAAAAATTCTTAATTGCTCAGATCGTGGATCCTTTGCATGATATTTTTCGCGCGCAATTCGAGCCCAAGTTCTACGCGCTGCTCGAAATTTTGCAATCTCCGGCAAGAACTCTATGTTGGAAGATAAAAATGTAAATAGCGTTGGCGCTACTTGATCGATAGTTACGCCTCGCTCTAACGCTTTATCTAAATACTCGCGCGCATTTGCAAAAGTAAATGCCACTTCTTGAATTGCATCTGAACCAGATTCTCTAATGTGGTAGCCGCTCATCGCTAACGGAACCCATTTCGGAATATCACGGGCTATGTACTCAATAACATCAACTGAGAGTTTTAAGCCAGCTTCGGCTGGGAAAATTTGAGTTCCGCGCGCGATATATTCTTTTAATACGTCATTTTGAATAAACATTCCGAATTGATTTGGATCAACCCCGCGTTGTTCGGCGAGGGCAATAAACATGGCAGCCCAGATATACCCAATTGAATTTGCGGTAGTTCTTACTTGGCTGATCTTCTCAAGTGGAATCTCATCCATCAAAATTTCAATATCTGCCAAACTATCAATTGCGACGCCAACTCTGCCAACTTCACCTTGAGCAAGTGGATGATCTGAATCGAGTCCAAGTTGTGTCGGTAAATCTAACGCAACGCTAAAACCGGTTAAGCCTTGAGCTAATAACATTTTAAAACGCTCGTTTGTTTCGCGCGGAGTGCCAAAACCACCGTATTGACCCATAGTCCAAACGCCAGCATCGGGCTTGATGCCGCGGGTGTATGGATATTCGCCTGGTTTTTCGATTGCGCTCATTATTTGTTTCGATCTTCTAGTTGTTTTTTCAAAATTTTCTTGGCAATTTTCCCAGTTGAATTCAACGGAAATTCTGTAACAATCAAAACTTCTTTTGGCTTCTTGTATGTTGCCATTCTAGATTTGCAATGCTCTAGAACTTTATTGACAAGCTCATCACCTTTTGCAGTTGCGTTTGGTGCAAGAGTTACCATCGCAACTACGCGTTGACCCCATTCAGCATCAAAGACACCCATCACCGCTACTTCAGAAATATCAGTTACCTCTGCAATCACATCTTCAATTTCTCGTGGATATATGTTGTAACCACCACTAATAATCATGTCACCCTTGCGATCAACCAGGAATAGCCGATTTTCTAAATCTAATCGACCAAGATCTCCAGTATGTAACCAACCATCACGAACAGCTTTTGTAACAGTTGGATCGCTGCCAGCTGCACCGTAATAACCGCGCATCACATGATCGCCGCGCGTGATTACTTCGCCGATTTCACCTTGTGGAACATCTTGACCAGCTTCGTCAACGATTCGAATTTCAACTGTAGTACAAGGGTTTCCAGCGCTAGTAAGAATTTCAGGATCTTTAAAAAGACCCAGCTCGTGATCCGCAGCGCTCAAAACAGTAACTGGTGGTATCGCTTCGACTAATCCGTAGTACTGCACCATGTTCTTTGTAATCCGGTCGTAACACTGGCGAATTTGTTCTGGTGGCATTGGGGCACCGGCGTAACCAAGCATTTTTAAATTCGACATTTTTTCGCGGGTCATATCTTCCATAGCGAGTAGGCGCGCCACCATTGTCGGAACTAGCGCGGTTGCGTTAGCGCCTCGATGTTGAATTGCCTCAACCAGCGCTTCGGGTTCATACTTTGCTTGCACTATTTGTTTAGCGCCAAATGCAAAATATGGCAACACAAAAAGCCCGCTGGTATGTGTTACTGGACCCGCATGGACCCAACAATCGTTCTCATTAAGAGTTCTACCGAAAATATCCGTAACTATGTTTCCTAAACTAGCCAACCGATTTCTATGAGTTCGAATCGCACCCTTAGGATTGCCAGTAGTTCCACTTGAATAATTTAATGAAACTAAACTATCTGGATTAACTGCAAGTAAAAGCGGTTCGGTGGATTGTTTGGCTAAGAAATTTTCATAATTAATCGTGTCAGCATGATCACCTTTGATTAAAATAATATGATCCACAATCTCTCGAACTGGACCAGCTTCATCCCAAAACTTTGCATCCATTATTAATACTTTTGCGCCGCAATCTTTCGTAATGCGAACCCAATCAGTTGGGTGTAGCCGATAATTTAGTGCGACCCGACAAAGCCCAGCGCTAGATATTCCTAAATCGGATTCAATATAGGTATTTTGATTCGATTGTAAATCTAAAACTCGATCGCCCTCTGCGAGCCCTAGTTCTTTCAGCGCTCTTGCTAGTTGAAAAATTCGAGAACCAATTTCACCAAAAGTTATCGAACCTTCGGGACCTTCGACTGCGATTCGGTCGCGATAACGCCGCATGGAACGGGCAACAATTGTTCCGACATCCATTGGGCTCTCCTAGTTCAATCTCTTAATTATTCGCTGCGACATAAGCGCTATCCAACACCCAAGCCCCATCCGAGAGAACAGTTACAGGGTTTATGTCTAACTCAAAGCCATCATCCCAACCAGAGGTTGCATCTGTGATTCTTAGCACGAGCTCAATAAATGCGGCACGATCCGCAGCTTTTGCGCCGCGAACTCCAGCGAATAATTTTGCCAAGCAGGTTTCGTCAATCATGGCATTTACATCATCACTACTTACAGGTAAAAGTCGAAGTGAGGTGTCATTGATAACTTCTGTTAAAACTCCGCCCACGCCAATTGTTAAAACACGTCCGAGTGGTGATGGCGTGATGCCAACTAAAACTTCCACACCCTTAGGTACAAAACGCTCAACGAGAACTGATGCCTGGCCGCCTTTCGCAATTGAAATTAAACGATCAAAAACTTCTGGGGCTTGCTCAGTAGAAATATCTAGCACAACTCCGCCAGCATCACTCTTATGCAATAAGCCTGGAATAACAGCTTTCAAGACGGCTCGGCCACCAACTTTTATAACCGCTGCACTAACCTCACTCTTCTTGGAAACAACTAGCGATTCCGGAACTGGCACACCAACGCTTTGCCATAAATTCTTTAGCTCTACCTCACTTGCTCCAGCATTTGGAGTTGCAGTTGTTAGCACTAGCGGCTTGCGTGAATATTTTGGAATTGGCATAGAAACAATTCGTAATAATTCAAGTGCCCGAGCAGCACGCTCTGGGGTTGGATATACTGGAATATTAAATTGGGCTAATTTTTTTGCAGCTAACGGAGCTAGCGATTGCGCACCAGTTCGAGCAACCACAATTGGAAGCGATCTAGTTTTCCCGGCTGCACCTAGCGCATTAGCAATTCTTTCAACATCATCACCAACTAGGACACAGAACGCCGCGATAATTGCATCAACGTTAATATCATTTACTAATATCGACATACATTTTTCAAATAGTTCTGGTGACGAAATCACAGCAGCAGTTACATCAACTGGGTTAGTAGAGTTTCCGTAACTTGGGATAAATTCATCTAGCGCTGCAATGGTTTTGGGTTCTAACTCGGCTAGCTCTAGTCCGCATGCTTCTAGCGCATCAGTTCCAAGAATTCCGCTTCCGCCCGAAGTAGTAATAATTGCTACTCGCTTGCCGGTTAACTTTGTACCAGTCGTAAAAACTGCGCCAGCATCGAGCAGTTCTTCAACATTGTTCACTCGCACCGCTCCGCTAGCTTTAATCGCGGCATCAACTACTCGATCACCAGTTGCTAGCGCGCCTGTATGTGATGCTGCTGCTTCGGCACCAGCTTGAGAGCGGCCAGCTTTCAAAATTGCAGTTGGTTTTTTAGCAGCTATCTCGCGTAATTGTGCAATCTCAGTTAAACCTTCGGTATAAATTAAAATTCCAGTTACTTCTTTATCTTCAGAGAGCGCCGTTGCGATATCCATTGCACTTACTTCAGCTTCGTTTCCAGTTGTCACCACAACGCCAATTGGTAAGTCTCGATCTAAACCAAGTGAGTAAGTACCATAACCGAGCGCACCGGATTGGCTCACTAACGCAAGTGATCCTGCCGAAAGCGCAGTGCTATCTGATGAAAAAACTGGTGAAAAAGTTGCGGTTAATTTTGCAGCGCCGCCGACTGAGCCTATGCAATTGGGACCAACTAATCTCATCCCAGAATTCTTAGCAATAGCAACTAACTTTTCTTGTGCAAGCGCACCAGCTTCATCCGCTTCGGCGAATCCAGATGCCATGACGGTTACAACTGGGATACCAGCGCTTGCACAATCTGATACTGCTGCTTCAACCGAGTTTAATGGCACCATAATTAGCGCTAATTCAATTGGCTTCTTAATTTCAGAGATCGAAGTAAAAGCAGTAATTCCTAAAATAGTGCCACCTTTTGGATTTACTGGAAAAATTTCACCTTGGTAACCATGTCTCAATAAATATTCAATTGGTAGCCGACCCATTGCGCCGACGCGTTCAGTAGCGCCAATGATTGCAACAGATTTAGCGGACCAAAGATTTGCAAGTTTGTTCATTAAAGAACGGCAAACCCTTCAATCTCTACCAACGCTTCAATATCCCAAAGCCGAGTTACTCCTACTAAAGTCATCGCCGGATAATCTTTACCAACTAATCGCTGCCAAACTTTCCCAATTTCCCGCGCATTTGCACGGTAGTTCTCGGGATCCACTGAGAAAATTGAAAGTTTCGTTAAGTTAGAAGGATTTCCGCCAGCCTCAGATAGCGCAGTTAATAGATTAGAAAGTGCTTTTTCGAACTGTTCCACAATGCCGTTTCCGACGATTACACCTTCTTTGTTTAACGCAGTCTGGCCAGCAAGGAAAATTAATTTCCCACCCTCGGTAGCAACCGCATGTGAGAACCCAATCGGAGCAGCTAATGACTCTGGGTTTATTCGCTTTAATGTGCTCATTTTTTCTCCCCAATTGTGGTGGCATCTAACCAACGCGCTTGGCCAGTTTCACCGTTGCTTATAAAGTCAATTGCAGCGCTGGCAACTTCATCGGAAGTTAACAATCGGCCACCTGGTTGTTTCAAAGCAAGTGCGGCACGTAACTCATCTCGGGTTTTACCAGTCCTTGCTGCTGTTACATCTAAACCTTTATCTAACATTGGCGTATCAACATAACCAGGGCATAAGGCATTCACAGTAATTCCGTACTTATTTAATTCGACAGCGCTAGCGCGGACTACGCCCACTACTGCATGTTTTGAAGCGGCATATGCAGTGACAAATGCTTCACCCATTAAACCTGCAATGCTTGCAATCACAATTACTCGACCAGAGTTCTGAGTTTTCATAATTGGAGTTACTGCTCGAATAAATCTAAATGGCGCGGTGGTATTTATTGCTAGCGTCTTCTCCCAAATTGCATCAGTAGTGTCTTCAATTTTTTGTACATCAGCTTCGCCCGCATTAAGAATAATCACATCAATGCCGCCCCAAGCGGCAACTACTTTAGAGATAATCTCATTTGGAATATTTACCGAAGTTGCATCCGCTGCAATTACTAGAGTTTCCCCAAGTGCACCTATAACAACTTCATTCAATTCAGATTCTGTCCGAGCAGTAACCGCAATTTTATGTTTAAGCGGATCGTTTTTTAATTGCGAAACGATAGCTTTACCGATGCCGCGTCCTGCGCCAGTTACCAATATCCGGAGTTGTCGATCCATTTAAGAATTCCCCCTCCGTAAGCGCACGATGTGCGTAATATCGTTTCATAAAACACCATGTTAATGGCGAGTAATGCTGCGGATGGTCAATAATACGCTACATGCAAGAGCGTAAAGCCATCATCGCTGCGGCGGTAAGAACCCCATTTGGCGCTTATTTTGGCGCCCTTTCCAAAGTTCGACCTGATGATTTATTGGCTTTCACAATTTCTGAATTAGTTAAGAAGGTTCCAAATTTAAATCTGGAATTAATTGACGATGTAATTATGGGCGACTCAAATGGTGCTGGTGAAGATAATCGAAATGTTGCGCGAATGGGTGCGCTACTCGCTGGACTTCCCGAAACCATTCCTGGCCTAACTTTAAATCGATTATGCGGATCAGGTGGCGAAGCCGTGATTCAAGCATCTCGAGCAATTCGACTTGGCGATTACAACTATGTGATTGCCGGTGGCGTCGAATCAATGTCCCGGGCACCTTGGATAGTAGAGCGTGACTCCAAGAAGAAACCAGAGCAAACCACCGATTTAGTGCTTAACCAATCAACTGTTGGTTGGCGGATGACTAATCCCAAATTTCCAGCAGAGTGGATACAAAGTCTTGGTCGTTGCGCTGAAGAAGTAAGTCAAAGGTTTGGAATTACCCGAAAACAAGTAGATGAATGGTCACTCCGCTCCCATCAACGCGCTGCCCTTGCTTGGGATAAGAAAATCCATGATGGTTTTGTTGTTCCATTTAACGGGCTAACATCTGATGAATCTATTCGTCGCGATACTTCACTAGAAAAACTTGGCGAATTACCTGCAGCTTTCTCCGATACTGGTACTGGAACTGCTGGAAACTCTTCTCCAATAAATGATGGTGCGGTTGCCATGCTGATCACAAATGAAATTAATTGTGCTGAACTTGGACTTCCTGGTATCGGAAGAATTCTTGCTACCCAAGTAACTGCTACAAAACCAAATGAGTTTTCCCGCGCACCAGTTTCAGCAATTCATAAAGTTTTAAAGAAAGTCAATAGAAAAGTGAGTGATATCAAAGTTTGGGAAATTAACGAAGCTTTTGCTTCTATGGTTTTAACGGTTCTCCATGAGATTCCAGAAATCAATCCAGAGCGCGTAAATATCAACGGTGGCGCGATTGCGATTGGTCATCCAGTCGGAGGTTCGGCAGCTCGGGTAATCGTTGATTGTGCCCGTGAGTTGAAGCGTCAAGGTGGCGGCATTGGAATTGCGGCCGCTTGTATCGGAGTAGGGCTAGGCATCGCTGTTGTTATTGAAGTTGCCGAGTAAAGTATCGCCATGATTAAACCGAGCGAATTCACTGATATTACTTACGAAGTATCAGAATTAATCGCAACCATCACCATCAATCGTCCGGATCGCTATAACGCACTCCGCGGTCGAACTGTTGATGAGTTACTTGCTGCATTTAAACATGCGTGGGTCGATAAAAAAGTTGGCGCAATAATTCTTACTGGAGCTGGCGAAAAAGCATTCTGCACCGGTGGCGATCAAAAAGAGCGCGCAACTACTGGTGGATATGGTGATACCGAAACTGGAATGTTTGAAATTGAGTCACTACATAAGTTAATTCGTGCAGTGCCGAAACCCGTTATTGCAGCTGTAAATGGTTTTGCAATTGGTGGTGGCCATGTACTTCATGTGCTCTGCGATTTATCAATTGCCTCCGAAACCGCAAAGTTTGGCCAAGTTGGTCCTCGAGTTGGATCTTTCGATGCCGGGTTTGGCACTGCTTATTTAGCCCGCGTTGTTGGCGAAAAACGTGCGCGTGAAATTTGGTTCCTATGTGAACAATATGATGCCGCGACTGCTGAGCGTTGGGGTTTAGTTAATAAAGTTGTTGCGCCTAATCAATTAATTTTAAGTGCACGCGAGTGGGCGAAAAAAGTTGCATCGCTCTCACCTACCGCGCTTAAAACTTTGAAGCACTCATTTAATGCTGATTCCGACCATATTGGCGGTATTCAATCGCTAGCTTTTGATGTCCTTGACTTATATATCGATACCGATGAATCTAAAGAAGGTGGCAAAGCTTTTACCGAAAAGCGTTCACCAGATTTCAACCAGTTCCGCTAAGGTAAATCAAATTTAAGTTCTGAGTGACTTCGCGCGACTAACTACAAAGTCACTCAGTGTGCGTATCGCTGATGGGATTCGAACCCACGACCTTCAACTGAGTCAGAGTTGCGCTCTATCCGCTGAGCTACAGCGATACACGACGTGCAATCTAAATTAAGTAATAGGTAGCTTTTTTGTGACTTGTTCAGAATGTGGAGAATAAAAAGATGTTAATATTTATTCAACTGAGTCATAGTTGCGCAGATTACGCGCGGATAACAAAAAAGACCCACAGGTAACTGTGGGTCTTTTTCTATTTAACTTAAATTAGTAAGTGGTCTTTTTCGACTCTTGCTCAAGGGCGTGATTAGTGATTGTGGTTCGGATATCCCAAAGTTCTGGGAAAAATGTAAAGGAATTCAACTTGCTAAGGATCTCAACCGGAGTTCCTTGGG
>DKNC01000044.1:10313-11701 GCA_002470135.1 Actinobacteria bacterium UBA7398 | reverse complement strand
CCGGTGTAACGCTTTGCTAGCGAAACCACAAGACGTAAGTTTGCTTCGAGCAAGTGGTTTTTCTTGCGTCGGCCAATAGCGGCTAGCTCTTCTAGCTCTTTCTTTAATCGCTTATCAATTTTCTCAGTACGTGATGCGAGTTTGATTTCACCTTTGCCGGATTTCAAAGCGGCTTCCGCAAAAAGTCCAGCTTCGATCGCCATTGCAAGTTCTACTTCTAGCTCAGCATTTAGCAGCGCGACTCGACCAATTTGTTTTAAATAATCTTTCACTGGGTCGGCAGTTGCACCTGCAGTTAAAACTGTCTGCGGTGGCGCATCATCTTCTTCACTATCTTTAAGTGTGAAGGCATTTACCTCATTGGTGGATTCTTCAGTTAAGTTAACAACTCGAACTTCAGCTTTATCTGGATCAACTGGTTCTTCTGGAGTATCCGCAACCAAAGCATCTAAATCTTCAAGTTCTACTTCTTCTAACTCGACATCTTCGCCATCAATCTTCTCAACAACTTTTTTTCCGCCCTTAGCAATTGAAGCGTTCGACACACCAGACTTTGCAGCTTTCTGTGCTTCTAACTCAGCCTTGGTTGGAAAACGATGCGGCCCTTTTTTCTTTGCAGCAGCAGCAGTTGCTTCAGCCGCGCGCTTTAATTTCAGCGCTTCTAATTCAGCTTTAGTTGGAAATAATCTTGGCCCAGCAATTTTCTTAACCGGTTTCTTAACCGGTTTCTTAGCAACTTTCTTAGCCGCTTTCTTTACAATTTTTTTTGTAGATGGCTTCGCAACTTTCTTCGCAACTTTCTTCTTCTTTGCGTTTTTGAGCGCACGAGTTACAGCCACTGATCGTCCTTTGTTTTGTCTGGCAACTTCACCAGGTAGTAATTCTCTTGGTTTTTCGGTCTTGCTCTCTTGGCTATATTATAATTTGTCCACAGGTTAATTTCTTACCAAATTGCGCAAAACGCGGGTCTATCTACCCACTAAATCTAGTTTTAGCCCCAATTCGATGGTTTCTCGGATGATTTCACCGACAGATTCCACCTCAATCAGGAATCCATCATGACCAAAAGGTGAATTGATGGTCTTAACCGGTTTTGCACTCGGCGTTAGCTCCACGATCTCAGCCTGCAACCGCGGCGGGAAAAGACGGTCAGTATCGATTGAGACCACCACTACCGGGACTTCTACAGTGGCTAACGCTGCCGCTACCCCACCACGATCCCGCCCCACATCATGTGAATTCATGGCATCGGTAAGTGAAATATAAGTATTTGCATCGAAACGATTCTGTAATTTATCAGCTTGATGATCAAGATAAGACTCAACCGCATATCTACCAGTTTCATCGCCTTGCAATTCTCGTCCGAATCGCACATCCATTTCAGCTTC
>DKNC01000044.1:0-10304 GCA_002470135.1 Actinobacteria bacterium UBA7398 | reverse complement strand
TAATAATCGCCGCCAAAAAAATTTGGATCGGCTTTGATTGCGCTAATTTGAATTGAAGCAGTTCCGATTTGATCGCCAGTTGCGACCGCAGAAGATCCGATGGTACAGATTGCGCCAATTCGCTCCGGATATTGAATTGCCCACTCCAAAGATCGCATTCCGCCAAGCGAAGGGCCAACTGCAATTACATATCCTGGGATATTTAATTTATTTGTGAATGTAACCTCTGCTTCAACCATATCTCGAATTGTTAAAACTGGAAATCTAGAACCCCAACGTTTCCCGTCCGAGGCAATTGAAGATGGTCCGGTACTTCCTTGGCAGCCACCAATTACATTTGGACAAATTATAAAATATTTATCAGTATCGAACGGCAGGCCGGGGCCCACCATCGATGGCCACCAACCCGGTACATCAGACCATCCAGTTAAGGCATGGTTTATTAAGATTGCATTCGATTTCGACTCGTTTAAAGCTCCCCAACTTTGATAAGCAATAGTTATATTAGGAAGGATTTCACCTGATTCAAGTTCTAAATCGCCGATATTTAGAAAGCGGCGATCACCGGGATCATGGTCTTCCAACCATGCCCCGGTAACTCGACGATTAAACTCAGATGTTGCCATCTTTATTTCGCTCCGGCGAACCCAACTTCAAGGTCTGCCTTGATGTCATTGATATTCTCTAAACCAAGACTTAACCGAATTAGCCCTGGTGTAACACCCGCAGTTAACTGCTCTTCTGGCGATAGCTGTGAGTGCGTTGTCGAAGCTGGGTGAATCACTAAGGATCGAACATCACCGATATTTGCTACGTGGGAGAAGAGATTTAACGCTTCCACAAACTTTTTACCAGCTTCAATTCCGCCCTTGATCTCGAATGAAAGTACCGAACCACTTCCTTTAGGTGCGTATTTCTTAGCTAGCGCATTCCATTTTGATGAAGGTAGCGATGCGTAATTTACTTTTTCAACTTGTGGATGATTTTCTAACCAGTCCGCAGTTGCTTTTGCATTTTCAACATGGCGTTCGATACGAAGGCTTAGAGTTTCCAGACCTTGTGCCAATAACCAAGCGTTAAATGGGCTAACGGCAGCGCCGATATCGCGAAGCAGAGTTAGTCGGATTTTAAAGATGTAAGCAAGGTTTGCACCAAATGCCGAACCGACACCAAGTGCTTGCGCATAAACCAAACCATGATAACTCTGATCTGGCGTATTGAAGTTCTTAAAACGTTCTGGATATTTGGCATAATCAAATTTGCCAGAATCCACGATAGCGCCAACTACGGTATTTCCATGGCCGGATAAGAATTTAGTTGCAGAGTGAATTACCACGTCCGCACCGTGTTCGATTGGACGAATCAAAAATGGTGTCGCAACAGTGTTATCTACTATTAACGGAACTCCAGCATCGTGTGCAACTTTTGCAACTGCTGCGATATCCAATATGTCGTTCTTAGGATTGGCAATTGTTTCGCCAAATAGCGCTTTAGTATTTGGTCGAATCGCTTTCTTCCAACTCTCTGGGTCATCTGGATTCTCAACGAAAGTAACTTCGATGCCAAATTTGGGAAGTGTGTAATGGAATAAGTTGTAAGTGCCACCGTAGAGTGATGGTGACGAAACAATATGATCGCCAGCCTCAGCAACGTTTAACACCGCGAAAGTTGTTGCGGCAGAACCGGATGCAAGCAATAGCGCAGCAACGCCACCTTCAAGTGATGCAATTCGTTGTTCAACTGCATCTTGAGTTGGGTTCATGATGCGGGTGTAAATATTTCCAAGTTCAGCTAAACCAAATAAATCTGCGGCATGTTTAGTGTCGCGGAATTGATATGCAGTTGTTTGGTAGAGCGGAAGCGCTCGTGCGCCTGTTGTTGGATCAGGAGTTTGTCCCGCGTGAATTTGACGCGTTTCGAACTCGGAATCAGTTACGGAAAATGAAGCCATTGCAAAAACCTCCCCAGATATAAGGGGGCCTGACTATTAGTGCAGACCCACGCTTGCCGAATGCACTTTGCATACGACCTGGTCTTCACCCGGAGCACCCCACCGTGGTGGAGGGTTGCCGTCCAGTAAGCCGGGGCTAATACCTGGAACTCATGACCTGGGGTAAGAGTAGAAAAGATTTTCCTAAATGTCCAACCCTAAAACCAAATTACAAAGTGGCGGTTGATAGCCCGTGCGCGGCAGCCACCGCTTGGTAATAGACCTTGCCCTCATGGACGTTCAATCCGAGCGCAAGCGAGCGATCTTTCGCCATTGCATCGCGCCAACCGAGGTTAGCCAATGCCAAGGCATATCTAAGCGTTACGTTTGAGAGCGCATAGGTTGACGTCGCTGGAACTGCACCAGGCATATTTCCAACGCAATAGAAAATTGAGTTATGAACTTGGAAAGTTGGTTCGGCATGGGTTGTGACATGTGAATCTGCAAAGCAACCACCTTGGTCGATTGCAATATCAACCAAAACGCTACCTGGTTTCATCTTTGAAACTAATTCATTCGAAACCAACTTAGGTGCTTTTGCCCCAGCAACCAATACCGCGCCTATTACCAAATCAGCTTCCATTACTTGTTGTTCAATTTCATAAGTATTTGAAGCCAAAGTTGTAACAGTTCCGTCAAAGAGATGATCAATCTCCCCTAATTTTTTCTGGTTTACATCTAAGACCGTTACATCAGCGCGCATGCCGTGAGCAATTGATGCTGCCGCAATTCCGGAAACTCCGCCGCCAAGTACAACAACTTTTCCAGGACGAACTCCAGGTACACCGCCAAGTAATACGCCGCGGCCACCATTGCTCTTTTGCAGCGCTGCTGCGCCAACCTGCACCGACATTCGGCCAGCCACTTCACTCATCGGAGCAAGTAGCGGAAGCGCGCCATCAACTTCTACAGTTTCGTAAGCAATCCCGGTGATGCCGCTCTTGATCAACGCATCGGTACATTCTTTAGATGCTGCAAGGTGTAAATAAGTAAATAGAACTTGGCCCGCGCGCATTTTTGGATATTCAGCTGCGATTGGTTCTTTAACTTTTAATACTAATTCTGATCGCTTCCAAATTTCATCAGAAGTTGCAACGATTTGTGCCCCGACTACCTTGTATGCATCGTCCGAGAGCGCTGATCCAACACCCGCATTAGTTTCAATTAATACCGTGTGCCCCGATTTAATAAATTCGTGAACTCCGGCAGGAGTTATTGCAACGCGAAATTCATTATTTTTGATTTCTTTGGGTACGCCAACAATCACGGTACTGCCTCCTCGTAGCGAACCAAATGTTCGCACGATGAGCGATGCTACTCCGAAAAGAGTGCGTCGCAGATCTTTGGGTGTAGGTCAGCGCGCATAGTGGCAAAAGTCTCAGGAGGCCAGCCCGCGTTAAATACTTGCCGCAATAGCTTTGCAAGTGGGTACTTATCGTCATCACTCTGGGCTCTATCTAAAGCTCGTTGCGCCAACGCTCCCTCTCCCTTCTCATATGAAGTTGCGGCAAAGAGCGTTGCTACCGGAGCGATATAACCAGATGGTGCAATCCGCAACAACCAGCGCCACAAATTCCAGTAAAGGTCGATATTTTCGGAACAAATCGAGCCAAGTGCAAAATCGCGCACCTGTAAATCATGTAAGCGAACCAGCACTAACGCAATTAATTCTTGATTCTTAGAAATTCCACCAGTTTCAAATTCATTGACCAGATCCATTACCGCCTCAGCGCCCTCACGCTGAAGCAGTTTTGGATCATCGTCGTAATCAATTGTGGGAACGGAATTGATTACCTCTAATAAATCTGGATCAGCGCTGATATGGGAAATGGATTCAACTAATTCATTTAAATCTTGAAACGGTAACGGGTTTCCCAGCGCAACTTGCTCAGCCGCAATTCGAGAATCACTCAGAACCGGAAGTGGGTTCCCTTCGATTGGACAGCATTCGCTATCTGCACAAATAGACGAACGCCATCTCCCAGCTTTAACCACAATCGCTTCTCGTAAATTTATATTTCTTATTGAGAGCGCATCTTTAATTGCTTCTAATAAACTTTCACAATCAAGAATTTGATCTGGTAGGTACGCAACTAGCAAAGCGCTCTCAGATTGGTCCCGCTCGAGATGCGCAACTAAATTATCGATTTGTTCGGAGTCAAAATCTGTTGGGAAATCAACGCGCATCGCCATCCCAACTAGGTCATCTTTGAGGCCGATTAAAACTAATGAATTCTCCGGCTGGTAGCCCACGAGAAATGGAACTGCTGCTAATAAATCATGAGGTGTAGTTAAAGTTGTCATTGGCAAATAATGACTTTTCCGTTGCCTTAATAGATTTTCGGAACTTAAAAATGTGTAAAACTAATGGCGGTTTATAACGGCTAATCAGTAAATCTTGTAGGAGCGGGAATCACTTCAATTTCTTCAGTAACGCTCTGCTTGATTAAGCCGCCTGAGATAGGTGCAATCACGCCACCGACCGTCCAAGTACCGGACCAGGAAATCAACAATCGAACTTGGTAGTTGTTGGCACGATGATAAGTATGAGTTATTAACGTTAAGGGATATGGGGCGCCGGTGAGCGGTGTAATAAATAGATCGCCATCCCCATAACTCCAGGTAAATAGCGGATGTAACTCAACTGTTACTGGAACATCTAAAACCATCACGATAGTTCTAAAAGATGTTGGCGTATTAGTCCAAAAATTTACTGGTACTTGCAATAAGACTGGGCCAAAGGGTTGGCGGTAGATGGCACCTGTCGGTAAAAGTTTTGTGATGCGATCGCTTAAATCAGCGCTATTCACAGTTTTAGTTTTTGGCTTTCTCGCATAAGTGCGCTTGGGTGCTGGGCTTTTCTTCGCGACTATCGGTTTTGGTAACCACGGAATCCAAACTTTCTTTACGATAGTACGTTTTGGTCGAGGAGAAGCGCTCGTTCCGGCGGAACTTCCACCAGCGCTCCCTTTTTTTGATGCTGTAATTACTATTTGGTTGGAAGTTGGATCAGCTACTACATCGATACAAATCTCCGCGGTACAGGTTGCGTAAGCCGTAGTTGTAAATAAGTTTGTAAGTAAAATTATTGTTAGTAGTCGTTTCATCCAACGCTGCTTCCTGTGATTAACCAGCCGCCATCTGTTTTTGTTAAAGCAAAATTTGTTGCTATCTCTTTAACGGGCCAACTTTCTACTGATCCGCTTTCTCGGTTGATTTTCAATACTTCGGTTCGAGTAACAAGTACTTTCATCGCAATTGCATCAGCTCCAATTCGAAGCGGTGCAATATCTCTTACCAAGTAATCCCCGCCTAGCAAATTTGAGGTTTTATAAATCTCAGCAATATTTTTGCTAATTACCAAGCAGCCACAACGATCAAATTTGCCGCTAATAAGCTCCGAAATATCACCACTGTCCAGCGCGCTATTTAGCGCTTGAAAATATCGAAGTACTTCATCCAATGCCGCGGTTGGAATTTGAGTAGGAATACCACTACTAGTAATAGGTTTAGAAATTTCATTGAGTAAGGATGAGCCTTCACTCCGCTCACAGGCGGTTAACGGAATTATTGTGGTGGCGATAAGTATTAGTGACTGTAATCTCAATTGGAGCATAGTTTCGTGATGATAAGACTTGGCTCGGTTTCACCTTCGGCCAACTTTTCTAATCTGTGTAAAACTAAGGGCTATGAGTGCGCATGATGGCGATGGTTGGGTTCAATGTAATTGCGGTTCAAAACACTGGGGCATACATGGGGCTGCCGGCTTATTGCTTGTAAGAGATGGCCGGATTTTGTTGCAACATCGAGCACCGTGGGTACATAACGGTGACACCTGGGGAATTCCGGGCGGTGCTCGAGATTCTCATGAAACCATCTTGGAAGCTGCGCTACGCGAAGCTAATGAAGAAATTGGCGTAGCTGCTCACTTAGTAACTCCCGTAAAAACTTATCTCGATGACCACGGAGATTGGAGTTATCACACTGTTATTGCAACTGCCGATATTGAATTGCAAGCTTATGAAATGAATGATGAATCTATGGAAGTGCGTTGGATTTTATTCAATGAAGTCGGGGCTCACAATTTGCATCCAAGCTTTGCAAAATCTTGGCCCGAGATTTCTAAGTTAATTACTTCGCTAAATTTGAATTAGCTATATTGCTCGTGCAATTTTGCAAGTGATTCTCTAACAATTGCGCCATCACCGGTACGCCACAGCGGTGGCATGGAATTCAAAAGAATGGAACCGTATCTTTTGGTAACAATTCTTGAATCTAAAATCGCGACAACGCCACGATCATCGAGTGATCGAATTAAACGACCGGTTCCTTGAGCTAGCAATAGCGCTGCTCGAGGCAATGAAACTTGCATAAATCCAGAACCACCGGCCGCATCAATTTCAGCAGCGCGGGCAGACATCACCGGGTCATCTGGGCGAGGAAATGGAATCCGGTCTATCGCAACCAGAGTGCATGAAGGGCCAGGCACATCAACGCCTTGCCAGAGACTCATTGTGCCTAACAAGATTGAAGTTGGGTCTTTTTCAAAACGTTCTACAAGTGAACCAACGGTATCGCCGCGTCGTTGCGTGATGATTGAAATCGGTAACTCTGCCAACACTTTTCGCAGGTGTTCATCAGCAGCTTCAACGCCGCGCCAAGATGAAAAAAGCGCGAGGGTTCGGCCACCAGCAGCATCTATTAATTCACCAAGTTCAGTTAGCGCTTCTTTACTTGGGCCATCGCGACCTGGCTCTGGCAAATGTTTTGGTAAATAAAGCATCCCTTGATTGGCAAAATCAAATGGTGATCCAACATCTAACATCGTGACATTTGATGGATCGATATCCCAATTGCTATCGGAATCTTCGTTCTCTCCTGCTTGGATTCCAAGATTTCGCGCAATTGCATCAAAACCTTTTCCAACTGTGAGCGTAGCGCTAGTTGCAATAACTGGAGTTTTCGAAAAGAGGTTTTTCCGAAGTTCTGCTGAAACATCAAGTGGAGCTAAATAGAGAGTGGAGAAATTCGGTTCAAACCACATGACATATCCATGGCCAATTTTTAACATTTTGGTCGCTGTTTGTTTTACTTCATTAACTGCGCCTTTCACCCGAGCTCTTTCAGCAATTGAGTCCGGGTCGATAATTTCCGCATCTGCATTTATCGCAGCACCAAGTGCTTCGGCCGCCTCCTTTATTTTTCTTACTGGTGCTTCTAGTTGAGATGGCAATTCATCGAGGCGGCGTTGTTCATCGCGGTTGTTGCGATAATCATCGGCGTAATCTGCAATAGCTGCCGCAAGGCCATCCGCAGCTTTTGAGAATGCATCTGATGTTTTGCCCGGCATATGTCGTTTTGCCATTTGAGCAGCGCGAATAACTCTGCCAGAGGTAAGTTCTTCGGTGACTGCTTGAGTCGTGCGATCCATGAATTCATGGGCTTCATCGAGCACAATCGCATCGCGGTCCGGCAAAATCGGATGCGAATCCACGATTTCAATTGCGAGCAGAGTGTGATTTGTGACGACAATATCGGCGGTCTGGGCTTTCGCTTTTGCATTAACTGCAAAACATTTTGTACCGAATTGGCAATCATCCGCGCCAACGCATTCACGACCTGAAACCGAATTGGCTAACCAAACTCGGCGATCTACATCTGGGGCATCGTCGCGATCGCCGGATGCTCCAGGAGACTCGGCCCATGCACGAAGCCGTTTTGCATCTTTACCGAGCACGCCGATTTCCAAAAGTACTTCACCATCAGGATCTGGGAGTTCACTATTCATTTTCTGCAAGCAGAGATAGTTCCCAACGCCTTTGTAGATTGCAAAAGATAAATCGCGGCCAAGCTCTTTCTCCAGAGCTTCCTTAATCTTTGGCAGATCTCGTTCGATTAATTGACGTTGTAAGGCAAGCGTTGCGGTTGCTACTAAAACTTTCTTCCCATGAACTAGCGCTGGAATTAAATACGCCAGAGATTTACCAGTGCCGGTGCCGGCTTGGACTAAAAGATGGTGGCGATCATTTAGCGCGTTTGCTACCGCTTCTGCCATCTCAATTTGACCAGAGCGAGGTGATCCCCCAATTGCTTGGACTGCAACGTCGAGCGCGCTTCTAACTTTTGCGCCGAGTTGTGAAGAGGCCATGTGGAAACCTTACTGTTGAAATTAAATAAAAAAACGAGCCCCAATAATTGAGGCTCGTTTCTTAATTACTTGTGGATTAGCTGCAACCAGATGTAGCGCCGCAACCTTCACAGACATAGCAAGCGCCAGACATTCGCATCTTTACGCCGCAAGTCATGCATAGTGGGGCATCTGTCTTAACTCCAGATAGTTGTTCCATCAATTCAGTTGAAGAACCGATATGTGATGGCGCAGCCTCAATCTTTACCTCAGTTTTTACAACTGCAGGCTTTGGCGCAACTGGAGCCGCTGCAATTGGCGCAGCAACTTCAATTGCGGTGTATTCGCCGGTATCTAAAGCTTTTGCACGCTCTGCTGCGGTGTAAAGACCAAGTGATGAGCGATCATCAAATGGTAAGTAATCCAAAGCTAACCGACGGAAGATGTAATCCATCATGGATTGCGCAATGCGGATATCTGGATCATCGGTCATTCCGGCTGGTTCGAAGCGTAAGTTGGTGAACTTCTGTACGTAAGTATCTAGCGGTACGCCATATTGGAGACCGATTGATACTGCAATTGAGAATGCATCCATTACGCCAGCAAGAGTTGAACCTTGCTTGCCTAGTTTTAAGAATACTTCGCCGAGTTTTCCATCGTCGTAAGTACCAGCGGTCATGTAACCCTCTGCGCCTGCTACTGAGAATGATGTAGTGCGCGATGGTCGTGACTTAGGTAAACGCTTACGAGTTGCTGGAGCCGGAGCTGCACTAACAGTTTCATCTGTCTTTGCTGCTTTGCCATCAGAGAGCGGTTGTCCGACTTTGCAATTATCGCGATAGACCGCGAGCGCTTTTAGTCCGAGTTTCCAACCTTCGTAGTAAACCTCTTCTACATCGGCAACAGTTGCATCTGCAGGGAGGTTAACGGTTTTTGAAATCGCACCAGATAGGAATGGTTGGCAAGCAGCCATCATTCTTACGTGGCCCATAGGAGCGATAGAACGGGCACCTAAGGCGCAATCAAAGACGTCATAGTGTTCGGTCTTAAGTCCAGGGGCATCGATCACGTGGCCATTTGCTCCGATGTATTCCACGATGGCTTCAACTGTCTCTTCGGTGTAACCGAGTTTGCGAAGCGCAGCTGGCACAGTTTGGTTCACGATCTGCATTGAGCCGCCGCCAACTAACTTCTTAAATTTAACTAGCGAGAAGTCTGGTTCGATACCAGTGGTATCGCAATCCATCATTAGGCCGATAGTTCCAGTTGGTGCAAGAACTGAAGCTTGGGCATTTCGCCAGCCATTCTTTTCACCAATAGTTACGCCCTTTTCCCACTCCTTATTGGCCTCTATCCAAACATCGCGATCTAGCGTTGTGGCAGATTTAGCTGCGGTAGAAGCTGCTTGGTGCTTTCGCATAACCCGAGTGTGTGGCGCTGCATTTCGAGCATAACCTTCATAAGGTCCAACGATTCCGGCAAGTTCTGCAGAACGTCGGTATGAAGTACCGGTCATAAGTGAGGTAATCGCACCAGCAAGTGCACGTCCGCCCTCAGAATCGTATGCAAGACCAGAGGCCATAAGGAGCGCTCCGATATTTGCGAATCCAATTCCAAGTTGACGGTAAGCACGAGTTGTTACGCCAATTGCCTCGGTTGGGAAATCTGCAAAACAGATTGAGATATCCATAGCGGTGATAATCATTTCGGTTGCTTTAACAAAAGTTTTAGCATCAAATGATCCGTCAGCTTTAAGGAACTTCATTAAATTTAACGAAGCCAGGTTGCAAGAAGAGTTATCAAGTGACATGTATTCAGAACATGGGTTTGATGCATTGATGCGACCAGTTTCAGGATTGGTGTGCCAATCGTTGATGGTGTCGTCATATTGGATTCCTGGATCTGCGCAAGCCCAAGCAGCCTGCGCCATTTTGCGGAATAAATCTTTCGACTCTACTTTTTCAATAACTTCGCCAGATGCGCGAGCAACTAATCCGAATTGATCGCCGTTCTCATAGGAACGCATGAATGAATCTGATACTCGAACTGAGTTATTTGCGTTTTGGTATTGCACCGAGATGATGTCTTTGCCACCAAGGTCCATATCAAATCCAGCATCACGAAGCGCGCGAATTTTATCTTCTTCATTAACTTTGGTTTCAATAAATTCTTCAATATCTGGATGAT
>DKNC01000069.1:21474-25977 GCA_002470135.1 Actinobacteria bacterium UBA7398 | reverse complement strand
TCGAGCTAAATCGTTAAAAAATAGCAGCGTGGTTTTACGCACCAGCCGCGAGACATTGAAATCCGAGTTGCCAACATACGCCCAAGTTGTAATTGCGGCTAATGAAACTGCTCGACCTGAAGATTATGTATTAACCGCAGCCGGAGGTTTACCTGGCGAATTAAATAACAATTGGCTATCCAAATCAGTTGCTTCATTTGATTGCGAATATGGTTTTTCATGTATGGGCTATGAAATCAGCGGTGCATTTGGCGCAGCTATTGCGCAGAAAGATATGAAGAAAGTCGGCCGAGTGATTGCAATGACCGGTGATGGTTCTTACATGATGCTGAACTCAGATATTTATAGCGCCGTACTCCATGGATATCCATTGACTTTAATCCTCTGCGATAACGGTGGCTTCGCCGTGATCTCAAGGTTGCAAACTGGAAATGGCGCAGCTTCATTTAGAACCATGATTACTGAAAATGAATCTGCCACCAGGGTCGATTTTGTTGCTCATGCAAAATCTATGGGAGCTAATACCCATCGAGTTACTTCAATTTCAGAACTTACTAAGAAATTACTAGTTACTGCTAACTCTAAAGAAGTTGAAGTTATTGTCATAGATACTGAGCCAACTACATGGACTGAAGGTGGCGCATTCTGGGAAGTTGGTATACCTGAAGTTTCTGAAAAGAAATCAATTCAAGAAGCTCGTGCTAAATTAATTGATGGAAAGAAAGCCCAGCGAAAGTTTTAGCTAGTTAACGCAGCTTGGATATTGGCCATTGACACCGCAGAGGCTTCTTGCGAAGGCTCCCAAGCAGTGTCCTGTTCGCTCATTAACCATCCAGAATAATTTAATTTATCGAGCGCAATAAATAACTCTTTAACTTTTAATAGACCGGTGCCAGCTGGAACAAAGAGTTTTAATTCATCAACGGCAAAACCCATGGTTTCAATGTCTTTTGAGATCATTTTTGCCAACACATCGCCACTCACATCTTTTACGTGAACATGTGAAATCCGATGGCCATATTCGGCTACCGCTAGAACTGGATCGCCGCCGCCAACAATCCAATGACCCACATCTAAACAGAGCCCAATTTTTTCACTAAGCATTGCCATTAGCTTCTTAGTTTCACGCGGAGTTTCAATATAAGTAGCACCATGTGGATGAAATGAAGATTTCATTCCATGCGTTGCTGCAACTGCCGCATGGCGCTCTACAAATTCGGCCATAACTTTAAATCCCAATTCGGAAAGTCCAGGACCGTTATCCGCATTTCCAGCGCTCCGGTCGCGATCTTCGGAGCCATCCGCTGCAAAGACGATCATTTCAACACCAGCGCCAGCAGCTTGCTTAATTATTAATTCAGCTTCGGCTTCGGCTCCTGGCAGCAGACCATCCTCATTACATTTAATTGGCAAATATTGTTCGGCAGGCGCAACGCTATATTTCTTCATTAAGTTGCGGAATTCCAAGGATTCGGCTTGCTCGCCTGAAACTTGAATTCCTGCAAAACCATATTGCGCAATTTCTGAAAGGAATTTCTCTTTTTGGTTCGGATCATATTTCCAATTCAAGGGAACTATGCCAACTTTTGCATTGTGCAATCTAATTCTAGGATTTGTCATTAGAGAACCATCATAACCAAATCAAGGAGAATAGTTGACCAACTAAAATCTGGTGCGCCGCGGCCAGAGGCGCTCTGTGGGTTGTAATATTCACGAACACCACTTTTACGCATCGCAACGATGCTTTGATTCGCAATCACTCGAGCAAGATCTACTCTGCCATGTCGTATTAAGCCACGTGCTAAATACCAATTGCTATTAATCCAAGTTGGTCCGCGCCACACTAGATTTCCGCCAACCGTTTCTGGACGATAAGTCGGATGGTTCATTGCGGTGCTAGGAATTGGAAATTCCGCCCAATACTCCTCTGGATTGAGCAGATGAGCCATCAATGCTTCGACTTTTTTAGGCGCTAAATCTGCCAACAAGAGCGGCATTAGCGAGGTAAATGTATTAACTCGAAGTTTCTTATTCTCTTTGCCGTTTACATCGTAATAGAGGCCATCTGTTTCATCCCAACAAAGTTCTTCTAAGGAATCTCGAGCTTTCGCTGCACGAGCTATATAAATAGCAGCGCCAGCCTCATCTTTAACTTGCAGGCAAAGCTCTGCAAGAACTCTTAAATTTTCAATATAAATAACATTTACCATTACATCTGCAACAACAAAATGATTTAACGCAATCATCTTCTTAGGATCTCGATTAAATTTATCATAAGGGTCGCAAATCGAGTGCCAGCCACGATCCCAACTATCGTGCTCTTCATCTTGAATGTTCATTAACTCATCCCACTTAGGAGAGTGATCGAGGCCAGTCTCATCGGGTTGGACCACGCGAATTAACCCATCACCAAATGGATTTCTGACGTTATGCAACCATTCATAGAATCTACGAACGCTCGGCAATACTTCGTTAATGAATTCAGCGCCGCGGCCACGTTGCGCGACAGCTTGCACTGCCTCAGCTAATAAGGGTGGCTGCATCTCATCTGATAGGTATTTCGAACGGAAAGCAATCGCGTAAGTTGCAACCATCTCTTCAAAACTATCGCGTTGCCAGAATGTCACGTGCGAAACAAAACCATCATCATGTTGATTCTTTAAAAGACTTTTTATCTCTGCTTCAGCTTTCGCCAAATCGATGTGGCTCAGCGCAATTGCATGAAAACAGGAATCCCAGAACCATTGAAATGGGTAAGTTACCGACGAAGGACAGGTAAAATCAAAATCATGACCAGACCAAGTTGCGTGGCCGCGCTGCCTGTTTTTGATATGGATATTTGTAACTACCGTTTTTAACCATTGCAGGTCTTCCGGAGTAGGTGCGCTACTTTTTTCAATCATGCTTCGAATTATTCTGTAGATACTCGCTACTTTTTACCAAATTCGCTAAGATTTAATGGGAATTAGTTACTTAATTTGGAGGAAAGCGTGAGCAATCAGATCGTTCGTGTAGGAGTAGTAGGTGCTGGCCTAGTGGCTTCTTCCGTGCACCTGCCGATTCTCACGCGACGGAGTGATCTCTTCGCAGTTGCTGCAATTGCTGACTTCAATATTGCCGCGGCTAATTTGTTGGCAGACCGCTTTGGCATAGTTAATCGATTTCCCTCCCCAGAAGATATGTTTGCATCTTCTTTGATAGATGCCGTTGTCATTCTAAATTCAGGAAGCCATGCTGAAGTTGTAGTTAGTGCGCTCAATTCTGGTTTAGATGTATTCTGCGAAAAACCTCTGGCCTATTCAAGAGAAGAAATGAAATCTATCGAAGTTGCACTTAGCGCTTCTGGCAAAAAACTCATGATCGGTTACATGAAAACTTTTGATCCCGCAGTAACTGCAGTAAAGAAAATTATTAAAAGTCGACCACGCACGGTAGATGTTGTGGTGTTGCATCCAAGTGGCGAGAGCCAACTTGCAACAACTGAAATTTCAGTAACATCTGCGCCAGCGCCAAAAGAATTAATTGAGAAATTTAAAAGTAGCGATCGACAGATCCAAGTTACCGCCCTGGGCGAAGCTGCGGCGGATTCTTTTGGAAGTTTTTATACCGATGTAATTCTAGGTAGCGTTATTCATGAGTTATCGGTTTTACGGGCTCTAGATCTACATATAACTGAAGTCGATTTTGCAGATCGATGGCCAAATGATGGCAGTGAAAAAGCTCATTCCATAATTGTTCATGCACGTACTGCCGACAATGTCAGAATCACAATTAGATGGTTCTATTTAGATCAATACCCGCTTTACCAAGAAGAAATTCGATGGGTAAATGAGTTCGAAGGACATCACATCATCTTCCCTAGCCCATATATTCTTCGAGTTCCTACAAAATTGATTTCAACGAAACGAATCGGGCTTGATCATGAAAATACGACCACAGAGTCGTATTTACCTTCATTCGAGATTGAACTAGCTGCTTTCCACACTCTTGCCACAACTGGAAAACAAGATACCGACCCAATTGCCGATGGAAACGAGGATTTAGAAATCTCGCTTAAAATTGCAAAAGCAATATGTATCCGCGAAGGAATTGCAGTTGGTGGAAACTTAAAAGCATAACTAGTTTGTAGCAAACTAATTAGCTCTTTGAATCTCCGCTATCTATCTCGCCAACTAATTTAAATTGACCGCCACCTAGTTGTCCTTGCGCTTTATATAGCTCTAACTTGGCACGGGTATCTGCAATATCTAGATTTCGCATAGTTAATTGGCCAATTCGATCAACTGGCCCGAAGGCTGCACCTTCTGTTCGTTCCATCGATAACTTATCTGGGTGGTAGCTAAAAGATGGACCGGTTGTATTAATAATTGAATAATCATCACCGCGGCGGAGTCGAATTGTTACTTCACCCGTAACCGCCGAAGCAACCCATCTCTGAAGTGATTCTCGAAGCATTAGCGCCTGCGGATCAAGCCATCGACCTTCATAAAGCAATCGACCTAA
>DKNC01000069.1:0-21405 GCA_002470135.1 Actinobacteria bacterium UBA7398 | reverse complement strand
GCTTCATAGATGCCACGACTCTTAGCTTCAATAATTCGATTTTCAATCTGGTCTGACATGCCAAGACCATGTCTGCCACCTACCGAATTTGCTTCGTTCATTAGCGCAACTGAGTCTTTAAATTCCTTGCCATTTATCGAGAGCGGTCGACCTTGCACAAATCCAATTCGGACGTCTTCACTTTCGATAGAAACTTTTGGATCCCAAAATTTAACACCCATGATTGGTTCGACGATTTCAATTGAGGTTTCAAGCAGTTCCAATGTTTTTGCTTCATGAGTTGCGCCAAGAATGTTGGCATCGGTTGAATAAGCTTTTTCAACGCTATCTCGGTAAGGCAATTTATGGTTAGCCAACCACTCGGACATTTCTTTTCTACCACCAAGTTCAGCAACGAAATCTGCATCTAACCATGGTTTATAGATTCTAAGTTTTGGATTAGCCAATAGGCCATATCGATAGAAACGTTCAATGTCGTTACCTTTATAAGTTGAGCCATCGCCCCAAATTGAAACTCCATCTTGCAACATGGCGCGGACTAATAAAGTTCCGGTTACGGCGCGACCAAGTGGGGTGGTATTGAAATATAGTTTTCCGCCAGATCGAATATGAAATGCGCCGCAGGCAATCGCGGCAAAACCTTCTTCTACTAGTGAAAGGCGGCAATCAACTAACCGTGAAATTTCGGCGCCGTATGCTTTTGCTCGGTCCGGGATTGAAGCAATATCTGGTTCGTCATATTGGCCAAGATCTGCGGTATAGGTGCAAGGGATCGCACCTTTCTCGCGCATCCAGGCAACCGCTACTGAAGTATCGAGTCCTCCGGAGAATGCGATTCCGACTTTTTCGCCAACTGGGAGCGATGCAAGAACTTTTGACATGGGCATAGCCTAACTTAGAGCAGCTATTTCTCGGGCGGAATTCTCGTCTCAAGGTCTCTAATTACCTGATGCATCTCTTGTGAAAGAACTTTTAACTCGGCCAGCTCCAGAAGTGTTGCAGCGTGGGTTTCATTTATAGTCTTCTCAAAGCTATTAGATTGAACGCTCTGACCAACCATAATTATTGATAGTAATACCAGCTGCAAAAATGTCTGCGCAATCCAAGAAACAATTACGATCGTATCGCCGCTCTTTATTGCATTTGGAAGTGAAATTAATGCGATAGCAGCAAACAAATATGCACACCACATCGTGCTTACGCCGGCAGTTATCTTAGAAGCGATCTTGTTATTCAAATTAGCAGAATTACCCATGATTTAAGAATAGCCTTAATTTTTGGAGATGCTGGAGTTGACCGGAAGCGGCACTCTGTAATAATTGGCTAATGAAGTCAACCAAACCGATTTACTGGCTCTTGCTACCAATTCTGCTAACACTTTCAGCAGGCTCGATTTGGGGCACAATTCATTTTTTTCCAAAGCCGACCGTCTTAAATTCGGCTGAAGTAAACCAATGTTCAAATCTCAGGGAATTTGTAATGTCCGAAGAAGTAGTAGGTCAGAAAAAGTGGAGCACTTATCACTCGGAGGTTTTAAAATACAAAACCGGATTATCCGATAAAACTAGAACAATAGAACTGGTGAAATTGATTGCAAGTGAAGCTATCGGTGTCTTGCAATCCGACTTAAAAATCTACGAGGAGATGGATGCCAATCGCATTTGCTTGACAGTATCTTTTGAAAAAAATTTGAGTACGGTAATCACAGATACTCAATCAAGTATCGACTTCTTGCTTGGACAGGGTGAAATCAGTGGACAAATGTTCGATCCGAACCAAGGTAATTGGAACACCGCTTTCTACGACACATACGAGTCTGCGGTTAAATATTTAAAATAGTTTTAAATATTAGTTTCTTTTCTGATGGACCCCCGCAAGATTTCTTTTGATCGTTCATGCACTTTTCTTATTTGCAGTTCCAGATTCTTTACCGCATCGTCGAAAGCTGCCAAATCATTAAAGCCATAAGATTCTGAACGTAGTAGCGGGCCACTGCCCCGTGAAGTCAACACTACTTTATGAGACTTCTTTCCAAACTTAGGATTACTTTCGTGTATAACTTCTAACTCAATCCGGTCAATAGCAACGCTAAACCTCTGCAAACTTTGCAGCTTTTCGCTAGTAATATCTTTGAAATCTTCAGCAACCGCAGCATTTCTCGCTCGTAAAATTATCTCCATAATTTCCTCCTTCATTACAAAATTAGCACTAAATTATCAAAAAGCAATACTTAAGCGTTGCAGCTAAGCCCCATTTACAGCATCAACTCTAAATAAAGCTGGATCCGTAGTCGCGGTGTTGTATTAAAATTACTTTCTCGTGGCTGTCAAACTAATTAAAGTTGTAACCGCTAGGGCGGCACCAATAACACCAAGGCTGATCGCTAGCGAAATATGCGGAATTTCATAAAAACCGATTTTATGTATTCCAACACCATGCAAACCTTCGATAAACAATTTAAAGCCAATAAATCCAAGAATCACCGCTAAGCCCTTTGAAAGATAAATTAGTCGGTCGACTAACCCTGCCAGCAAGAAATAAAGTTGACGAAGTCCCATTAAAGCAAATGCATTTGCGGTAAAGACAATGTAAGGATCTTTAGTTAGACCAAAAATTGCAGGTATCGAATCAAGTGCAAATATCAAATCAGTGGTTCCGACTGCCACCAAAGCGATTGTGAAAGTAGAAGCACCGCGCTTTCGAAGTGCCGTAGTTATACGGCCTTCTTTATATACTTTTTCATCACCATGTTTTTCTTTTATCAACTTCCAGGCAGTAGCAATTAAAATTATTGCGAAAATAAAGAATGCGGCAGCAAATTTAGAAATTAAGGCTGAGCCAAGAGCGATGAAAATTCCACGTAATACCAGAGCCATCGCAATGCCAGCTAAAAGAATTAATTGCGCGCTTTCGCGCTTTACATTTAAATTGGCTAGCAAAATTATAAAGATAAAAACGTTATCTACTGAAAGTGAATACTCTGTAAGCCATCCAGCAAAGAATTCTTCGCCGTGACCCGCAAGACCGTTAAATTGAAGGTTGAGCCCAAACAATATTGCCGCAATTACATAGAAAATCGTCCAAAATGCTGCCTCTTTTAGAGTGGTCTCACGTTTCCGATTCTTTATCGCTAATAATAAATCCAAGACAAGTACGCCGAGGAGTACTGCAATTGTTATCCCCCAAGTTTTTGCATCAGTCATCTATTTTCCGATTCTTGGTAGTAATTTTAATTAACGGGTAGCTATTACAAAAGCTAAAGTAAGAGCTAGCGCAAGCGCGGCTGATTGCGCAAGAATTACTAAAGCTGTTTTTCGATCAGCAGCGCGATCAGCTGGATTTTGTACTTTAGAAATTTCACCCATTTTTCCTAAATTGAATGTGCCGGCAAGCCCATATGCCAAGCAAAACTTTTTCCGAGACTGTACAAAGCCAATTGCGAAAACCATAAGTGGTAGAAAGACTGAAAATTTTCCAATTGTGGAAACGTCAGATGAAGCCAGAGTTACACCGCTAGAAATTGAAAAAGCTGCCCCGATTAGAGCAACAATTTGCCTCCGACGAACTTCACTCTTCCCTAAGTTGCAAGTTCCAGGGATATATTCGGCGCTCAACTTACCTCTTCAAATTCATCTTCATCGACCCATGCGCTGGCAGATTCATCAGTTCGCTCTACCCAAGAAAGGAAAGTGAAAACCCCTTTGACTGCAAGGAGGAGCAATGCGAATAGCGCGGTTATCCGACGAATTGCTTTGAACATATGAGAATTCTATAAGGAGTTAAGAATTCGTCCAATCGAATCGGTGATGATTTCGGGACTGGTTCCGAAATTAAGCCGGACAAATTGTGAATAATCGGCGCCGTAAGTATGGCCAGGATTGAACGCTACTTTACCCTTTTCTAAGAAATGGGCGGCTGGGTTTTCGCCTAGATTTAACTCAGAAACATCTAACCAAGCTAAGTAACTGCAATCAGGAATTCGATACTTAATAGCTGGGACTTTGGCTTTCAACAAATCGTCGACTAAGCGACGGTTTTCATCCAAAGTAGCGATTACGCCCTCTAACCATAGGTCGCCAGATTTATATGCCACGGCATCTGCAATCGCACCAAAGAGTGATGCTCTGAAATGAACTGACTCGGGCATCGTATCCAACATGGCATTTAACTTAGGATCCTGTGCGACGATAGTTGCACATTTCAAGCCAGCAAGATTAAAACTCTTACTTGCGGAAGTTACGGTAATGCCGACTTTTTTTGCAGCATCTGAGGCTGCTAGAAATGGGGTAAAAATTGTATCTAGAAATGTTAGCGGCGCATGAATCTCATCACTAATTACAATAACGCCATACTTTTCGGCAAGTTCTGCAATTTGCATCAATTCTGATTTTGTATAAACAGTTCCTACTGGATTATGCGGGTTGCACAGTAAGTGCGCCTTAACTCCGGTTTTATATGCGGCTTCGACTCCTGGCAAATCCAAAGTGAAGTGCATGTCTTCCCGTTTCAACGGGACTTCAACTTTTGTCAGTTTGAGTTCGTTAATCCAGGTAAAAAAATTATTGTAAACCGGAGTATTAATTAGCAATTTATCGCCAACGCTCATAAAGGTACGTAGAACTTCAATAACGCCCACTCCAACGTCGCAAGCTACTCGAACTTGCTCTGGGTCTAACTTCCAATTCCATTTCCGGTTGGCAAAATCTGCAAAATTTACTTTCAATTCTGGAATCGGTCCTAAATAACCGGTATCTGAACGTTCAACTAAATCGTGTAGTGCAACTTTTATGGGATCTGCTATCGGAAAATCCATTTCAGCAACCGGCAACGGCAAAATATCGCTTGGGTAGAAACGCCATTTAGAACTAGACCGTTTCTGCAGTTGGGATAAAGAATCTGCAATAGCTTTATTTGTCATAGCGCCAGTATTCCACTAAACAAAAGTAGTTTTACACTTCATCCAGTTCCAGCCTGCGCGTGGAATTTCTAACAATAAGTGTTGTCGGAAGCGTAAGTGAATGCAATTCGCTTTTTGGCGCTTTTAATCGCTCCATAATTGACCAAGCAGCCATCTCGCCCATAACTGTTACTGGTTGCTCGATAGTAGTTAAATCAGAAAACTCGGACATCTCATGACCATCAAAACCAATTATTGAAATATCTTCTGGAACTCTTAAGCCGTGGCGACGAATCGCTTGCAGCGCGCCAAGTGCCATTTCATCAGATTGCGCAAAAATTGCGGTTGGACGATTAGGTCTTGCAAGTAAATCATCTACTGCTCTGCTCGCACCTTGCATTGTGAAATCTCCATAAACTTCACGTGCTGGATTCCATTCAATTCCACTCTCAGCAAGTACGGCCAAAAATCCATTTCGCCGATCTTGTGGGACGCTGAAACCAAATGGATCATCCGGTCGACCAGAAAGCAAACCTATTTTCTTGTGGCCTTGATTCACTAGATGTTGGGTTGCAGTACGGGCGCCAGCAACATCGTCAATCGCAACACTAGAGCATCGATCGTGATGCATGCCAACTAGCGCAATTGGAATACCAAGGCTAAGCATGGATTCAAACTCTTCTTCAGTTGGTGGCAAACTAATAACTATAAGCGCATCAACTCTACCTTTTAACATTTGGTGTTGGAATAACCGCTCTCGACCTTTCATTTGTGAAAAGTTGTAGAGCAGTAAATCCAATCCAGATTCACGAAGTGCTTGTTCTGCGCCATTAATTACCTGTGCAAAATACCAACGAGATACATAAGGCGCAACCACACCAACGCTATTAGTTCGTCCATAAATTGCTTTAGCTGGGGTTTGTGGAATTGGATAATGTAATTTCTCAGCAGCATCAACAATTTTCCGTCTAGTGTCAGAATTGACATGTTGCAGACCGCGCAACGCTCTTGAAACTGTTGCCGGTGATACGCCAGCTTCGATTGCAACTTCTTTAATTCCAGCTTTGATCGGACCAAATTCACTATTCATCTTGGCCCCCGTTCGAAAACTCGACTGCAAATTTGCAGCAAATAGTTGCGGAAAGGCTAAAAGTAGACTGAAAAATCGATTATGGCTACCCGCAAATTTGCTAGCTATTTGCAGTCAAGCGCTCTGCTTGCGGCCTTTGATAAGACTTAAGACGGTTGTCATTACCAAAACTCCCAAAATTACTGAAAGGCTTAATCCTAATGAGATTTCTGGAATTGGTACTCCGGCAACGGAGTCCCAGCCTTGAAAATGAGAAGCTTCAAAAATTAATTTCAGTCCGATGAATCCTAAAATTATCGAAAGCCCTTGCGATAAATAGATCAATTTCTTCATTAAGCCACCAATGATGAAATAGAGCTGGCGCAACCCCATAAGAGCAAAAATATTTGCAGTAACAACTATGTATGGATCTTTAGTCAAGCCGAAAATGGCCGGAATTGAATCAAAAGCAAAAATAACATTTGTAGTAGCGATTGCAGAAAGTGCAATCACAAAATATGAAGCACCTTTCTTGTGCAAGAATTTTATGAATGGACCTTCTTCATACTCCGCCGCCGAATCCTCGGTGATTAATTTATAAGCTGTATAAAGTAGGAATGCGCCAAACAAGAAAAATACCCAAGACCATCGATTAACTAGCGCTGATCCAGCGCCGATAAAAATTCCTCTAAGAAATAGTGACATCACAATTCCGATGAGAAGAACTAGCTCTTCTTTCTCTTGAGTAACTTTCATTCGGGCTAAAATCAAAATAAATACAAATAAGTTATCCATTGAAAGTGAATATTCAGTAATCCAGCCTGCAAAGAATTCACCTTGGGCCTGTGCACTTCCCCAACTGCCCATCGAAATTCCAAACACGACAGCTAGTGCAACATAAAACAATGTCCAAATTGCAGCAGCTTTTATAGTTGTTACTTTATGGCGATTAGTAATTGCGATTAAAAGATCAATAGTCAGAATTAATCCGAGAACTAAGAGGGTTACAATCCATACAGTTGCGCTCATGGGTGGATACTATTAAAGTTGTAATGCAAACGTGCACCATTCTTCTAAGGAGAGCTCGTGTCTAATCAAATTCAAAGTAAGATTACGCTTGAATTAACTGGCCGAGACCGAGTCAGTGTTCTATTTAGATTAATTCTGGTAGCGCCAATCGCAATTTTCTCATCTTCTTTTTCAATCTCAGATGCTACAAATGGCTGGCCCACTGCTTTCTTAGTTCTACCTGCATTACTTGCACTAGTTTTTCGTGAGGTTTATCCAAGTTATGTTTTAAATTTCAATAAGGCGCTCCTCGGGCTCACAACTAGGATTGTCGCTTTCGTTCTCTTATTGCAAGATGGCTACCCTTCAATCGAATCAGACCCGCGAGTCGAAATTACTTTTCCAGAAATTGATGGCGGGAAAAAATTAAATCGATTTCTGCCACTAGTTAAATGGTTCTTAGCAATTCCGCTATATTTAGTTGGAATTGTTTATTTTATTTATGCACTTGGACTTACGGTCTTTGCCTGGGTTTCGATATTAATATCCAACCAATATCCGGAATGGTGCGCAAAAGGTGTGGTCGGAACTATTTCCTATTGGAACCGAGTCGCTGGATACGCCTTCTTGCTCGTAACCGATGAATACCCAAGTTTTAATCTCTGACCACAAAGCCAGGTCAATCGCAACTAAGATTGTTGAGATCGATCCCACATTCTCAAACGTAGTTGCTAATTCAAAACTTTGTAGCATCGGTCGCATTAAATCTGAAGAAACGCATTTCTATTCCTTAGCCGCTTCGATACTTTCGCAACAACTTTCGACAAAAGCTGCAGATACGATTATTAAGCGAGTTACAGAAACTGCCGGAGGTGAACTAACCCCGAATAGATTGGCAAAATTAAGCGAAGTGCAAATACGCAGCTCCGGTGTTTCTGGCGCAAAAACTAGATCAATCACTGAATTAAGCGAAGTGTTTTTAAATAGGAAGTCGCCAGTACATAAACTTCATGAACTCTCAGATTCGGAAATCTCCGCGCTACTTTTGCCGCTTTTTGGAATTGGACGGTGGACTATTGAAATGTTTTTAATGTTTCAACTTGGCCGGCTTGATGTTTGGCCGGTTGGAGATTTAGGTGTTAGACGGGGCTGGGAGAAAATCCATAAGGCTCGGATTGAAATGGAACCTAAAAAACTAGAAAAACTTGGCGAGAAATTCGTGGGCTTTCGCAGCCATGTTGCTTGGTATTGCTGGCGCGGTACTGAACTTACTTAGGTTCGAGAATTAACGAAACTGAATTTATGCACCAACGTTGATCGGTGGGCACGTCATAACCTTCGCCTTCAAAAACATGGCCTAAATGAGAGCCGCAAGATGCGCATCGTGCCTCAGTTCTAACTCTCGGGAAGAGTGAGCGATCCTCAATCAAGAGAACTGCGTCATCTTTAGTGGGTGCGTAAAAAGATGGCCAACCACAGCCCGAGTGAAATTTAGTTTCGCTCCGAAAAAGTTCAGCGTTGCAGGCTTTGCATTTATAAACGCCAACAGTTTCAGAGTCAGTATATTCGCCAGTAAAAGGGCGTTCAGTTCCGGCCTTGCGTAAGACTTCAAATGAGATCGGATCTAATTTAGCTTTCAATTCCAAATCGTTTAATTGAACTGGAAATGCATCCCCATTTGGACCTACAAGTGGTAATTCTTCGTTATTCATGAGCCACCATCGGAAATTCAATTCCGGTTGAGGAATGACAGTCGTAACCATTCGGGTTTTTTTCTAAGTATCTTTGGTGATACTCCTCAGCAATCCAATACTTATATTCGCCTACTTCTTGAATTTCAGTAACAATTTCACCGATTCCAACTTTCTTTAGTTCGGCTTCATAAATATCTCTAGTGTTTGCCGCATCGATCATCTGCTCTGGAGTGGTGGTAAAGATTGCGCTTCGATATTGCGTTCCGATATCGCCGCCTTGTTGATTTAGCGATGTTGGATCATGCATCACCCAAAATTCTGCAAGTAATCTTTTATAAGAAATTAGGCTTGAATCAAATGTAACCTTAACAATTTCAGCATGTTTGGTTCGGCCGGTGCAGACTGCTTCATATGTCGGGTTTGTGGTACTTCCGCCCATATAACCCACTGACGTATTCGTTACGCCGCGAAGATTCCAAAATCTTCGCTCCGCACCCCAGAAGCAACCAGTTGCAAAATATGCGATTTCGGACATGGCGATATTCTTTCAGGGATTATGAGATAAAGCACTTTAAGCAAATTGCCAGGTGAATGTCCTTGTTAATGTAACTTTTAACAGGGAGAATACGGTTATTGCCGATTCCGGCGATCAGCAAAAAAACTAGTTTTTTTGGCTCGGTCATGTCGATAGTCAGGCCAGTACCAAGGGAAAGGTTGGAAGCAATGGATTGGCGTCATAAATCAGCTTGTCGCGATGAAGATCCAGAGCTCTTTTTCCCAATCGGAAATACTGGTCCAGCCCTCGCCCAAATTGAAGAAGCGAAGAAGGTTTGTAACCGCTGTGATGTGAAAGATGCTTGCCTTGCTTGGGCGTTAGAGAGCGGACAAGATGCTGGAGTTTGGGGCGGATTATCTGAAGATGAGCGTCGCGCTATGAAACGCCGCGCTGCTAGAAACCGCGCTCGTCAATTAGAAAATCAAAACCGCTTTTAGTTTCTAATCGGAAACGTTACAACTGCTTCCGTTCCTTCAGTAAGCCGCTTAAATTCAATACTTCCATTTAATTCATTTACGGTAAGAGTTTGCACAATTTGCAAACCAAGGTTGGCTTCTTGTTCTGGCTTAAAGCCTTCTGCAAGCCCACTACCGTTATCTATTACGTGAACTCTACAAAGAGTTTCAGTTCGCTCAACTCGCAATTCCAATTTACTACCAACACTCCCTAAGCCATGTTCCAGCGCGTTATGAATCAATTCAGTTAGAACAAGAGCGAGTGGTGTAGCCACTATTGCAGGGAAGCCACCAAAGTTGCCAGTTCGTTCAATTGAAATCTCGTTGGTGCGAGTACTTAATTCAACCGCGTTAGCCATGATTCGATCCATTACTTCATCGAAAGCAACGCTCTCTTGATCACTTGTAGATAGCGTTTCGTGGACAATCGCGATAGATGCAACTCTGCGCACAGCCTCCTCTAAGGCTGCGCTGGCGTTTGGATCATCAATACGCCGTGATTGCAATCTGAGCAAAGCTGAAACAGTCTGCAAATTATTCTTAACCCTATGATGAATTTCCCGAATGGTTGCGTCTTTCGAAAGGAGCGCTCTATCTCGTCTACGTAATTCGGTAACGTTGTGCGCTAACACAATTGCACCAATTCGGTCGGTAGCTTGAGTTAATGGAATTGAAAGTAAATCAATGGTGCCAGTTTCGCAATCAAATTCTTCGCGGCGGAGCGATTTTCCGCTCATTGCAACGTGCCAATTCTCTTCACGTGGAACATGCTTAATGCTTCCAGATTGGAGCGAATCCAAAACATCACCCAAATTATGGCCTTCTAAATCACTTGGCCAACCAACTTTATTTAGCGCAGATCTAGCATTTGGACTAGCAAAAATCACAATGCCATTTACATCTAATCTGATCAAGCCATCTCCAACTCGAGGCGCTGACTCTGCTAGATAGACACTTTCTTTAATCGGGAAGTTGCCTTCGGAAACCATTTTATAAATCTTATGAGCAATCTCGCGATAATTTAATTCGAGTTTTGATGGAGTGCGCATTGTTTCAACATTACGATGGCGCGAGATCACGGCTATGAAATTGCCTTCAAAAAATACTGGAACTGTTTCTTCTTTAACGAGTAGCTCGCCTACTTTTTCAGGTTCGGTATCTCGAATAATTTCACCATTAGAAAGTGCTTGATCGATCCGAGGCTTACTCCCCCAGAGAATTTCATTACCAATTACGTTTTGGCTAAATACTGTTGCGGCAGTTGTTGGACGTATATGCGCAATTGCGACGTGACCTTCTGGCCAAGATTTATAATCTTTACGGCGCGGCACCCAGAGTATTAAATCTGCAAAGGAAAGGTCAGCCAATAATTGCCATTCAGCTACCAATTCGGATAATCGCAAAATATCAGATTCGTTTAACGCAGTTCGTTGTGTAAGTGCGCTACTGAAAGTTTGCATAGGGAAATCCTAGCGAGAAGATTGCGTCTCAAGATTCTCAATTCGAGCCAGCAGTTCAACAAATGACTTTCGGATTGCGCTTCGTGGGGCTACGCCAGAAATCGGCGAACAGTTGGTTTGAGCGCGATCAAAAGCTGAATAGTCATAGGGAATCACCAGCCCGGAACCGTTTGGTATCAATGCTTGAAATCTCCGTTCGATTGTGCGGTGCCTTCTAGAAGTTCCAGATTTATTGAGAATATGAAATACCTTGAGATTTTTCGGTAAGTCAGAACGACTATCAATAAATCGCTCTAACGCACGCATTGAATATTCTTCCGATTTTGCAACATAAATAATGGCACTTAATTTTTCAAACCATTGAGCAAACTCTTGGGCAGATTTTCTTCGATCTATTATGGCATCAGCAAACTTAGGCATTACTCCCAAATCAACATATATTTTGGAATTAATATCTATCAAGTTCTGGAACTTTTCATTGGTGGAACTTAATTCAGTGAATAGTGTTAGATTTTCAGTCAAAGGAAATTCGTTTCGCAAACTTTCATCTGATTGACCGAGCAATAGCGCCAAAGCTGGTGCCGCATTATCGGCATCTATTAGTGCGGTTTGTTGTTGTTGCGCTGCTTCTGCCGCAAGGTTGAGTGATATTGAAGTTCTACCTGGTGCGCCAGCGCTTCCAATTATTCCAATTAATGATCGATACCGTGCTGAATTTTGCAAATAGCTGGTGGGATTGGTGTGCACTAGTGGATTGCGAAGTGACCTTGAGATCATTTCGTTAAGCGCATTCAAATCAATATCAATTGAGTTGCTCCCTAAATCAATTACCGAAGTCTCGGCATCGTTCCAGGTTGCAATATCGATTTCACCTATTCCAGGTAGATCATTGGCGTAAATCACAATCCACCTTGCACCATCCAGAGGTCTACTTCTCAAGAATTCTAATAAATCTTGGCCAGAAATTGCCCGAAAAATTATGTTCTTTCCAGATTCAAATAATGTGCGCGCTACAAATGCTTCGCGTTCTGGGTTAGCAATTCCAGTAATAACATTGACTGCCGCCTTGAGCGGATTCAAATTAGCCATGTTTGACCAGCACAATCCGATGGCTTGGGAGCTCAGCCAACAAAGTTGTAACGCCCGAATTCGGTAGCGAAAGCACAACACCAACGCTGCCGCCTAGGTCTTTAGATTTTTGATCGACTGAAACAATCGAAACCTCGGCCGCAACTAAGTGGGTTGGGTCCATCCGCCCAGCGTTTTGCATAACTTCATTCGGAAGCGCATAAATATCAACAATAGAACCGCGAACTAAATCTGCAGGTAAATCATTTTTCAGCACTTCAATTGGGGTTTCTCGGGTATCGATTCCGTATGGTGCATTTGTAAGTGATTCGATGGGAATTAATTCATGAGCACCAAGTTTGCGAACAACTACAGTTCCAATTAGATCTGCATTTACCGAAATGTATCTTCTGGAGTTCTCTGGCAACATAACTCTAATTGACACCAGATCTGATTGTGCAATTACATCTCCGGGTGCTAATTCACCGTAACTTCCCCAAACCAATACTGTGCGATTGGATTCTCTATTTATTAATGCGGCCGCAATAAATGCTAAAAGAATCATCAAGATTCCAATGATGGTTCGTGAGTTAGTTTTGATCTTTCTTCTAGTTATTAGGTTTTCGATTTTTTTCATGGTTGATAAATAACCCATAACTGACATTTTCTAATAAGTTATCCACAGTCATCCCTTCAGCCGATGAAACCTCAGCCTTTGCCCGATTTACTCTCGGTAGTTTTCGATCAAGATCTCGCCATGACAAATATAGATACTGATGAAATCCAATTCCACGAAGTTAGCTTGGCAGAACCAAACTTCAATTTTGACTCGCAGCTTTGGTCACATCCCATGCTCGCGCTATTTCAACCACCACCAGAACCAGATGCGAGCGTAACTACTCGAAAGCTTTATTTAATACCAACAACATTTGGGGATGAATACGATCCGGATTTTGCGCCGCAACCAAGCGCACTAGATGAACTACCAGATATTGAACCTTGGCTAAAGAAATTTGTGGTTAGTCTGCTAGAAATATGGGTCGGACAACGAGCTCCGCAACAACTCTCCCGATGGTGTCATCGCGCTATCTACCAAGAACTTATCCGCAAAATTGGCTCGATTAGCACGCTTCCAAAAGTTCGCAAAATTTATCGGAGTCAACCAATCGAAGGCGTGGAAGAAATAACAGTAACGCTCAGATTTGGTGAGCGAATTAGGTCGCTAGTGATTAGATTTGAGGGGGTTGATAAGCGTTGGTTATGTACCGAACTTTTTCTAATCTAATTTCTAGTTTGGCGCACCATGACATCGTTTATATTTTTTACCGGATCCACAAGGACATGGTGAGTTTCTAGAAACACTGTTCTCCCGACTTATGGTTCCAGATTCACTTGGCGCCGTATATTTCAATTCTTGAGTCGGTTTATTTTGTTGTAAACCCTTTGCTTCCACGCCATCGGATTCCACACTTACTTCGACATTGAATAGATAGCCAACCATCTCTTCTTTGATTGATTCCATCATTGCAGCGAAAAGTTCGTAACCTTCTTTTTGATACTCAACTAATGGATCACGTTGCGCCATTGCGCGCAACCCAATGCCTTCTTGTAGATAATCCATTTCGTATAGATGCTCTCGCCATTTACGATCTAACACTGAGAGTAAGACTTTTCGTTCCAATTCTCGCATAACTTCAGGGGTGAGAGTTGATTCGCGATTTGTATATTGGATTCTAGAGTCATCAATAATTTTAGTTAGCAGATATTCATTATCGATACCGGCCCGGCCACCTATTTCAGTTTCAACGTCTGTGACTGTAAATGAAATTGGGTAGAGTGATTTTAAAGCGGTCCATAACGTATCTAAATCCCAATCTTCGGGGAAGCCCGCACCCGTTGCAGAATTTACATAAGCCGAAATGGTGTCGTCGATAAATTCGGAAACTTGTTCATTTATATCGGCACCTTCCAAAACTTCACGGCGCTCCCCGTAAACAACTTCACGTTGGCGGTTCATAACATCGTCATATTTCAATACATTTTTACGCATTTCAAAGTTCTGGGATTCGACTTGAGTTTGCGCTGAACGGATGGCGTTTGAAACCATTTTGGATTCGATTGGTTGATCTTCGGGGATACCTGCAGCGGTCAAGAATCGTTCCACCATTGCTGAATTGAAGCGACGCATTAATTCATCTTGTAGCGATAAATAAAAGCGAGATTCACCAGGGTCGCCTTGACGGCCAGATCGACCACGTAATTGATTATCAATGCGGCGGGATTCATGGCGCTCGGTACCGAGTACATAAAGTCCACCAAGGGCTACAACTTCTTCGTGTTCTTTAGCAACTGCGGATTTTTGTTTAGCAATTTCATTCGGCCATAAATTTTCATATTGATCCGCGTTATCTACTGGCGAAATGCCTTGGCGCTGCAATTCAAAATCAGCCATAAATTCAGGGTTACCACCGAGCATGATGTCAGTTCCACGACCAGCCATATTTGTCGCAACGGTTACAGCGCCAAGGGTTCCGGCACGTGCAATTACTGCAGCTTCCCGTTCATGTTGTTTTGCGTTTAAAACTTCGTGCGGAATTCCCTTTTTGCGAAGAGTTAGCGAAAGCAATTCAGATTTTTCAACGCTTACTGTTCCTACTAAAACCGGTTGCCCTTTGCGGTGGCGCTCCACAATATCGCTAGCGACTGCTTCAAATTTTGCGGCTTCGGTTTTGTAAACTAAATCCGCTTGATCCAATCGTTGCATGTCACGATTTGTAGGAATTGGGATTACGCCGAGCTTATAAATCTGCATAAATTCCGAAGCCTCAGTCATCGCGGTTCCAGTCATGCCAGAAATTTTTTCGTAAAGTCGGAAATAATTTTGGAGTGTAATTGTGGCGAGTGTTTGGTTCTCGTCTTTAATCTCAACTTTTTCTTTGGCTTCTAAAGCTTGGTGTAACCCTTCGCTGTAGCGACGCCCTGAAAGCATGCGGCCTGTGTGCTCATCAACAATCAGCAATTCGCCATTCATTACAACATAGTCTTTGTCTCGCTTAAACAGTTCTTTTGCTCTAATTGCGTTATTTAAATAGCCAATCATTGGGGTATTTACGGATTCATATAAATTTTCAATTCCTAAAAATTCTTCAACTTTAGTTACACCTGATTCCAAAATTCCAACAGTTCGCTTTTTCTCATCGACTTCATAATGAGTATCACGCGAAAGTCGTGCCACAATATTTGCGAATTCAACATACCATTTAGTGGCTTTATCGGCAGGTCCGGAGATAATTAACGGAGTTCGGGCCTCGTCAATAAGAATTGAATCCACTTCGTCAACGATTGCGTAATTATGTTTTCGTTGGACACAATCTTCGAGAGACCAAGCCATGTTGTCACGCAAATAATCAAAGCCGAATTCGTTATTTGTTCCGTAAGTAATATCTGCGGCATATTGTTCACGCCGTTCGCTCGGCGACATCGAAGCGAGAATTACACCAACTTTCAATCCTAAAAATCTATGGATTCGACCCATCCATTCGCTGTCGCGCTCTGCTAGGTAATCATTAGTCGTAACAACGTGTACCCCAAGCCCAGGCAGCGCATTTAAGTACGCAGGTAACGTCGCGACCAATGTCTTTCCTTCTCCAGTCCGCATCTCCGCGATATTTCCACTATGAAGTGCGGCGCCGCCCATCATCTGAACATCGTAATGTCGTTGCCCTAGAGTTCGCTTCGCAGCCTCACGGACAACTGCAAATGCTTCTGGGAGTAATTCATCAAGGGATTCACCATCATTAAAGCGATTGCGAAATTCTTCGGTCTTAGCGCGCAATTGTTCATCGGTTAGCGCTGCTATTAACGTTTCTTCACTGTTTACTTCGACGGCAATTTTCTGTAGTCGCTTTAGGGTACGGCCTTCGCCCGCGCGGAGAATCCTGTCGAGTATCGCAACCATTGGCCTATGGTATTCGCATTTGGTGCCGCGACGCACACGCAGCAATCGCACCAATTACTGTGATTTTGCTGGCTACTAGCGCAGAAATCGCCGATTTCAGGGTTGCTCCGCTAGTTATGACATCGTCCATTAACAAGACAGTGGTATGTGAATCTTTTAATTTAGCTGCAATTCTTGGGTTCACATAAATGGCAGATTCCATATTTTGCATACGTTCTCGCGCAGTTAATCCAGATTGATCTCGCACATTTGATTTTTGAAAAAGCAATGGAGCCTTAGGAGCGGTTAACAATTTGGAGATTGGGTATTTTGAATTCTTAGGAATTTGATGCGAAAGATTGAATAAATAATCACCACCTCTTCTGCGGTTGGCAGCTTGCGAAGATGGAATAGAAATCAAGAGTGTAGCGTCGGGGATATCTTGTACGCGAACCAATTGTCTGAAGGCTGCATTTAAACCAATCAAGATGCAATCTTTCGCAGCCTCTAAATTATCTTCTTTAGCAGATAGAACTATCCGAGCCACCCGATCATCATATGGAATCGCAGCCGATACTTTGTGATTCGAAATTAAAAAATCACGTGACGAGTTTTGCCACTTGTATCTACAAGAAGTGCAAAGTGGAGTATTCGGTTGATTACACATCAGACAATAACTGGGATAAATCAAAGTTCGAATTGCATCTAAAAACATACGCATTGATGCACTATCTCAATTTATATCCCAAACCTCTTTGTAAAAATTGAAAAGTGGTGAATATCTTTTAGTTGTGGTTATCAATCGTTCTTTATTTAGTTGTTAAGAGTTCGATCGGTTCCGTTTCAATTTTCCAGCCGATTTTGCGCGGTAGTGTAAGTATAAATTGAGCGCCTTCGTTTAATTTTCCCCAGGCTTTTAAGGTGCCATTATGTAAGTGGGCATCTTCTTGGGCGATTGAAAGTCCTAAACCAGTTCCACCTCTACTCCGCGCTCGAGCTGGATCAGCACGCCAGAATCTGTCAAAAACTCGCGGCACTTGAGCTGGGTCGATTCCAATTCCGTAATCACGAATACTCACCGAAGCCGCAGAGCTATTGGATTTAATGGTTACATCTACCGGTTTTTCATTTGCATGATCGATTGCGTTTGTTAGGAGATTTCGCAAAATTCGTTCAATTCGGCGCGCATCTGCTGAAACAATTGGGTTTACCAAGTCTTTCTCTAAATTTACAACGACGTTTTTCTCTGCTGAAATTAAAGTTAAATCTGTAATACATCGATCGACCATTTCGTTTAGATCAATTTCACTCATCTCCATTGCCGCTTCGGTAGCGTCAAATCTACTAACTTCCAATAAATCCGCCAGCAATAACTCGAACCGATCTATTTGGGATTGTAATAATTCTGCGCTTCTAGAAATGTTGGGTTCAAATTTATCTCGGTAAGCATAAATCAAGTCAGAAGCCATTCGAATAGTGGTCAGTGGGGTTCTTAATTCGTGTGAAACGTCAGATACAAATCGTTGCTGCACCTTAGATAAGTTTTCCAGACGTTTAATTTGTTGCTCTATCGAGTTTGCCATCGCATTAAATGAAATTCCGAGTCGAGATATCTCATCACTGCCAACAACTGACATTCTCTTCTCAAGTTCTCCGGCAGTAAATTCTTCTGCAATCTTTGCCGCGTCTCTAACTGGGTCGATTACTTGCCGAACAACCAACCAAGTAATGCCGACGATAAGTAATAGCAGGATGAATCCAGCCAAAAATAAATAATTCTTTACTAAATTAAGCGTATTTACTTGGCTTTCAAAACTGAAAAGAAAATAGATGTCGTAAGGGCCAACTCTAGGAATACTTAATTTATCTCCTACAACAATTCCTGGAACTTTATGTCCATCTGCATATTGAATTATTGATCTTGCCCAAACTGGATCTCCGCTATCCAAAAGACGAACTCGCAGTTCCGATGGAATTGATTCATAAGAAACGCGATTAGATACAGTGTCAATTGCTACCTCAGGATCTAAATTTTTGGCAGACCTAATCAAAATTACTTCACGGCCAGACTCGGTTGCTCTGATTGCTTTTTTTGCGTTTACAACTTCTTGGGCAATTTTCTTAAGTGCAGCATCTGTAACTCCGCCGCCAGTGAATCTGAATTGGGCAGAATAGACCGCGAGCGTGGATTCCGAAAGGGCTGCTTTAATTTTTTCATTAACCACTCCAGTGGAGATTCGATTCAGGAGCGCAGATCCCACTACCCATAAGACGATTGTGGTTAAAACAAAGGTTGTACTTAGAACTCGCAAAGTTAAAGAAGTTCGAAAACCTTTATAAATCTTAAATCCACGCACGGCTAGTGGCCTCGGGTTCCAGAAACTCCTGCTTTATAACCTATTCCTCGAATGGTCGTAATGATTGTTGGATTTTCTGGATCATGTTCAACTTTAGCTCGCAACCTTTGGATGTGGACATTTACTAATCGAGTGTCTGTTGAATGTCGATAGCCCCAAACTTCGCTTAGCAAAGCTTCTCTGGTGAATACTCGTCCAGGTTCTTTTGCTAACGCTACTAATAAATCAAATTCCAATCTTGTTAAAGGAATCTCTTTCCCACCACGAGTAATCGTATGTTCTAAAATATCAATTGCGATATCTGCTAACGATAAAATTCCCGAAAGTTCGCTAGAAGTTCTACGTAATCGAGTACGAATTCGCGCTACTAGCTCAGAAGGTTTGAACGGCTTAACCATGTAATCGTCAGCGCCAGCTTCAAGACCAAGTACTACATCATGTGTATCGCCCTTGGCGGTGAGCATAACGATTGGAACTCTTACCGAAAAAGCTCTTATTTGACGACAAACTTCGATGCCATCAAGACCAGGAAGCATTATGTCGAGCAAAACTAAATCTGGTGGATTATTTCGAAAAACATCCATCACTTCGTCGCCACGACTAACTAAATCAACTTCAATACCTGCGCCGTTTAAAACGATTCCTAACATTTCGGCAAGGTCTTGATCATCATCAACGACCAATACCGATGTCATTTAGCTACCGTGCTCCCACGAATTCAAATACGAGAACTGTTCTGGAGTTAAAGTATCGATCTCGCCACCCATACTTTGCAACTTTAATCGTGCCACTTCTTTATCAATTTCGATAGGCACGTTATGTACGCCTGCAGTTAGGGAGCTTGCAGCCTTAACTAGCCATTCCGCAGTGAGTGCTTGATCGGAGAATGACATGTCCATTACTGCGGCAGGGTGACCTTCAGCAGCGCCTAGATTTACTAATCGACCTTCTGCAACCAAAAGAATTCTACGATCATCAGATAGAACATATTCATCGGTTTGGTGTCGGATTTTCTTGTTTTTTTGCTTTGCGAATTTTTCTAACCAAGCGACATCGATCTCAATATCAAAGTGACCTGAGTTAGCAAGAATTGCGCCATCTTTCATCATTGAGAAATGTTCTGATCTAAGTACATCTCGGTTTCCAGTAACAGTGATGAAAACATCACCAATTTTTGCGGCTTCGTACATTGGCATTACGCGATAGCCCTGCATCATCGCATCAAGTGCTTTTGTTGGGTCAATTTCAGTTACAACTACATCAGCGCCCATACCCTTGGCGCGCTCTGCAACACCTTTACCACAGTATCCAAAACCAGCAACAACCAAGATTTTTCCAGCAAGCAAAGTATTAGTTGCGCGGAAAATTGCATCAAGTGTTGATTGTCCGGTGCCGTATCGATTATCAAACATATGTTTGGTGTCGGTGTCATTTACCGCAATCATTGGGAAAGTTAGCGCACCATCTTTTGCCATTTGGTGCAATCGGATCACGCCAGTTGTGGTCTCTTCGCAACCGCCAACAATTGTGCCTAGCAATTCTTTACGAGTTGTGTGCAAAGTATTTACTAAGTCGCAACCATCATCAAAAACTTGGTGTGGTTCGATATCAAGCGCAGCATTGATGTGCTTGTAATAGCCATCGCGATCAACTGCATTTCTTGCAAATACTGAAATTCCATATTCATGTACTAGCGCAGCTGCAGTGTCATCTTGAGTTGAGAGCGGGTTAGAAGCGCAAAGCGCTATCTCAGCGCCACCAGCTTTTAGCGTCCGCATTAAATTCGCAGTCTCGGTGGTTACGTGCATACATGCTGCAAGTCGAACGCCAGTAAATGGTTGTTCTTTAGCGAACCGTTCTCGAATCTGTGCCAGAACTGGCATATTCCGCTCTGCCCATTCGATCCGCTTCTTACCTTCGGCGGCGAGTGATGCATCTGCGATGTCATGTTTTGGAATAGCCATGGTTATTGGGTTCACTTAAGAAATCTCCTCATTAGACGAACAATTAGCCCTGCAAGACCTGGGTACTTTACCGCGTCTTGATGATGTTGCGCACCTCATCGCGAATTTTGACCATCTCGGCTTCGGTATCGCCTTCAGCATTAAGCCGCAACAACGGTTCGGTATTTGAGGCCCGGACGTTGAACCACCAATTATCGCTTGTCACCGTTAGCCCATCTAGATGATCAAATTCCAAATTCAATGAATTCTTCTCGCTTAACTCACGGTAATGATTTTCAATAAACGTGACTGACGCAACTTGATCTTTAACTACCGAATTAATCTCACCGCTAGAAATATATCTTTGATATGGCTCTAGTAATTTTGATAGCGGTTCAGCACTTTCTTGCAACGCTGCAATTGCATGGAGCGCGGCCAACATTCCAGAATCAGCTCGCCAAAACTCTTTAAAATAAAAATGGCCAGAATGTTCGCCTCCAAAAATAGCACCAGATTCTTCCATCATTTTTTTAATATATGAATGGCCCACACGGCTCCGAAGTGGCGTACCGCCATTTTCTAAAATAACTTCAGGAACAGCCTTGGATGAGATTAAATTATAAATAATTCCAGAACCTGGCCGTTTTTTCAGTTCCCGTTCCGCAATCAGCGCGGTAAGAGCTGATGGAGCAACCAACGAACCTTTTTCATCTACCAGAAAACAACGATCAGCATCGCCATCAAAAGCTAAACCAATATCAGCGTGCCGCTTCTTAACGAGTTTTTGTAAATCTACTAAATTCTCGGGTGCAATTGGGTTTGCCTCATGATTTGGAAATGATCCATCTAATTCAAAATAAATAGGCGAAACTTCCGCGCTAATTCGTGACATTACTGCAGGCGCTGTGTGTCCCGCCATTCCATTGCCAGCATCGATTGCTATTTTTAAATTGCGACCAGT
>DKNC01000043.1 GCA_002470135.1 Actinobacteria bacterium UBA7398 | reverse complement strand
ATAATTATTTGCCAGTATCGAAAGTTCGCCGCGCTTTGAAGTGATTATTTCACCGGTAACGCTTACTAAGTCGCCAAGGTCAACATCGGACTTCCAAGCATTTAGAAGTTCTTCACCTACTTTATCTAGCGAAAACATTGCTTGTAACTCAGTGCCATCCCCTTCGCGGAGCGTTGCGAAACATAATTTCCCAGTATCTCGTTTGAAGATAACTCTTCCGGTAAGGCTTTCGATAATTCCAGTTCCAACATCAATTGGTAAATCCTTATGACGCTTGCGAATCTCAGAAAGTGATGCGGTGCGCGGTACTGCAACCGGATATGGCTCAATGCCACGGGTAAGCAGGCTTTCGCGCTTTTCGCGACGAATCCGAAGCTGCTCTGGAAGATCGTCAGCAACCTCTGGTTTTGGCTGGTTCATAATGGCTGCAGTCTAACCATTGCGAAGCTAAGCGTTGCGCTGATGAACTAACCGAAGTCCGATGAGGGTCAAATCTGGTTCGTGATAATCAATCATCTCGCTAATTCCTAAAACCAAAGGCGCTAATCCTCCGGTTGCAATAATTGATACGTTTTCGGTTTCTGGATAATCATTTTCTAACACCGTAATAATGCGATTAACTAAACCATCAACTTGGCCAGCAAACCCAAAGATAGTTCCAGATTGCAAAGCTTCTACGGTATTTTTACCAATTACCGACTTTGGTCTTATTAATTCAACTTTTCGCAATTGTGCAGCTCGGGCAGCTAGCGCATCGACAGAAATTTCAATCCCAGGGGCAAGTGCGCCACCTAAGAATTCTCCTTTTGGTGAAACCACATCTAGATTTGTCGAAGTTCCAAAATCAACAACTATGCAAGGTCCTTTATCGCCGTATAAAGTAAAAGCTGCGAGCGTATTTACAATTCGGTCTGCGCCGATTTCTTTTGGATTATCAACCAACAGTGGGACCCCAGTCTTCGTGCCTGGTTCAATAATTGTGCAGCGAATGTCCGAAAAATAAGTTGCAATCATGGTGCGGATCTCTCGTAATATAGCTGGAACAGTTGAACAAATTGCCAAACCATCAACTTTATAACCTTCAATAAGAGAGCGATATTGCAACCACAATTCATCCGAAGTGTCGCGTGGATCAGTCTTCACTCGCCATGACTGGATTAATTCGTCACCATCAAAAATTCCAAGAACTGTATTGGTGTTTCCCACATCAATGGTAAGTAGCATTAGTTATCTCCTAAGAAGTCGAGTCCGATATCAAGGTTTGTAGCAGAGTGGGTTAGCGCTCCGATTGCCAAATAATCAACGCCGGTCGCTGCATAACTTTTCGCGTTTTCTAAAGTAATTCCGCCTGATGCTTCTAATTTGAATTTCCCAGCAACCAGCGCGACTGCAGCGCGACATTGATCTGGTGACATGTTATCGAGCATCGCCAGATCAACGTTTAAATTTAAAATTTCATTCAATTGCGCAATCGTGTCCACTTCAATTTCAATTGGCAGGGTCGGGTTTTTAGTTAAAACTTGATTAAATGCGCTGGCTGCACCACCCGCAGCTTGCACATGATTATCTTTAATTAGCGCCGCATCGGAAAGTGACATTCGGTGATTGGTGCCACCACCCATTCGAACCGCAAATTTTTCTAATTCACGATAACCCGGTGTGGTTTTTCGAGTATCACGAATCTTAGTTTTGAATTCCGAAACTTCGCTGACCCAAACTTTTGTCAGAGTACTAATTCCACTTAGCTTTCCCAGAAAATTAAGCGCAGTACGTTCGGATAACAAAATGGCTCTCGTGTTCCCTTTAACTCTGATTAACGCCGAATTAGCTGGGGCTAAGTCACCTTCTGAAATCAATAATTCGTAATCATTAATTCCGCAATGTTCTAGGACGGCCACCGCTACCAATAGTCCAGAAATAACACCTGGCTTGCGATTGCGAAACTCGGCAGTTGATATTTGCTCCGGTGTTACTGTGGCATTGCTCGTAACATCGCTACCGCCAGCTAAATCTTCTGCGAGCGCAAGTTTAATTAAATCACTGATACTTGCTTCGGTTAATCCATAGTCTGCAATTTTCTTACTTAGTTGTGGAGAAAACATCAGTCACCCCCAATTCTGCAATTTCTGAACTCCAAGTGCCGTTGCTATCAATTCGTTGATGAATCCGTTTTTCCCATGCTTGCGAAACATTAGGAAAGTCCGCACGCCAATGGGAGCCGCGACTTTCACTCCGCTCTAAAGCGGATCTCACGATTGCGGTGGCTAAGTAGTAAAGATTTGTGGTTTCCCAAGAATCAATATTCGCTTCGTTGGTAGTAAAGAGCGCAAGTTTTTGTAAAGTCATTAAAGTTTCATCTAACGATTCTTTTGAGCGAACCACACCAGCACCACGCGACATCGCTTGTTGTAACGCTGTGCGAATAACTGGGTCTAATAAAATTTCCACGCTATTACTTTGTTTTGGTGCACTGAACTCTGGAATCGAAGCCGCAATATTTTCAGCTATCCGAGCGCCGAACACCAAGCCTTCGAGCAGTGAATTTGAAGCCAACCGATTAGCGCCGTGCGCACCAGTGCATGCGCTCTCCCCGCAAACATAAAGCCCTGGAATTGCACTCCTGCCGAATAAATCTACGCGCACGCCGCCTGATGCGTAGTGTGAAGCCGGCGCTACTGGAATCAATTCGATCGTGGGATTTATGCCATGGTTCAAACATGATTGATAAATTGTTGGGAATCGTTCTGGAAAATCTGGAATTTTTGTTGCATCTAACCAAACATGTTTACTGCCACTGGACAGCATTTGTCGGCTAATTTCCTTCGCAACGATGTCACGTGGCGCTAAGTCCGCAAGTGGATGCACATATTTCATAAATGCTTCGCCTTTTAAATTTTTTAAAATAGCACCTTCGCCGCGTACTGCTTCTGAAATTAGCGGCTGTTGACCACGCGATGAATCACCAATCCAGAGAACAGTTGGGTGAAATTGAATAAACTCAACATCTGCTACATCTGCGCCAGCCCGAAGCGCTAATGCAACGCCATCACCAGTTGAGACTGATGGGTTTGTGGTTTGGGAAAACACTTGGCCAAGCCCACCGGTTGCAATAACAACTGCACGGGCAAGTGCTTGTCCAACACCATCTCTTGTGCCTGCCCCGATTACGTGAAGTGTTACGCCGCAAACATCGCCATTTTCATTCTTTAAGGCATCAATTACTAAAGCGTTTTCTAATACTTCAATTCCATTATCATTTTTAACAGCTGCAAGTAGCGCACGGGAAACTTCAGCTCCAGTAGCATCGCCACCTGCATGCAAAATTCGATTTCGCAAATGGCCGCCTTCGCGAGTAAGTGCAATCTCACCTGTTTCAGAAAGATCGAAAACCGCTCCGCGTGCAATCAGTTTGCGAACCGCCTCCGGTCCTTCGCTAACTAAAACTTTTACTGCATTCACATCACAGAGCCCTGCCCCAGCAACCAAAGTATCTTTTTCGTGTTGATCTGGCGTATCACCAGGTCCAAGAGCTGCAGCAATCCCGCCTTGCGCCCATTTTGTAGATCCAGAATCAACTCGCGCTTTAGTAACTAATAGAACTGAAAGATTATGTGCGCGAATTTGTAGAGCGGTTGTTAAGCCCGCGACTCCAGAACCAATTACTACAACATCGGCCTTCGCACTCCAACCAGGTTTTGCTGCACGCAACCTCATATCGCTGCCACCTCTGATGCTGAGCGAATATTCTGCATGGCCATATTGTCGATTAAACGGATGCCATTAATCCAGCCCGCGATGATCGCACGCTTATTTCTACTCGCTTCGACCGCGAAATCGAAGGTCGTATCATCAATAATTTCGGCGTAATCTAAAGTGAAACTTGGCTCGCTCTTTAAGGTTGCCAACATTTCTCGTTTCATTTCGGAAATAGATGGCTGAGATTGGGCAGCTTGTAAAGACCTAAAAAGTACGGTGGCGTAATTCCTATTTTCAATTGAAAGTCGAGAGTTTCTTGAAGAAAGAGCTAAGCCTGATGATTCTCGGATAGTTTCGCCACTTAATACTTTAGTCGCTGGAAAAAATTCGCTAGCCATTTTTCTAATTAAGAATAGTTGTTGTAAATCTTTTTCACCGAATATTGCCCAAGTCGGTTTAATGTTTGAGAAGAGCGCATGCACAACGGTCAACACCCCATCGAAATGTCCGGCACGATTACCTTCGTAAATCGCGCCAACCTCGCCTGATGAAATTTTGGTTATGCCGTCTGGATAAAGCTCAGATTGATTTGGCCGCCACAAAATTGTGGCGCCGGCTGCCGCGGCTAATTCTTCATCGACTCTTGGTGAACTTGGATAGCTAGTTAAATCTTCTTGATTTTCGAATTGCAACGGGTTTACATAAACGCTCACTATTACATTCTCTGAAACTTCACGTGCTTTTTTTATCAGCGACTGATGTCCCGCATGCAAAGCTCCCATAGTCGGCACAAACGCAATTGGGTGGATTAATGCGCGCGAAAGTTCAGTGGCGCTTTGAATAACTTTCATTTTAGGCTCCAGTCCTTTCGGGGTACCGGGCAGTGTCGAAAGTCTACCTAACTAATGCAGGGCAGCCAACAATTTTTTTATTTCACCATGACCAGGAAGTACCCCATCACCATCGATACTCAGCCAAGGTTCAAGCACAAATACGCGTAAGTGCGCCCGTGGGTGTGGCAAGGTCAATTCCGCAGTATCGAGAAAGATTTCGCCGTAAGAAATTAAATCAATATCTATCGTTCTCGCCGCATTCTTGATCGATCTTTCTCGGCCACCCATTTTCTCAATTCTCTGTAATAAATGCAGTAAATCAAGGGGTTTCATCTCAGAATGCGCGATCAGAACCCCGTTGAAATATTTTGGTTGGCCAGGCGCATCTATTGGTTCCGTCTCAATAAAATTTGAAACCGAAATTACAAAAAGCTCTTTGGTTATTTCTAGCACCGCATTTTCTAATTGAGAAACAGGGTCACCTAAATTAGCACCAAGTGCGATGACTGCCTTCATCGTGAACGTTGAATTGTTACAGAGATATCCAGAAATGGAATGGTAACCGGTGCTTCAGGTTTATGAATCGTTACATTTACTCCATCAGCTAATTGATAAACCGCAAGTATGGCCGAAGCAATTTTCTCAGCAAGGGTTTCAAGTAATTTAACCGGTTTTCCGATTATGAATCTATGGACTAATTCAGCAACTTCTGCATAATTTATCGTCTTTGTTAAATCATCTGATTCACCTGCTGCGCGCGTGCTTAGCGAAATTGTTATATCCGCAGAAAAGTTTTGTCCGACACTTCTTTCGCTCTCCAAAACACCATGGTAACCAAAACCGGATATTCCGGTTATCTTAATTTGATCACTCATTTGATTCTTTCCATTGCACTTACTGCTGCTATTGCATCTTTATGTGGTTTTACAGAATGAGTACGAACTCCCCAGGCGCCAGTTTTCGCCACTAAAGAAGTAATTGCAATAGAAGCTGCTTCACGATCATCCGAATTAGTGGTCTTGGTCAACTCACCTAAAAATTTCTTACGAGATGCGCCGATTAATATCGGGAAGCCAAGTAAAGCCAGTCGATCTAGATTTCGGAGGATTTCCCAATTATGTTCGCCGGTCTTCGCAAAACCTAAACCCGGATCGATTATTAATTGATCTGGATCAGCGCCAGCAGAAATCAAGGTATCAATTCGATCTTGTAACTCATCTTTAACTTCTCGGACTACATCTTTGTAAGCAGCTAAATCCTGCATGTTTTTAGAGTGCGCCCGCCAATGCATCGCAATATATTGAATTTGTGGGTTGGCTACGACCGTTTTAACCATGTCGGGATCAGCTAAACCACCGCTGACATCATTTATATAAGTGGCACCAGCCAGAATTGCTTCGTTCGCTATTTTTGCACGCATTGTGTCAATGCTTATCACCGCACCTAATTTCTTAAGTTCAGCGATGACTGGCATTACTCGATTGCGTTCTTCTGCTTCGGTAATTCTTTCCGCGCCTGGACGAGTTGATTCACCACCAACATCAATTATTTCTGCGCCTTCAGCAATCATACTTTCGCCACGCTTAATCGCATCTGTAAAATTGAAATGTCGACCACCGTCAGCAAATGAATCTGGAGTTATGTTAAGAATTCCCATCACAATTGTTGGCTTCGTATTCATTGCGCTATTACTTAGTTGTTATTAAAGACATCGCTTCAGCACGAGTTGCCGGATCTCGTAATTGACCACGTACTGCACTAGTTGTGGTCCGCGCTTGCGTCTTTTTTACACCGCGCATCGACATACATAAGTGTTCACAATCTATAATTACAATTACACCAGCTGGTTCCAAAATTTCCATCATTGAATCCGCGATTTGCGAAGTAAGTCGTTCTTGAACTTGCGGCCTTCTAGAATATAAATCAACCAATCTCGCAAGTTTTGAGAGTCCAGTAATTCGCCCACTTTCGCCAGGAATATAACCGATATGCGCTACGCCATGAAATGGCGTTAGGTGGTGTTCGCAATGGGAAAAAATCTCAATATCTCTAACAATTACTAGTTCGCGATGACCTAAATCAAAAGTTGTGGAAAGTACATCGCGTGGGTCTTGCCAAAGCCCTTCAAAGTTTTCTTTTAATGCACGCGCTACTCGAGCTGGGGTGTCGCGTAACCCATCACGATTTGGGTCTTCACCAAGTGCAATTAATAGCTCAGTAATAGCGCGTTCAGCACGGGCTTGATCAAATTCGGCTTTGGCACGGCCGTCATTTGGACCCATTCCAAATGCATTAATTTCACTCATTACGCGCTCGGACTCTTCTTCTTCCGCGGTTTAACTTCTTTTACTTCTACAACTTCCTTAACTTTTTCCACTTTTGGCTTTATTGATACTGGTGGAATAGTCGAAGGTTTGCGAAGGGCTGACCCAGTCCAAGCTGGACGATTTGGTTTAGCAACTACGCTTTTAAAAATTGCCACAATCTCTTCTTTATTTAAGGTTTCCTTTTCCAGTAATACTTCAACGAGTTCGTCAAGTATTGCGCGATTTTGTACCAGCACTTCAAACGCCTCTTGATGTGCATTCTCAATCAAATTTCTAATTTCTTGATCGACAATTCCAGCAATACTTTCAGAGTAATCACGTTGGTGCCCGTAGTCTCGACCCATAAATGGCGCTGCTTCGGAGTTTCCTAATTTTATAGCGCCAAGACGTTCAGTCATTCCATATATTGTTACCATGGCGCGAGCCAGCGCCGTAGCTTTTTCAATATCGTTAGATGCGCCAGTTGTTGGATCGTGGAAAACTAATTCTTCTGCTGCGCGTCCACCCATCGTGTAAGCCAATTGATCTAACATTTGATTCCGAGTAGTTGAATACTTATCCTCATCAGGCAACACCATTGTGTAACCGAGCGCATGACCACGTGGCATTATTGTAATTTTATGGACTGGATCTGTGTGTGGCAATGCATATGCAACTAACGCGTGACCGCCTTCGTGATAAGCCGTAACTCTTCGTTCTTCTTCGCTCATTAATCGACTCTTGCGTTGTGGACCAGCCATAACGCGATCGATTGCTTCATCTAGTGAATCATTTGTGATTAATTTTTCATTTTGGCGGGCCGTTAATAGCGCAGCCTCATTTAATACATTTGCCAGATCCGCGCCGGTAAATCCAGGGGTTCGGCGGGCAAAGCCAAGTAAATCAACGTTTTCTGCCAGTGGTTTGCCTTTCGCATGTACTTGCAAAATCGCTTCCCGCCCTTTTAGATCAGGGCGATCAATTCCAATCTGACGATCAAATCTACCTGGACGCAGTAGCGCTGGATCCAAAATGTCAGGACGGTTTGTCGCAGCAATCAAAATTACCGAACCGTTTGTCTCAAAGCCATCCATCTCTACTAAAAGTTGGTTAAGTGTTTGTTCACGCTCGTCATGCCCGCCGCCCATTCCAGCGCCACGATGACGACCAACTGCATCAATTTCATCTACGAAAACAATTGCAGGTGCATTTGCTTTAGCTTGCGTAAATAAATCACGCACTCGTGCAGCACCGACACCAACAAACATTTCTACGAAATCAGAACCAGAGATTGAGTAGAAAGGTACTTTCGCTTCACCGGCAACTGCGCGGGCCAATAAAGTTTTTCCAGTTCCGGGTGGGCCGTATAGGAGTACGCCTTTAGGAATTTTTGCGCCGATCTCTTCATATTTCTTGGGTTCCGCTAAAAAGTCTTTAATCTCGCGAAGCTCTGCGACTGCTTCATCTGCACCAGCTACATCTGCAAATGTAGTTTTAGGCGCATCATTCGATTGCAACTTTGCGCGTGAGCGACCAAATGAAAAAACTCTAGAGCCGCCTTGGGATTGCCCCATTAGGAAGAAGAGAATAAATGCAATTAAAAGAATTGGGCCGATTGAGAATAAAATTGAAATCAAAATATTTGTGGTTGGAACTTTGACATTCCAATTACTTGGCGGTGGGTTGCTAGTTAACAACTCAACAATTAAGGGTTCTTGTCGGGTTACGTACGAAGCTTCTACTTTTGTAGCGCCATTAATTGCCTTGCCTGGCTTGAGTATTGCGCGGATCAATTGTTCGCGATCAACCAGGATTGCTGATTCGACATCATTATTTGAAATCGCTGCTAAGACTGCTGATGTATCAGCTTTAGTAAATTGATTTCCGCTACTTGAGATTTGGCCAAAGATTGAAACTCCAATTATGGCAAGCAGAATCCAAAAGAGTGGGCGACGCGTAGCTTTACGCAATCGGTTGCCATCTGGAAGTTTAGAAACCTTCTTATTCGATGGTTTCTTACTCTTCTTTTCTTTTACAGCTTTCTTTTCTCTCATTTTTTCTTTCTTTTTGAATTGGAATAACAATTAGGTATACATGTGCTTAGCAAGCACGCCGATGAAAGGTAGGTTTCGATATTTTTCATTGAAATCCAAGCCGTAACCAACTACAAAGTCAGGTGGAATATCAAAGCCAACATATTTAACATTTACTTCAACTTTTGCGGCGGTTGGCTTTCTTAAAATAGAGAGAATCTCAACACTTTTTGCACCACGCGACTCCAAGTTTGATTTCAACCATGACAGAGTGAGCCCAGTATCAACAATATCTTCAACAATTAATACTTCACGGCCAGTAATATCGCGATCTAAATCTTTTAGAATTCTTACTACGCCACTAGATTTAGTGCCAGAGCCGTATGAAGAAACCGCCATCCAATCCATATCAACATGGCGTTGCATATTTCGTGAAAGATCAGCCATCGCCATTATTGCGCCTTTTAATACACCAACAAGTAATAGGTCTCGATCTTTGTAATCTGAAGTTACTTGTGCAGCTAATTCTTTGATTCGTTGTTGCAGATCTAATTCAGAAACAATCACTCGTTCAACATCGTTGCCTACCGCTGCTAAATCCACTTACTCCTCGTTTCGTTTAACCCTCGCGCAAGAGCGAAAGTCTGCCTGAAATTCGAGCAACCTTCACACCACCCGGAAGTGAGCTCGCTCCTTGGCCGTGCCACGCGGAAATCAGGGACTCAATTGGATCAATATGCTCGGAAGTGAGCGATCCAGCTGGTGCGCCAACGGCATAAATCGCCATCCGAAGAATTCGAGTCCGAATCGCTCTTGGGAGTTTGGCCAACTCCATGACATCTAAATCTTTTGGGTCAAACTTTGAAAACTCGAGAGTCGCCCAACCATCCAGAGCATTTGCATCATCTCGAAGTAATCGAGCTGACCTAACTAGCGCTTCCGCAACTCCGGGGCCAATCTCTTTCTCTAAATTAGGCATTACATTTTCTCGAACTCGTACTCGGGTAAATTTTTCATTTGCATTGTGTGGATCTTGCCAAGGAATTAAATTCCACTCAGCGCAAGCCGCAACCGTTTGAGCTCTTGTAATCGTAAGTAACGGTCTAGCAAAAATTCCATTAACTTCGGCCATTCCAGATAGCGAACGAGTCCCAGAACCGCGCGCAAGCCCAAGTAAAACTGTTTCTGCTTGATCATCTTTGGTGTGACCCAAAAAGAATACTTTTGCGTTTAATTCTTCTGCTAATTTATTAAATGCCTCATACCTTGCTCGTCTTGCCGAAGCTTCGATTCCGTCAGTAACTGCTACTTGAATTTTCATAATTCGAATATCGTTATAACCAATTTTTGCTAACTGTAATTTTGCATTATTAGAAACTTCATCAGAATTTTCTTGCAACCCGTGGTCGATAATTACAGCTACAAGTTGTAAAGCTTTTTCCGCTGACTCTAAAAATAGACCAGACGCAAGCGCCAACGAATCAGTTCCGCCAGATACGCCAACCAGAATTCGATCGCCTGCGCTTGCAGTTGCCAGCGCGCTTCGAATTGCGTTACGAATTGCCACGCTGCTGCTTGCTCCCATAGGGAGAAGGTTAGACCCGACCTCCATATGGCATTAACCCATTAACGCTGTAAATGCTGGAGAAGAGTAGCCCTTTGTCTTTGGAATTGGCTTCCCACATCATGCCGTTACCCGCGTAGATAGATATGTGGTGAATTGTGTTTACCGTTCCTTTGTAGGAATAGAAAATCAGGTCGCCTGGAACTAATTGGCTAAGCGGAATATGTTTTGTGGTGCTGAAATAGAGCGAAGAGTTGAGGCGATCCCAATTTGGCCAACCAAGTCCAGCGTTTCGATAAGCCGCGTAAACTAAGCCGGAACAGTCAAAGGAATTCGGTCCTTCAGTTCCCCAGATGTAAGGCTTCCGCGCTTGTACTTGTTTTTTCGCGAATTCGACTGCTTTTAACCGTTGGGCTTCGGTAGAGCGAACGATTGCTTTAGTTGAGAAACCAATATCTGGCCAAACTTTGGATTGATTAATTGTTTGTTCGGCTTGATTTGCATTTGCTTCTTCTAATAAAGCTAGTTGGCGCTGTTGTTCTAAAGTTATCCGAACTTTCTTCGCGGATGCTAACTCTTTTAATAATTTATCTTGGACGGCTTGCAACTTATTTACTTCTTTTTGTTGCGCTGCACGAGCATCATCTGCAACTTTTTTTGCCGCTACTACTTTTGCGGTTGCTACTAATTGTGCAGCTTTCGCATCATCCGCTTCTTTTTTAGCGGCACGGGCCACACTCTCAGCAGCTTTATATCGTTTTAGCGCAGTTGAATTATTCGCTCCTAAAGTATCTAACGCAGATAGCCGATCCATTAAATCTTGTGGGCCATCCGCATGTAATAGTGAATCTAAATCTGTAAAACCACTTCCCATAATGTATGCATTCGCCGCTAGCTTACCGATTGCTCGATGAGCGGAATCAACAGCCAGTGATGCTAACCGAGAATGTTCCGCAGCAATGCCCGCAATTTTTGTAGCAACTGCGAGTTCGTTCTGCGCTTTTACATATTTAGCTTGTGCAGTAATTGCAATTGCACTTAATTGTCTAAGCGTTTTATTTGCATTAGCTAAAACTGCGGCGGCTTTATCTGCGGCGGTTTTTTTGGCAGCTTCAGCCTTTTTAGCAGCATCAATTTCAGCAAGAGTTGGTTTAGGAGTGGCAGCAAAAGCAGCGGTTGCAGATGTCGCTAGTAGAAAAGCAAGTCCGAGCGCAATCGCGCTACTACGACTGCTCTTATTGCGCTTCACAAAATCCCCCTAGGGAAGTTCGGATGGGGTTTCAACTGGGATAAGAATAAATCAGCATCTGCTAATTACTTAGGAAATACGGTGAAACCAAGTTCGTGTCTAGTTAGAAACATCTCTCCGCTTAAATAGCCCCGCAGCAACTAGCGCACCGACTATTACATAAGCAGCCCCAACAATAAGTGCATGTTTATATTCTAAAGTTGGCGTTCCACCTTGGGCGATTGCAGATAAATTTGAACCCGGCAGCCATTTTTCAGTGTTGGATTTCACCGCTACTAATAAGTTCTCCACAATTAATAACCAGAGTACGCCAAGTGAAATTGCACTGATTGGCGATCTAAATAATAATCCGAGAATCATTCCCACGATTCCAAAACCAATTACTGAAATAATCACGTTGACGAAAGTCTCTAGAATTGCACTTTTGCCAGCAGCGCTGAACCAAAGATCGGTATTAACTTTGGCACGAGGCGCAAGCAATATCGAAGCTGAAATGCTTACTAGCGCAGCAAGAACTACCATGATGATTGCGAATATTTTCATCGCAGCTAATTTTCCTAATAAAATTTTCATTCTAGAAGGTTGGCGGACCAATAAGTTTCGCAAAGTGCCGTATGTGTATTCTTGAGCGGTCTGCGCCGCAAAAACACAGAGCGCGATAATTCCTAGAAAAGATCCAACGCTTGCAAAACCCCGAACCCCGCCAGATGGCAATGCCAGAATTTCGCGGCCAATCATCCGACCCCGATCGCCATTTCCTTGCGGCGAATCAATTAAAAGAAAAAGTAATGATGAGAATAGTCCGCTAAAAAATATTACTGCTCCCATAGTCCCAAGAAAGAGCGAAGGTCTTCGTAATTTACGGAGTTCTGAAAAAGCTACATGCAACATATCACTCACCAGTCATTTCAAAGAATGTTTCTTCAAGAGTTGGGAGAACTGCATTTAAAGATGAAAGCGTTATCCCCGCATCAAAAGC
>DKNC01000059.1:4430-15332 GCA_002470135.1 Actinobacteria bacterium UBA7398 | reverse complement strand
GTGTGTTGGTGGTTAAGCCAACGCCAACGCCAACGCCACTTCCAACTCCAACGCCACTTCCAGCAGAAGGATCTCGCTGCACCAAAATTGGAGCCAAAGTTGTTGGCACTACAACTTATATGCGCTGCTCTTGGGCAGGGCATTCCATCTCATTAGAGGAAGCCATACAGAGATTGGAATGGCGATCCTTTTCAATCGTGAACGTATCGACATCAAAATCGAATAACTATTCAGTGTCCCCAATTGAAAATGCAACTTGTCTTAATTCTGGTGACACCTTTGATGTTTCCGGAGGAATCTTGGAATGTCGCTGGGTTGCTGGCAAAAAGCTGCTATGGATCAAGATAAATACCATTAAAAAAACCTTCACAAATAGCAAGAGCCCAGTATCTATTGACATCTGTAAGTTACAGCTCAGTGACTCAATAGCAGATAGAACAGGCGGAAATGCGGGAGCTGGAGTAGTTGGGTTTCCGCACCAAGTTAGGGACCGAGAAATGAATGTGAAGGGCTCCAATGAGATATTAATTGTCCCTATCGATTTTCCAGATTTTCCGGGAGGCTCTGGCCTTCTTGAGCAGTTGGAATACGATAAGAAATGGTTAACTAACTGGTACGACTATTTTAGTAGTGGTCAATCTCAATTCAATGTAACCACAATAAATCGCTGGTTTAGGATGTCCCAGAACCGATCAGGTTATCCGACAGATGCTAAAAGCACCGATGCATATGGCAACGATGCCAATTTGAGGCAAGGAAACCAAGCGCAGGCGTTCATCGACGAAATAACAAAAGAAATAGATTTACGTAAATTTTCAACTATTTATTTGTTTTACCCAGATGGAGAATATGCTTTAGGCGATTTAATTGTTCGAAGCCACACATTCAAAGTCAAAGAAGGTGAAGTACTACTTAATTTTTTCAGTTGGGGACGTAATTTAGAAGGTATGGAGACTCTCAAGTGGTCCTACTACATCCACGAAACCCTGCATGACCTAGGGATCCTCGGCCATGCCCCGGGCAATGGCTGGCCGTTAGGAATAATGACTACCCAATCGGGGATTAGTTATGCATTAAATCCATGGGAGCAATTTTTATTGGACTGGTTACCTCCAGAACAAATCTATTGTGACGAAGCTAGAACACTAAAATCAGTGACTCTATCTTTAAGTCCAGTAGAGCGTGAAGATAAACAGACAAAGATGGCGGTAATTAAACTCTCACCCACAAGAGCCATAGTTGTCGAATCGCATGGAATCGATAAGTGGAGTAATTTCAAATTTGGCGATCGTGAGTTTCCGCCTGGCTTCTACTCTGTCATGGCCTATATCGTTGATTTAGATAAAGCTGTAAGACCACCGGGCCTTTCTGATGGCAGCTCATCATCAAACGATGATTGGGCCTGGGCTGTCTGGCAGAAGGTAGATGGTGGGTCCTCAAACAGATTCAATACTTCCGTTGGTGACAGAAAAAACCTTGGCGATTATGTTGCCGTACTTGGTGACTCATTTGTGATCGAAGGCGTCCGTATTAAACTTATCGGAACGGGTGATTACGAAACGATTGAAATTACGAAACTTTAATAGTTCTTGATTTAGATTGCTTCCCAGAGTTACTAATTATTTGTGATCTAGGAGAGAATGATCCCTATGTCGCTCTCGTTCTATATTCACATCCCTTATTGCATAAAGCGCTGTGGGTACTGTGACTTCAACACATACACACCTAGCGAATTGCGTAGTGGTGATTTGTCTGCGGATATTTCTGGAGTATCTGAAGGGTATATAGATCGAGTTTTAAAAGAAATTGATCAAGCTAGAAGTGAAGTGCATGGTGCGATTGTGCCAACTATATTTTTTGGTGGCGGCACCCCAACGCTTCTGCAAGCCCACGATTTAAACCGAGTTATTGCCAAAATCAAAAGCGAATTCGAAGTAAGTGAAGATTGCGAAATAACGATAGAGGCTAATCCCGATACGGTTACCGAAGATTTACTTACAAAATTACGAGAAGGTGGCTTCAACCGAATTTCTTTTGGAATGCAATCCGCAGTTCCACATGTATTAGCAACCCTTGATCGAACTCATAAGCCCGAAGGTGTAAACAAATCTGTTGAACTTGCAAGGAAGACGGGGTTTGATCACATCAGTGTGGATCTAATTTACGGTACCCCAGGTGAGTCAATCGCGGATTGGGAAATTTCAGTAAATAGCGCACTGTCAATGGCGATTGATCACATAAGTGCGTATGCGCTAATTGTTGAAGCTGGTACAAAACTTTCCAACCAAGTTAAACGTGGCGAAATAGTAATGCCAGCCGATGATGAAACTGCGGAAAAGTATCGGATAGCTGATGATCTTTTTGCCAGTGCCGGATTTAATTGGTACGAATTAAGTAATTGGGCTAAACCAGGTGGTGAATGCCGCCACAATATTAATTATTGGAATGGTTCGAATTGGTGGGGGGTTGGGCCTGGCGCCCATTCTTTCTTAGGAAATGAACGCTGGTGGAATGTGAAACATCCAAGCGCTTATCAGGAGCGAATAGATTCCGGGCTTTCGCCAAAATTAGCGGGAGAAACTTTGACTTTAGAAAATCGCAATGATGAGAAAATTATGTTNNCAAATTAGGTTAGTTGATGGAATTGATCGAAATTCATTAACGTCAGTACAAAATGCAAGTGCAGCAAAATATCTAGAAAGCGACCATATTTCACACACACATTGGTCGCAAGGTCGGGTTGTGTTAACCCAATCGGGGCGCTTAATTGCCGACCGAATCGTCCGCGAATTAATGGTGTAGTACCTTTTCCACCATGAGCACATCAAATACGAAGGTTCCAAATATGGAATCGCGCCAATTAGAGATATTGCGTGCAATCGTTGAAGAGTATGTCGCCACCGAAGAGCCAGTTGGTTCTAAATCAATTGCACAACGCCATGATCTTGGGATTTCGCCAGCAACAATTCGTAATGAAATGGCAGTCTTGGAAGAGGCTGGGTTGATTACACAACCTCACACCAGCGCCGGTCGAATTCCAACTAATCTCGGATATCGAATTTTCGTAGATAAATTAGCCACCATAAAACCTTTCTCAGAGCCAGAGCGACGCGCAATCGAAACTTTCTTAGAAGGCGCTGGAGATTTAGATGATGTGATGGCTCGAACTGTGCGGTTGCTTGCGCAGATAACTAAACAAGTTGCGGTTGTGCAATATCCATCTCACGCAGACTCTAAAGCGAAAGTGGCGTTAGCTGGTACCGCAAATTTAGCGCGCTCTAGCCATGAACAAGCCTCCGATATCCATCCAATTTTGGAAGCGCTCGAAGAACAAGTTGTGCTTCTGCGATTGCTTAGTGATGTAGGCGATTCAATGCGTGTACGAATTGGAGATGAACAGTCGGAAAAGAATCTGCAAACCACAAGCCTTGTCTCTATGAGTTACGGGCAAGATGGCAGCCCTGCTGGCGCTCTAGGTATTATTGGGCCAACTCGAATGGATTATGCGAGTTCTATGTCGGCCGTTACTGCTGTTGCAAGATATGTTGGAAAATTCTTAGGGGATAATAAGTAACTTATGGCTGACCTTTACGAAACCCTCGGCGTAAGTCGAGATGCAAGCGCTGATGAAATAAAGAAGTCTTATCGAAAATTAGCGCGCGAATTGCATCCAGATGTGAACCCAGATCCTGCAGTGCAAGATCGATTTAAAGAGATAACTGCCGCGTATGAAGTTTTGAGTGATCCGAATAAACGACAAAATTACGATCAAGGCGGCCAAGGATTTAACGGATTTGGTAATGCCAATTTCGGTTTTGGCGACATTATGGATGCCTTCTTTGGTGGCGGTGGAAATTCGCGTGGTCCAAGGCCGAGAATGCGCCATGGCCAAGATGCGCTAATTCGAGTTGATATTGAGTTAGCCGAAGCATGTTTTGGTACTGACAGAGAATTAAATGTCGAAACTGCAATTCTCTGCACGCAATGTTCCGGAAGTGGTTGCGCCAATGGCAGTAATCCAAAAACTTGCGAAATTTGTCGGGGCAAAGGCGAAACTCAGCAAGTTACAAGATCTTTTATAGGCCAAGTTTTAACAAGCAGACCATGTGCTGCATGCCAAGGATTTGGCTCAACGATTCCAACACCTTGCGGCGAATGCGCTGGCGATGGGCGAGTTAGGTCTAAGCGAAGTTTGGATATAAAAATACCGGCTGGCGTTGAGAGCGGAAACCGAATTCAAATGTCGGGCCAAGGTGAAGTCGGCCCAGGCGGTGGCCCAGCTGGGGATTTGTATGTTGAAATTGATGTCGCAGATCATGATTTTTTGGTGCGCGAAGGAAATGATTTACATGTTTCAGTTTCAGTACCAATGACCGGTGCAGCACTTGGAAGTAAAGTTAAAATTGAAACTTTAGATGGCGAGATTGAAATTGAAATTAAACCCGGAACTCAGAGCGGCAGCGTTTTGCCGATTCGTGGAAAAGGTATTACAAAATTACGCGGTTCTGGTCGTGGCGATTTATTTGCCCATATTGATGTTCTGATTCCAAACAAACTTTCTAAAAAAGAAGAAGATCTACTCCACCAATTTGCAGAGGCCCGTGGTGATAAAGCAAATAGCGGCGAAGTTAAGCAACGGCACGAAACTGGATTTTTCGGTAAATTTCACGAAGCATTTCGAAATAGAAAATAAAGTGCGTACTCTTTTTATTATTGAAGAAATCCCTAATAGTGGCATTGCAATTATCGATGGCGATGAAGGTCACCACGCTGCCACCGTCCTTAGAATTGAAGTAGGCGAAGAAATCTTAATTTCAGATGGTCGCGGGAATTGGGCTGAAGCGGTAGTTATAGAACGTAGTAAAAAATCAATTTCATGCGAGATTACTAAATCTGGTGCAATCGGACCTGCCGCTATAAAACTTACTTGCATTCAAGCGTTGCCAAAGAGCGATCGCGTAAAAGAAACCTTGGAATTATTAACTGAGGCTGGCGTGGATCAAATAATTCCGTGGTCAGCGAGTAAATCAATAGCAAAGTGGAGCGATAAAGCATCAGGGCTGCAAAAATGGCAAACGCAGGTTCGTGAAGCCAGCAAGCAAGCGCGCAGATTTCGAATCCCAGAAGTCATAGATTTAAGATCTACCAATGAACTGAAAGAGCAGTGCCGTGATTTTGATTTAATTTTAGTTTTCCATGAGGCAGCAAATATTTCATTCACTGCTTTAATTTCAAGATTAGAAGTGAGCGCCTATAAAAACATTGCGGTTGTTATTGGCCCAGAGGGTGGAATTTCAGAGAGCGAAATCGAAATTTTTGAATCCGTCGGTGGCAAATTAGTTAAATTGGGAGCGCCAGTATTTAGATCAGCACATGCAGGCGTTGCGGCGCTTGCCGCTATCCAGACAGCCTTTAAGATGTGGTGAGGAGGAAAAATGTCTTGCTTGTTTTGCAAAATCGTTAGCTTAGAAATTCCTGCCGAAATAGTTGCAGAAAGTGAATTATCTGTTGCTTTTAACGATATTTCTCCGCAAGCCCCAACCCATGTCTTGATTGTCCCAAAAAAACATTTCCCAAATGTTGCAGAGTTGGCTAATAACAATCCCGCAACGGTCGCCGACTTATTTTTGTTGGCTGAGGAGATTGCCAAATCTCGGGGCCTAGTTGGGTATCGCACGGTTTTTAATACCGGCGCGGAGGCAGGACAGAGCGTTTTCCATGCCCACCTGCATTTATTGGGTGGCAGATCACTGCATTGGCCGCCTGGTTAAGCGTTCAAATACCAATTTGAGAAAGTTCCATTAAGGTTGCACTAATGGATCGCACCGTTATAACAATCCCAAGCGCCATACCTATGGTTGCGCTCACCGGGCCACAAGATGTTTTCCTGAGAATGCTAGAAAAATCTTATTCACACTTAGCAATAACTGTGCGCGGCAACGAATTTATTTTGCGTGGTGCAGCTGTCGATGTAGCGCAATTCCAAGGGTTGATTACCGAACTAGTTGCGATCATTAAATCTGGCCAAGTGCTCACAGAAGATGCAGTTCGTCGATCGATCGCAATGGTAATTGGCGATATCAATCAACACCCAGCCGAAGTTTTATCACTAAACATTCTAAGTAATCGTGGCAAAACAATTAGACCTAAAACTGCCAATCAAAAGAAGTATGTAGATGCTATTGACCGCTCAACCATTACATTCGGAATCGGACCTGCCGGAACTGGAAAAACTTATCTTGCAATGGCGAAAGCAATCCAAGCGCTACAGTCAAAGCAAGTAAATCGAATTATTCTTACTCGACCAGCAGTCGAAGCGGGCGAGCGACTTGGCTTCCTGCCAGGAACGCTCCATGAAAAAATCGATCCATATTTGCGCCCCCTATTCGATGCGCTGCACGAAATGATTGATCCCGATGCGATTCCACGTTTAATGGCAGCTGGAACAATTGAGGTAGCACCGCTTGCATATATGCGCGGTCGAACTTTGAATGATTCATTTATTATTTTGGATGAAGCCCAAAACACCACGCCAGAGCAGATGAAAATGTTTTTGACACGATTGGGTTTTGGTTCTCGAATGGTAGTTACCGGGGATGTAACTCAAATAGATCTGCCTAATAGCGTCCAATCTGGCTTAAGAATCGTTAGTGAAATACTGGAAAATGTTGAGGACATTTCATTTATCGAACTTTTCTCAGATGATGTGGTTCGCCATCGCTTAGTTAGTCAGATCGTTGATGCTTATGGCGCTTGGGATGCTGCGACCGCAAATTCACCTAGATCAATTAGAACTTCGATCAAGCCGGGGAGAAGTGAACGTTAACCGCTCGCGGTGACGATTATGCCTATCGAATTTATTAACCACACTTCCACCGCTTGCGATGAGGGTGCTTTAATTTCGCTTACTCAATTTGTAATTAGCGAGATGGGCGTGCATCCTGATTCCGAATTAAGTATCTCATGTGTTGATGAAGCTGAAATGACTTCGTTACATATCCAATGGATGAATGAACCAGGCCCAACTGATGTGCTTTCGTTCCCAATGGATGAAATAAAACCAAATTCTGCAGCCGATGGCCCAGGGCTAATTGGCGATATTGTTTTATGCCCAGCAGTTGCTGATAAACAAGCAGAACTCGCCAAGCATTCAGCGCAAGCCGAGATGGAACTTCTTACTGCTCATGGCCTATTGCATTTACTTGGATATGACCACGCAATTGCCAATGAAGAAGAGATTATGTTTGCAGTACAGAATGAACTTTTAGTGAAGTGGCGAAATAAATGAACCCAATCACCATTCTTGAAGTTTTAGCGTTATTGGCATTTGCTGGATTTTTGGCTGGCAGTGAGTCTGCAATAAATTCGATTTCTCGAATAGCTGTCGATCAAATTGCGGAGAAATCACCAAAGCGAGCAGCTTTGGTCCGCAAAGTAATCAATGAACCAGCTCGTTATTTAAACGTGGTCTTACTAGTAAGAAAAGCTTGCGAACTAACCGCAACCGTTTTTGTAGCGGAGAGTTTTCTGCAAATTATTGATAACAGCGCGCTAGCAATCACAACTGCTATCACAATCATGTTGGTGCTTTCCTATGTAGTGGTAGGCGTAGGGCCAAGAACTTTAGGTAAACAACGAGCCAGCGGCTGGGCAGTACCAGCAACGTATGTTGCTTATTTTTTGGCAAAAATACTTGGTCCAGTAACAACGCTCTTGATTGCAATCGGAAATGCAATTACTCCTGGCCGTGGCTTTCGCACAGGGCCATTCGCGTCGGAAGCTGAGCTACGAGATTTAGTAGATCAGGCACATGAACGCGGCCTGGTTGAAGAATCTGAACACGAGATGATTCACTCAGTCTTTGAACTTGGTGACACGCTAGTTCGCGAATTAATGGTGCCAAGAACCGAGATGGTTTGGATCGAAGGTTCTAAATCGCTACGGCAAGCGCTATCGCTTGCGCTCCGATCTGGGTTTTCGCGAATCCCGGTAATTGATGAAAATTTAGACACAATCGTAGGTATCGCTTATGTTAAAGACTTAGCGCTACGAAGCCATGAATATCACGAAGCAGAACAGAGCGAAAAAGTTGATGAACATTTACGAAGCGCCACCTTTGTTCCAGAAACCAAAACCGCATCCGAATTACTTAAAGAGATGCAACGAGATCAAATTCATTTAGCAATAGTTGTTGATGAATATGGTGGAACTGCGGGTTTAATCACCATCGAAGATATTTTGGAAGAGATTGTTGGTGAAATTGCAGATGAACACGATGATGATTTAGATGAATTTGAATGGATTAATGACAATCAAGGGCGAGCTTCTGCGCGTCTACATTTAGAAGATTTAGCAGAGTATTTGAAAATTGAATTATCCGATGAGGAACAAGAAGATGTAGATACCATCGGGGGCTACATGGCAAAAATACTTGGCCGCGTGCCGATTCCAGGCAGCACACTTACGTTGCACGGTTGGCAAATAACCGCCGAGCGAATTGTTGGCAGAAGGCACCGAATCGGAACAATTCTCGTCGAGCGAAATAATTCTGAAGCAACGACGAAGCAATCGCTCTAAAAACCTGCACTAGACTGCGGTAATGCGCATAGTTAGGTTTACGCCACCAGCCGGTTCGGCACTAGGAACTGACCCACATTTTGGCGTGCTTGAAGATGAAACCACAATTCGTGCCATCGCCAGCGATCCGCTTTATGCCGGAGTTCATAAGTTAGAAACAACAGTTTTACTAAAAGATGTGCGGTTATTAGCTCCAGTAATTCCTAGAAGTAAAGTGGTTTGTATTGGGAAAAATTATGCTGACCATGCAGCTGAAATGGGAAGCGATGTGCCGGAAGAGCCAATAATTTTCTTAAAACCAAATACCTCAGTAATTGGACCAAATGATTTAATTCAATGGCCAAGCTCGAGCGAGCGCGTTGATCATGAAGCTGAACTTGCCATTGTGATTAGCAAAATTTGTAAAGAAGTTCCAAAAGAGCGCGTTAAAGATGTAATTTTCGGTTACACAATTGCCAATGATGTAACCGCTAGAGATTTGCAGAAGAAAGATGGCCAATGGACCCGCGGAAAGGGATTCGATTCTTTCTGCCCACTTGGGCCATGGATTGATACCGATTTTCAACCTGGCGACCAAGCAATAACTGCGACTGTAGATGGCGAACTTAAGCAGAGCGCAAAGCTATCCGAGATGATTTTCAAGGTTCCAGAGATAATTCAATTCGTGACAAATGTGATGACTCTGCTTCCTGGCGATGTGATTTTAACGGGCACACCTGCCGGTATCGGACCGTTAAACCAAAATGGTGAAGTTGCGATTTCGATTGCAGGTTTAGGCACACTTACTAATAGGGTTTCGCTCCGTGGCTAACGATTCGATTAAAAAAGAGATTCGGGTTCGGTTTGCCCCATCCCCAACCGGTGATTTGCATGTTGGAAACATCAGAACAGCGTTATTTGATTGGGCATATGCCCGTCACACTGGTGGCAAATTCATTTTTAGAATTGAAGATACTGATCGCGAACGCGTAACTGATCAATACATTGCGGCAGCAATCGATACTTTGCGTTGGCTTGGCTTGGAATGGGATGAAGGCCCTGAGGTTGGTGGGCCCTATGGTCCTTATCTACAATCGCAACGGTTGGATATTTATGCAAAATGGGCGCAAACTTTTCTGGATAATGGCGATGCTTATCGTTGTTATTGCAGCACCGAAGAGTTAGAAGCGCGCCGGGAATCGCAACGGGCCGCAAATTTAGCGCCTGGTTATGACGGAAAGTGTCGAAACCTTTCAGCGGAGGCAAGTGCCAAGTATGAAAGTGAAGGACGAAAACCAGTTACGCGAATGCGGATGCCCGATGGCGAAACTCATTTCAATGACGCAATTCGCGGTGATTTAGTTTTCGAACACAAGTTTGTACCAGATTTCGTATTAGCTCGCGCAGATGGTTCACCGCTTTATACCCTCGCAGTAGCGGTAGATGATGTTTTGATGAAAGTTACCCATATTTTACGTGGTGAAGATTTGCTTTCTTCAACGCCACGTCAGATTCGGGTTTACCAAGCCATGGGAGTTACCCCAGAAGATTATCCAATTTTTGCGCACTTGCCATTTGTGATGGGCCAAGACAACACCAAACTTTCGAAGCGAAACGGTGAAGTATCGATTGCTTGGTATCGAGATGCGGGATTCTTACCAGAAGCGATCTGTAATTATTTAGCGCTATTAGGTTGGTCGCCTGGCGACGATCGCGAGAATGTAACCATGCAAGAGTTAACCGAATTGTTCACGGTCGAACGGGTTAATAGTTCGCCAGCTAGATTTGATATGAAAAAACTCGAAGCAATAAACGGTGACAAAATCCGTGCGCTAACTATTGATGACTTTTTACTACGTGCGCTCCCTTTTCTTACTAACGCTGGAATAATTTCTGGAACAGATAGCGAAAAAGCTATAATTAAATCAGTTTTACCGATAATTCAGGAACGGATTGCAAAGCTCTCAGAAGTACCCCAGATGGTTAAATTTCTATTTGGGGAAAGCGTTGTGATTGATAGCGAATCTAAAGCAAAAATTTCGGATGATGTATCAAAAGACATTCTGCGAAAATCACTTGCCGCGCTGGAACCGTTAACGAATTGGAGCCATGGTTCGATTGATGCGGCGCTTCGTGCGGTACTAATTGAAGAGATGGGTTTGAAACCGAGAATTGCATTCGGTGCGGTTCGAATTGCGGTAACTGGTAGCCATATCTCACCACCGTTATTTGAATCTATGGAATTGCTTGGTAAAGAACGCGCAATTACACGCATAAAAAACGCAATTTAGCTTAACTTTTTCAGGGTATCCTTGGCATGCAACATTGGGGTATGGGGTAATTGGC
>DKNC01000059.1:0-4341 GCA_002470135.1 Actinobacteria bacterium UBA7398 | reverse complement strand
GTTCGAATCCCGTCGGGGCTACAAACTTTTAAAAAGATTTATTTTTTTGAAATTATTTCACTCAATCGCGCAGCAGTTGCGACAACTGCGGCCGCATGAATTCTTCCTGGTTGTCTACCCAATCTTTCAATTGGTCCGCTAATGCTTACCGCAGCAATAACTTTGTTATTTGGTCCGCGCACTGGTGCGGAAACCGAAGCTACCCCAGGTTCGCGTTCCCCAATTGATTGCGCCCAACCGCGACGCCGTACCGCCGAGAGATGCGCGGCGGTAAATCTTGCATTCGTTAGCGTGCGATGCAATTTATCGGCATCTTCCCAAGCTAATAAAATCTGCGCAGCCGATCCAGCTTGCATTGTGAATGCTGCACCGATTGGAACTGAATCTCGTAAGCCAGAAACTCGTTCTGCGGCGGCCACACAAATTCGTTGGTCACCTTGGCGGCGATAAAGTTGTGCGCTCTCGCCAGTTGCATCTCGTAGCGTGATTAGCGCGGGTGTTGCGGCAGCGAGTAATCGATCTTCACCAGCAGCAGCGCTAAGTTCACCCGAGCGCGGACCCAATATAAATCGCCCCGTTAAATCTCGCGCCACCAATCGATGGAATTCCAGCGCTACCGCTAATCGATGCGCGGTCGGACGTGCGATTCCGGTTGCGGCGACTAATTCGGCGAGGGAGTGTGGCCCGGATTCGAGAACGGTAAGAATTCGGACGGCTTTATCTAATACGCCGACTCCGCTATTCTTCTTGTCCATACTCTGATAATGCCATCTCAGGATGTGAGAAGCAAGTCACATCTAGATTGGAAAAAAATGGGCAAGACGTTAGCGGAAAAGATTTGGGAAGATCACGTAGTTCGTCGTGCCGATGGCGAACCAGATTTGCTTTACATCGATCTTCATTTAATCCACGAAGTTACCAGCCCACAAGCATTTGATGGCCTCCGCTTAAATAATCGGAAAATTCGTCGTCCAGATTTAACTATTGCAACTGAAGATCACAACACCCCAACCCAAAATATTGACCAACCAATTGCGGATCCAGTTTCAAAGCTACAAGTAGATACTTTGCGGAAGAACTGCGCCGAATTTGGCGTGCGGATTCATTCTCTAGGCGATATTGAACAGGGCATCGTGCACGTTGTTGGGCCACAACTTGGTCTAACCCAACCTGGAATGACAATTGTTTGCGGCGACTCACATACCTCAACGCATGGCGCATTTGGCGCACTAGCTTTTGGAATCGGAACTAGCGAAGTTGAACATGTGATGGCCACCCAAACTCTGCCATTAGCACGCCCTAAAACTATGGCGATCAATGTAGAAGGAAAATTAAAACCTGGCGTAACCAGCAAAGACATAATTCTCGCAATCATTGCAAAAATCGGCACCGGCGGCGGTCAAGGGTATGTACTTGAATATCGCGGCAGCGCAATTCGCGAACTTTCGATGGAAGGTCGCATGACGATTTGTAATATGTCAATCGAAGCGGGCGCTAGAGCCGGCCTGATCGCTCCAGATGCAACAACTTTTAATTACATAAAAGGTAAACCACACGCTCCAAAAGGCGCCGATTGGGATGCCGCGATTGCTTATTGGTCAACGCTAGTAACTGACTCCGATGCAAAGTTCGATATGGAAATTAATTTAGATGCCAATGAACTTGCGCCATTTGTAACTTGGGGAACTAACCCAGGTCAAGGTTTACCACTTAACTCCAATGTGCCAAATCCAGCCGAGATTGCAGATGCTGAAGCACGCGGCGCAGCAGAACGAGCTTTAATCTATATGGATTTAACCGCCGGAACCCCTTTAAAATCAATCAAAATTGATACGGTCTTCCTGGGCTCTTGCACCAATGGCCGTATTGAAGATTTACGAGCAGCGGCTGAAGTTATTAAGAATAAAAAGATCGCAAGCTCGCTAAGAATGTTAGTAGTACCTGGATCTGCGCGGGTTAGATTGCAAGCAGAATCCGAAGGTTTGGATAAAGTTTTTATTGATGCCGGTGCAGAGTGGCGAAATGCTGGATGTTCTATGTGTCTTGGTATGAATCCAGATCAATTGAAGCCAGGAGAGCGATCGGCATCTACCAGCAATCGAAACTTTGAAGGTCGCCAAGGTAAAGGTGGCCGTACCCATCTAGTAAGTCCATTAGTTGCTGCAGCAACCGCACTTCGCGGCACGCTTTCATCACCGGCAGATTTGTAATAACGGGTATAGGAGCAGCCATGGAAAAATTTATTCTCCATACCGGGAGCGCAATCCCATTACGTCGGAGCAATGTCGATACCGATCAGATAATTCCAGCAGTGTATTTAAAACGAGTTACTCGCTCCGGTTTTGAAGATGGACTTTTTTCGGCTTGGCGGAGCGATCCAGAATTTGTTTTAAATAAACCTGAATATGCGAAGGCTTCCATTTTGGTTGCGGGAGTTGATTTTGGAACTGGTTCATCGCGGGAACATGCAGTTTGGGCGCTCCAAAATTATGGATTTAAAGCCGTTATTTCAAGCCGCTTTGCCGATATTTTCCGAGGGAATTCACTTAAAGGCGGACTCCTTACCGTGATACTTCCGCAGGAACAGGTGGAGGCGCTCTGGCTTGCCATAGAGAGCGATCCAACAACTCAAGTTACCGTCGATTTGGAAAGTCGAACCGTTACTTACAACGATGCTACTTGCTCATTTGAACTAGATGATTACACGCGCTGGCGCTTAATGGAGGGCTTGGATGACATCGGTTTGACGCTTCGCCACGTAGATGTTGTTACGAGTTTTGAGGAAAAAAGAGCGCAATTTAAGCCTAAAACGTTACCTGCATTGGCAGAATAAACTTTTTTCATACAACCCTAAACCCGTAATTGAGAGTTTTTTACGCATAAAAAGTGTGCTTTTCGAAATTATCTTATTGCGACACACCGCAGTTAATGCGGTAAAACCTTGATTTTCTTGCGTAAATTGTAACCAGCGTTAAGCGAATGCTTAACTTTACGCTTAAAAATAAGGGGAATTTAAATGAACAAGACCCAGTTCATTGCTTCGTTGGCTCCGCATTTCAACGGCAGCAAAAAAGAAGCTACACACGCTGTAGATATCGTTTTCGATTCAATCGTACGGACAATTCACAAAGGTGAAGATGTAACGATTAATGATTTCGGTAAGTTCAAGAAAGTTGATCGTAAAGCCCGTAAAGGTCGTAACCCTTTCACTGGCGAAACCATTCAAATTAAGGCAAGCAAGAAAGTTCGCTTCCTTCCTGCAAAGGCGCTTAAAGAGACCATCGCAGGTATGCGCAAGTTGGAGCCAGCTCCAAAGCCAGCTCCAGTTGTAAAGCCAGTTGCAAAGAAAGCAGCTCCTAAAAAAGCCGCAAAGAAAGTTGCAAAGAAGGCTAAGAAATCCGCTCCAAAGAAGGCTAAGAAAGCCGCTAAGAAGCGTAAGTAGTAGCTTTAAATTGAAGAGCCACGAGAAATCGTGGCTCTTTTCTTTTTTCATGGCGAAATTGATTTAGGCTCTAAGCATGGTTACCTACGATCCACCGCAAGGAAACCCGCTTGGCAACAATCCTTGGTTCCAATTTGGTGCAAATGTAATTCGGCCACTCTTGAATTTAGTAGTAAAGAAGGATTGGCAAGGTGGCGAGAAATTGCCTAAAAGCGGTGCTGCGATAGTTGTTTGTAATCACCTTTCTTATATAGATCCACTTACCTTCACGCACTTTCTCTTTAATAGTGGCAGAGCGCCGAGGTACTTAGGAAAAATGGGCGTCTTTAAAATTCCAATTATCGGCAAAGTAATTCGTGGTGCAGGACAGATTCCAGTTGATCGACAATCCCCAAATGCAGCAAAAGCATATGAACATGCGATCGCAGTTCTAAAAGCTGGACATTTACTTGGCGTGTTTCCAGAGGGAACTCTTACCCGCGATGAAAATTTCTGGCCGATGCGCGGCAAAAGTGGCGTGGTAAAACTTGCCTTACTAACTGGAGCACCGGTAATTCCTTGTGCGCAATGGGGCCCAGAGCGCGTTCTTCCGCCATATAGCAAAAAAATAAAATTATTCCCGCGTACCAAGATTTCTATCCGCGTCGGGGAACCACTAGATTTTTCGAAGTGGCACGGAAAAGTCGATGATCCGATTGCGCTCGAGGAGGCAACTGATTACGTGATGGATGAAATTACTACGCTCTTAGAAGGTATTCGTAGCGAGACCGCACCTAAAGTTAAATTCGATCCTAAAAAATCAGATCTGCCAAGAATTGGTAATTTCAAAAAAGCTAGGAAGCGAAATTAATGACCTCGGTTTCGGTAATTGGTTCAGGGGCTTGGGGGACAACGCTTAG
>DKNC01000029.1 GCA_002470135.1 Actinobacteria bacterium UBA7398 | reverse complement strand
AACATTTCTTGATCAGCGGGATCAATTGGCTCTACAACTACCGAGAATGCGGCGTCGCCGTGCCAACCTTCAATAATTGCACCGCAATCAATTGAAACCACATCACCGGGCATGATCATGCGATCGCTAGGAATGCCATGCACAATTTCTTCATTGATTGAAGTACAAATAGTTCCAGAAAACCCGTGATAGCCCTTGAAATTAGATTTGCCGCCACCGCGGCGGATATTAGCTTCCGCAATTGCATCTAGCGCGCTCGTAGTAATTCCAGGTTTTATATTTTCTTTTACTAAATCTAAAGTCTCTCTAACTAATAGACCAGCCTTGCGCATCGACTCAAGTTGCGCCAAATTCTTGATTTGGATAGCCATTTAATTGCCGTTAGTAAGGGTTGCGATAGCTCGCTTTGAAATATCGGGAACATCACCTAGAGCTGAAATACTTTTTAATAAACCAGTTTTTTGATAGAAATCAATAATCGGCGCAGTTTGCTCGGCGTATACATCAAGCCGGTGCTTGATGACTTCGGCTTTATCATCTTCGCGTTGGTACAACTCACCATCGCATGATTCACATTTTTTAGCGGTATCTGAATAAATTTTGCCACAATCCCGGCAGGTACGACGACTTGATAAACGTTTGATGATCGCTTCATTCTCAATTTTCAATTCAAGCACGGCATCAAGTGGCGTATTGGCAGCGGTTAATGCGTTATTTAGGAATTCTGCTTGGCCGACATTTCGTGGATAACCATCGAGAAGGAAACCATTTCCAACATCGCCGTGGGTAAAGCGATCGCGGACCATCTCATTAGTAACCGAATCTGGAACTAGGTTGCCGTTATCCATAAATGATTTGGCTTGAATTCCAAGTGGAGTGCCATTTTTTAAATTCAATCGGAAAATGTCACCAGTAGATATATGTGGAATCGCAAAGTGCGAAGCGAGGTGAACTGCCTGCGTTCCTTTGCCAGCGCCTGGTGGTCCAACCAGGATTAATCGCATTAGCGCAAGAACCCCTCATATGAGCGTTGTTGTAATTGGCTCTCGATCTGCTTTGCGGTATCTAAACCAACACCAACAACGATCAAGATTGCAGTTCCACCGAATGGGAAATTCTGGGAAGCGCCAAAAAGTACTAACGCAATAATCGGAATTACCGCTACAAACGCTAAGTAAAGCGAACCTGGAGCAGTAATGCGAGAGAGTACATATTGCAGATATTCCGAAGTTGGTCGACCGGCGCGAATGCCTGGTACGAAACCGCCGTACTTCTTCATATTCTCGGCAACTTCATCTGGGTTAAATGTGATCGCAACATAGAAGTATGTGAAGAAAATAATTAATAACGCATATGTAGCGATATAGATTGGGTGATCACCTTTAACAAAGTTCCGGGAAATCCAAACTGCCCAACCCGATGTGCTATTTGAGAAGTTCACAATCAGCGATGGGATATATAACAACGAAGAAGCGAAAATAACTGGGATTACGCCAGCTTGGTTCACTTTGATTGGAATATAAGTGCTGGTGCCGCCATATGATTTGCGACCAATTTGGCGCTTCGCATATTGCACTGGGATTCGACGTTGTGCTTGTTCGACATAAACAACCATCGCAACAATTAATATACCAACGGCCATCACGAATAGAAACGCCGGCCATCCTTTAGCAAGCTTGATGCTCCAAAGTTGTCCAGGGAATCCAGCAGCGATTGAGGTAAAGATCAGGATAGACATACCGTTACCTACGCCACGATCTGTAATTAACTCGCCAAGCCACATAATTACTGCAGTTCCAGCGGTCATTACGAAAATCATGGTGATGATTCGTTGCCATGAAGTATCCGGAATAATCGCTTCGGCACAACCGCTAATTAATCGACCAGGAGTACGAGCAACTGCAATTAAGCCAGTTGTTTGCAGCACTGCTAGACCGATTGTTAAGTAACGGGTGTATTGGGTTAGCTTTGCAGTTCCAGATTGGCCTTCTTGTTTCAACGCTTCAAATCGTGGAATTACTACAGTTAATAATTGTACGATAATTGAAGAGGTGATGTAAGGCATGATGCCAAGTGCGAAAACGCTAAGTTTTAATAGTGCGCCGCCGCTAAACAAATTGATAAGGCCGAAGAGTCCACCGGTGTTTGCTTGTTTTAAACAAGTTTGCACAGCGCTATAAGAAACGCCTGGTGTCGGAACGATAGAACCGAACCGAAATAGCGCCATGATCGACATCGTAAAGAAAATCTTCCGGCGCAAATCTGGCGTTTTGAAAGCCTTAGCAAATGCTTGCAGCATTGTTTAGAGTTCCTTAATACTTCCGCCGGCAGCAGAGACTTTCTCTTTAGCCGAAGCTGAGAATTTATGGACAGTAATATCAACTTTGACAGAGATATCGCCATTTCCAAGTATCTTGACTGGAAGTCCTTTACGCGCCGCACCAGCTTTAACTAGATCTGCTACTGAAACGTTGCCGCCCTTAGGGAATAACGCATTAATAGTTGAGACGTTAACTGCTTGGTACTCCACGCGTTCTGGATTTTTAAAACCACGAAGTTTAGGAAGGTGTTGTACCAATGGCATCTGTCCGCCTTCGAAACCAATACGAACTGTGTTTCGAGCGCGCGTACCTTTACCACCGCGGCCAGCAGTTTTACCTTTAGAGGCTTCACCGCGACCTTTACGAGTCCTTGCCTTCTTAGCACCAGGTGCTGGACGAAGATGATGAACTTTTAACACCATAATTATTCGACCTCCTCAACTTTAATGAGATGGCGAACTGCGAAGACCATGCCGCGAATTTCTGGGCGATCTTCTTTCACCACTACATCACCAATACGCTTCAAACCAAGCGAACGAAGTGTGTCGCGTTGTTCTGGTGCGTAACCAACTTTTGAACGAACTTGAGTGACTTTAAGTCTTGGCATTATCTTCCTCCACCAGTTGACTTGAAATTGGATTCAGAAACTAGAGCGGATGCGCGTGCAAGTGCTGCAGGTGCAACGTGTTCTAGTGGTAGTCCGCGACGAGCTGCGATTGCAGTTGGGTGTTCCAACATCTTTAGCGCCGCTGTGGTTGCGTGAACCATGTTGATTGGATTATTAGATCCAAGAGATTTCGAAAGTACATCTGAAATTCCAGCGCACTCCAAAACTGCACGAACTGGTCCGCCAGCGATAACACCGGTACCAGGAGCAGCTGGGCGAAGTAGAACTACGCCAGCAGCAGCTTCACCTTGTACTGGGTGTGGAATTGTTCCTTGGATGCGGGGCACTTTGAAGAATGATTTCTTAGCTTCTTCAATTGCTTTTGCAATCGCTTGTGGAACTTCCTTAGCTTTGCCGTAACCAATTCCAAGAGTGCCGTTGCCATCTCCAACTACAACAAGTGCAGTAAATGAGAAGCGACGTCCACCTTGAACAACTTTTGCTACGCGGTTAATGAAAACCACGCGCTCCATGTATGGGGACTTATCTTGACGATCATCACGACGATCTCGCTTTTCACGACGGTCTGGCTTCTTATTAGCCGTTACGTCGGTATCAGTCTTCGGTGCAACAGGTGTCATTAGAATTCCAATCCATTCTCGCGAGCGCCATCAGCTAATGCAGCAATACGACCGGTGTAGCGGTTACCACCACGATCGAATACAACTGCCTTAATTCCTTGAGCTTTGGCACGATCGGCAACAAGTTGTCCGACAGTACGAGCTTTTTTAGTTTTATCTGCTGAAGCAGCGCGAAGATCCGCTTCCATGGTTGAAGCAGATGCAATTGTGTGGCCCTTGGTATCATCAACAATTTGTGCTACTAGGTGACGAGCAGAACGTGTGACTACCAAACGTGGACGCTCGGTGGTTCCTGATACTTTCTTACGTACCCGGAAGTGACGACGAGTTCGCGCATTTGTTGCAGAACCCTTAACGATCTTAGTTGTGATATTCATTATTTCTTACCTGTCTTTCCTTGCTTACGGCGAATGCGTTCTCCTTCAAGATGCAAACCTTTACCCTTATAAGGATCAGATTTACGTAGCTTTTGGATTTTTGCAGTAACTTCGCCGACCAATTGCTTATCAACACCGGATACGGTGAATTCAGTCTGTGAAATAACATCGAATGTAATTCCAGTTGGAGCTGGAACCACGATTGGATGGCTATAACCAAGTGCGAATTCAAGATCTTTACCTTTTGCGGCAACGCGGTAACCGACGCCAGTGATAATGATTTTCTTGGAGTAACCCTTGGTTACGCCTTCAATCATGTTAGCAATTAGCGTCCGAGATAGACCGTGAAGTGAACGAGCGGAGCGCTCATCATTTGGACGAGTCAAAACGATTGTGTCAGACTCTTTTGCAACCGTGATTGGTTCTGCAATGTTTAGTGAAAGCGATCCTTTCGGACCTTTCACTGCAACTGCAGCACCGCTAATAGAAATTTCGACTCCAGATGGAACCGTGATTGGCATACGACCGATACGTGACATCAGATCACCATACATAGGCGAGAACTTCTCCGCCTACGCCTTGCTTATTGGCTTGCTTATCAGTCAGCAAACCTTGTGAAGTTGAGATGATGGCAACACCGAGTCCGCCCAGAACTTTTGGAAGACCAGTTGATTTTGCGTAAACGCGAAGTCCTGGCTTGCTAACACGACGAAGTCCAGCAATCGAACGTTCGCGGTTTGAACCGTACTTCAAATCGATTACTAAAGTTTTTCCAAAACCTTCAGAGTTCTGTTCAACTTTGTAACCAGAGATGTAACCCTCTTGTTGGAGGATTGCTGCGATTCGCACTTTTACCGATGAAGATGGCATTGATACCACCTCATGGTAAGCAGTGTTTGCATTTCGCAGACGACTTAACATGTCTGCGATCGGATCTGTCATTGTCATACGTGGCCTTTGGCCTTTCTTAAAGTGGTTTCCGGTTAAGGACCTACTTCATAGTTGATATTCGTGGACGATTAATTTTTTCTTTGGTTGTTAGTTGAAAAGTTCAACTAATTACCAAGAAGCCTTTGTGATGCCTGGGAGTTCACCGCGGTGCGCCATATTGCGGAAGCAGATACGGCAGATACCAAACTTTTGATATACAGCATGCGGACGACCACAACGTTGGCAACGTGTGTAGCCACGAACCTTGAATTTAGGTTTGCGACTAGCTTTGACGATCAGTGATGTTTTTGCCATTTTTTTCCTTAGCCTCTTGTCCTAATTAATCTTTGAATGGGAATCCGAGCGCACGTAACAACGCGCGTCCTTCATCATCATTCTTTGCTGTAGTTACGAAGGTGATATCCATACCGCGAACTCGATCAAGTTTGTCTTGTTCGATTTCTGGGAATACAACCTGTTCGGTGATACCAAAGGTGTAATTACCTTTGCCATCAAATTGTTTTGGTGAAAGTCCACGGAAGTCGCGGATACGAGGAAGTGAGATGCTCAATAGGCGATCTGCGAATTCCCACATCCGGTCGCCACGAATTGTTACGTGGGCACCGATTGGCATTCCTTCACGAAGTTTGAAGTTCGCAATGGATTTCTTAGCCTTTGTTACCAATGGCTTTTGGCCAGTGATAGTTGCAAGATCACGGATTGCGCCTTCAATAAGTTTTGAATCTTTAGCAGCGTCGCCAACACCCATGTTCACAACGATCTTGACCAGGGTTGGAATCTGCATCGCATTTTTAAATCCGAATTCGGCTTTAAGCGCTGGCGCGATTGTTTCGCGATAGCGTCCTTTTAGACGTGGCAATGACGCAGTATTAGTTGTCATTAGATGTCCTTCCCAGTTCGGCGCGAAATTCGCACATTCTTTCCGTCGTCATCCTTGCGGACACCGATTCGTGTTGCTTGACCATCATCATCAAGAAGCATCACATTGGAATAAGCGATTGGGGATTCAACTGTAAGAATTCCGCCGACTTTAACGCCGCGATCAGAGGTATCTTCTTTAGTGTGGCGCTTTACGCGATTCACACCTTCGACAAGTACTCGAGCGGTTTTAGTATCGACAGAGAGAACTTTTCCAGTTACACCCTTATCTTTTCCGGCGATTACTAGAACGGTGTCGCCTTTTTTAATTCTGGCCATTGGTTATAACACCTCCGGAGCTAACGAAATAATCTTCATGAATTTCTTATCACGAAGTTCGCGAGCAACTGGTCCGAAGATACGGGTGCCGCGAGGCTCGCCGTCGTCTTTCAGAATTACTGCTGCGTTTTCATCAAAACGAATATATGAACCATCGGCACGACGGTTCTCTTTAACGGTACGAACGATGACAGCCTTTACGACTTCACCTTTCTTAACCTGTCCGCCAGGAATTGCATCCTTAACAGAACATACGATGATGTCGCCGATGCCGGCATAACGACGCGATGAACCTCCGAGCACACGAATACAGAGAAGCTCTTTAGCTCCCGTGTTATCCGCGACGCGTAGACGCGACTCTTGTTGAATCATTTTTTACGCCTACCTTTACTTAGCTCTCTCGAGGATCTCGACTACCCGCCAGCGTTTTGTCGCTGAAAGTGGCCGAGTTTCCATAATTCGGACGCGATCGCCAATGCCTGCTGAATTAGATTCATCATGCGCTTTTAGCTTTTTCGCCTTGGTTATAACTTTTGAATAGATACCGTGCGATGCACGATCTTCAACTTTAACGACGACAGTTTTATCCATCTTGTCGCTAACGACTACGCCTTCGCGAGTCTTGCGAAATCCGCGAGCTTGCTCAGTCATGCAGCACCTCCGATACCTAGTTCACGTTCACGCAACACTGTGTAGATGCGTGCAATTTCTTTACGGACCGCGGTTAAGCGACCATGGCTTTCGAGTTGACCAGTTGCTGCTTGGAAACGAAGGTTGAAAAGTTCTTCCTTTGCTTCCTTGAGTTTGGTTTCCAACTCTTCAACGCTCAATGGGCGAAGTTCTTCTGCTGTGATGATTGCCATTGTTTATGCCTCCTCGCGACGTACAACGCGGCACTTGACCGGTAATTTATGCATAGCTCGAGTTAACGCTTCGTTTGCGATCTCTTGAGTTACGCCAGAGATTTCAAACATCACGCGACCTGGCTTGATATTTGCGATCCACCACTCCGGCGAACCTTTACCGGAACCCATACGAGTTTCAGCTGGTTTCTTTGTGAGCGGACGATCTGGATAAATATTGATCCAAACTTTTCCACCACGTTTTACGTGACGGGTCATTGCGATACGGGCAGCTTCAATCTGACGGTTAGTGACATAGCCACCTTCGAGAGCTTGAATACCGTAATCGCCGAATGCAACAGTTGTGCCACCTTTTGCTTTACCAGAACGACTTGGGTGGTGTTGTTTGCGGTGCTTAACACGACGTGGAATTAACACTATGCATCACTTCCTTCAGTTGTAACTGTTGGAGTCTCTGCTGGTGTTTCAGCTGCAGCTTCGCGAGCGGCAACCGATGTCTTTGTAACTTCACCGCGTGGTGCACGTGGTGCGTTACGACGTGGTCGATCTGCTTTCGGAGCGCGAGCTAGTGCAACTGCAGCAGCTTCGCGTTCAGCGCGAGATTGAATAACTTCGCCCTTATAAATCCAGACCTTTACGCCAAGACGACCAAATGTTGTGTGGGCTTCATAGAAACCGTANNTCAATATCGGCACGAAGCGTATGTAGTGGTACTCGACCTTCACGATAGAACTCCGAACGTGCAATTTCTGCTCCGCCAAGACGTCCACCGCATTGAACTCGAATACCTTTTGCGCCAGCTTTTAACGCTGTCTGCATTGATTTACGCATTGCGCGTCGGAACGAAACACGTGCTGCAAGTTGCTCTGCAATTCCTTGCGCAACAAGTTGGGCATTTGTTTCTGGATTCTTAACTTCAAGAATGTTTAACTGAACTTGCTTGCCAGTTAACTTCTCGAGATCAAGCCGAAGCCGATCTGCACCTTCACCACGGCGACCGATAACGATGCCAGGACGAGCGGTGTGAAGATCAATACGTACCCGATCGCGAGTACGTTCAATTTCGATATGCGAAACGCCAGCGCGCTCCATACCCTTCTCCATTGAACGACGGATCATGACATCTTCTTTTACATAATCTTTATAAAGTTTTTCGGCATACCAACGAGATTTAAATTCAGTGGTGATACCTAACCGGAAGCCGTATGGATTTATTTTTTGACCCATTTATTCGGTCACACCCTCTCCTGCTTCGGCAGCTGCTTTTGCAGCTTTGCGAACTGATTCTTTAGAAGGACGGCGGTAATTCTTATCGTCAGAAAGTACGACAGAGATTTGGCTGCTACGCTTCAAAATTTGGAATCCGCGACCTTGTGCACGTGGGCGGAAACGCTTCATAGTTTGGCCCTCTTCAACAAGAGCTTCAGTTACCCAAAGTTCAGAAGCATCGCGAATTGCTGGGTTCTTCTGCTTTGCGTTAGCAACTGCAGAGTTAAGCAATGTGTACACATCTTCGCTAACTGCGATCTGTGGCGCGAACTTCACAATGTTGATGGCTTCATCTGCACGAATGCCGCGAATTAAATTCACTACACGACGTGCTTTCTGAGGCGTAACGCGCAATCCGCGAACTGTCGCAGTTGCGATTAGTGGTGTATTAAGCATCCTTAACCACCTTTCGGTCTTCTTGTTTGATGTGACCACGGAAAGTGCGAGTTGGTGAGAACTCACCAAGTTTGTGACCAATCATCGCTTCAGTTACATAAACCGGAACGTGTTTACGACCATCATGTACTGCGATGGTGTGACCAATCATTGATGGCGTGATCATTGAGCGACGTGACCAAGTCTTAATAACAACCTTGGTGCCTTGCTCATTTTGAGCATCCACTTTTTTAGAGAGGTGTTTGTCCACGAATGGACCCTTTTTTAAACTACGAGGCATTTTTAAAGGGCTCCTTATCGGCTCTTGTTAGCTGGGCGACGACGGACAATTAGTTGATCGCTCGACTTCTTTTTACGAGTTCGAACTTCAGGCTTACCCCAAGGTGAAACCGGATGCCGGCCACCAGAAGTTTTACCTTCACCACCACCATGTGGGTGATCAACTGGGTTCATAACAACACCACGAACAGATGGGCGCTTGCCTTTCCAACGCATGCGGCCAGCTTTTCCGTAGTTAATATTTGATTGTTCTGCGTTTCCAACTTCACCGACGGTTGCGCGGCAACGAACATCGATATTTCGGATTTCACCAGATGGCATACGAAGTTGTGCATATGGACCATCTTTAGCAACGAGTTGTACTGATGCGCCAGCTGAGCGAGCGATACGCGCTCCGCCACCAGGGCGTACTTCAATTGCGTGAATCACGGTACCGACTGGAATGTTGCGAAGTGGCAAATTGTTTCCTGGCTTGATATCTGCAGATGGGCCATTTTCAATCTTGTCGCCTTGTTCTAATTTATTTGGCGCAATGATGTAACGCTTCTCGCCATCTGCGAAGTGCAAGAGCGCAATTCGAGCAGTACGGTTTGGATCGTATTCAATGTGCGCAACTGTTGCAGGTACGCCATCTTTATCATTACGTAAGAAATCAATTAAGCGATATGCGCGCTTATGTCCGCCACCTTGGTGACGAGTAGTGATCTTGCCGGATGCGTTACGGCCACCCTTGCTATTGATTGGGCGTACCAAAGATTTTTCTGGAGTTGTACGGGTAATTTCCGCGAAGTCGGCAACGCTTTGCCCGCGTGAGCTTGGCGTTACTGGTCGCAATTTACGAAGTGCCATGATTTCTCCTTCTCCCCTTCCCGGTTTCCGCTAGGAAACTGGGCCTCCGAATATGTCGATCCGTTCACCAGCAGCAATTTGAACGATTGCGCGCTTGGTATCACTACGTTTTCCAATTCCGAGACGAGTAAGTTTTCGCTTACCTTCACGGTTCATGGTGTTTACTTTTAGAACTTTTACGCCAAATATCTTTTCAACCGCGATCTTGATCTCGGTCTTATTTGCACTTGGCGCAACAATGAATGTGTACTTATTTTGATCTAGCAAGCCGTATGACTTTTCAGATACGACTGGAGCGATTAATACGTCGCGATAATCTTTCACGCTGACACCTCTACTTCGCTTTCACGAGCAACTGCAGTTGCAGCTTTGCCCTTTGCTGGACCGGCTATGAAATCTTTGATCGCATCGTGTGAAAAGACCACGTCATCGCTTACAACTACGTCATAAGCATTTAGTTGGTCGGCAACGATTAAGTGAACATCTTGAACGCTACGAAGCGAGCGCCAAACATCATTTTCACTACGAGCAACTACAACGAGAACTTTTTTACGATCAGAAAATTGTCGAACTGCAGCGAGCGCAGCTTTTGTAGAAGGAGTTGAAACAATTCCCTCAACAACGTGGATTCGCTCGTTACGTTGACGATCTGAAAGCACACCGCGAAGTGCAGCTGCAATCATTTTCTTAGGTGTGCGTTGATCGTATAAACGAGGCACTGGACCATGTGCAACGCCACCGTGGCGTTGGTTAGGTGAACGAGTTGAACCCTGACGAGCCCGACCAGTTCCTTTTTGTTTGAAAGGTTTCTTACCGCCACCACTTACTTCACCGCGGTTTTTCGCTTTATGCGAACCTTGGCGAGCTGCTGCAAGTTGTGCAGTAACTACTTGGTGGATTAGCGGAACATTTGCTTGTACATCAAAGATTTCAGTTGGAAGCGCGAAAGTTCCGGTCTTCTTTCCGGATGCATCTTTAATATCGAGGGATAGCGACATGGTTTAAGCACCTGCCTTCGTGATGGTTTCTGAGATTGCAAACTTCGAAGCAGATCTAATGAAAACTGTGGCACCGATTGCACCAGGAATAGCACCCTTGATCAGGATGGTATTTGCAACTGGATCAACGGAGTGGATGCTGAGATTTTGTACGGTGACTTTTTCAACACCCATACGTCCCATCATTCGCTTTCCTTTAAATACGCGACCTGGTGTGGTTCGGTTACCGATAGAACCAGAGGTGCGGTGCTTACGGTCAACACCATGTGCTGCGCCGAAACCAGAGAAGTTGTGACGCTTCATAACACCAGCAGAACCTTTACCGAGTGAGATACCGGATGCATCAATAATTTCACCAGCAGCGAATACATCTGCGCGTAGCTCTTGTCCTACTTGGTAGGCAGCAGCATTAGATGTGCGCAATTCAGCAACATCTTTGCGAGGGGTAACGCCAGCTTTTGCGAAATGGCCAGCTTCTGGCTTAGAAACTTTACGTGGATCAATTGCACCAAATGCAAGTTGAATCGCTTGGTAACCATCTTTTTCTACGGTGCGAACTTGTGTAACAACACAAGGACCAGCAGAAACCACAGTTACTGGAACAACTTTATTGTTGGCATCAAAGACCTGAGTCATGCCGAGCTTGGTGCCAATAATTCCTTTGATGGCAGAGCCCTTTGATTGAGTATTATTCATCATCTCTGATCTCCTAGAGCTTTATTTCAATGTCAACGCC
>DKNC01000046.1:868-31162 GCA_002470135.1 Actinobacteria bacterium UBA7398 | reverse complement strand
ATCTCAACCGGAGTTCCTTGGGTGCCGGAAACTTTTGCACCAATGCTTCGCTCCACAACTTTGTAGTGGCGGTGGCGCCAAAGATAGATCCGTTCATCTAATTCGGTCAGCGCTTCTGCTAATAAGTAAAGATCTTCGTATTTGCGATCGTTTAAATAGAGCGTTAACAAATCAATCTTGGCTTCGCCAAGCAGTCGATGAAATTCTTTACCAAGTCCTGGCACGCCTTTACGGAGTCCGTTAAACCCTGGTGAATCAAACCCGGAGCCGTGGCCGAGTGCGCGCCGAACTTGTTGGTAATCCCAAGGTGACATCTTTTCCAACATATCAAGGGCTTCATGGCATTGGCGCATACAGATTGCGATTCGATCAAATAAGCGAAGCGCGCCACGGATATCGTTCTTTTTTAAATAGTCGGTGGCTTCGGTAAGTTCGCTAATCGCTAGTTTTAACCAGAGTTCTGATGATTGGTGTACAACTGCGAAAAGTAACTCGTCGCGATGTTCCCATTCACTTGGGCTCTTCTGCAAACTTAATAACTCATCGGTGCGGACATAATTTTCGTAATCACTTTTAGCTGTTCCACCAAGTACGGGTTTTTTTGCCTCGCTCATTTATCCATCATATCTACTGGGGCAGGGCGTCCATCTGGGTAAAACGCTGCTGCAGGTGAACCTTCTGGTCTGAATACACCCAAAATCCAAAGATCTTCTGGGTTTGGATTATGAATTGCATGTAGAAAACGCGGTGCAACATGGAATGTCGAACCTTTTTTCAAATCTTGAAGTGGGCGTTCTGTAGTTACTAAACCACCTGCGCCGCGAACTATTACGCAAATTTCGTCATATAAGTGATAGTGATCTGGTGCGCCAGATGATGGAATGAAACCAACAAACATAGTTGCGCCACGGCTGCCATTATTTTCATTAAATAGCGTCTCGTATTCGCGATCGCTAGAGGCTGATTCTTTATTTGTTGCGCCTAATTTAGTAATGATCACTCGCTTTGCCATATCAATTGGCTTTGCCAGTGCGCTTCCCCAAGGCGTAATAGGTGACGGGACTTCGATAACTAAGAATGAAATCTTTGAAGAAGTTGAAATTACTAAGACTTCTCCCGCATAAGTAAGAATGGCGGATCCTTCAGAAATCTCACTCTTATTCCGGTTTATTTCAACCGCGCCAGCGCCATCTAAAACGTATATATAACTATCGCAAAGAGCGTTATTTAATTGGTGTGATGCCGCTGCAGAGAATTCATATTGCTTACAACGTAACGGTTCGGCATAAGGACCACCAGGAACAGTTTCAAATGCTGAAATTGCTGGCGAAATAATATTTGCTTGGACGGTATTGATATCTCTAACTACTCCGGCTGACATGGCAGCAATCTATATCAGAGAGTATGATTGGTCTATGAGTAAACATAGAGGTTCCGCTATTTGGTCAGGTCCAGTTCCGACTGGTAAAGGGTCTATGAAGTTTGGTTTAAGTGGTCCAGAAGTTCCATATAACTTAACTGCCAGAGTTGAAGAAGAAAAAGGCACAAACCCAGAGCAGCTAATTGCCGCTGCACATGCTGGTTGTTTCTCAATGGCGCTAACTAGTGATTTAGAAGATGCTGGTATTGATGGTAATTCTGTAACCATTAAAACTGAAGCGACCGCAACTCTAGAGGGTAAAGCTGATGGGTTTTGGATTACTGAAATTCATTTAGTTTGCCGCGGGACTGTGCCAGGTATGAGTGACGCTGATTTCAAAACTTATGCTGAAAAAGCTAAGAAAACTTGTCCGGTTTCGAAACTTTATGCCAGCGCAAATATCACTTTGGATGCTGCGTTAATTTAAGTTTTAAGCTAGTAAATGTTTATTTTTTGCAATAGAAGCAAGTAATCGCTCAATATCTTCGCTGTTGTTATAAAAGTGCGGGCTAATCCGGATATTGCTATCTCTCGATGAAATCACCACTTTATCTTGGGCAACTGCTGCAACCATTGCGTGTTCATCAGTAACTTTGACGGCGAGCATCGCAGCATGAAAACCAACTCCCGCAGGGGTTGCGCACTTTCCGCCAAGTGAAGTGATGCCTTCGCGCATTTGATTATGCAAAACCTTGGTATGTGCCCATGCATTATCTAGACCTACTTCAAGTAGTAATCCAAGTCCAGCTTTTGCAGCATAAAGACTTGGTATCGGTGGCGTTCCAGATTCAAATCGACGCGCATCTGGTGCTGGATCGTATTTCATAATATCCATTGCGAAAATATCACGTGCTGCGAACCAACCGGTCATAGTTGGAATCGCTTTCATTACATTCTTCTTATTTACCAACATAAAGCCAACGCCAGGGCAGCTCAACATATATTTTAATACGCCACCAACTAAGAAATCTGCACCTAATTCTTCAAAGTTAATTGGGATTGCTCCGGCAGATTGGTAAGCATCAACCAAAACTGGAACACCGCGTGAATGTGCTAGATCAACAATAGCTTTAATGTCGGTCATCGAACCATTGCGATAACAAACATGAGTTACTGCTACTAGAACTGTTTTATCATCGATAGCCGCTGCTACTTTTGCGATATCCAATTGGTTATCTGCTTCAGCGGGAACGTGCACAATTTCAGCTCCACGAAGTTCTTGGGCATGTGAAATCTGTCCGATGGTTGGAAATTCCAAACCAGTTGTAACAATCTTGTTTTTACCTTTTGTAAAATCAATTGCACTCATTAAAGAAGAGACACCTGCAGATGCGGAAGTAGTAATTGCTACTTGATCTGGGCTTGTGCTGAAAACTTTCGCAATAAGTCCACGTACATCTTCTTGACGACCAACCCACTCTTCCCAGAGGGAACCGCGTTCATCCATGCCGTCTAAATATTGACTAAAGGCGGCACGCACTTCATGGGAGAGCGCACCTTGGGAGCAACTATTTAAATATGCAACGGATCCAAAAACTGGAAACCGATCACGATATTTTGCAGCGGTATCAATCGCCATTTTCTCTCCCTTTACCAAGCTGGTTACCTTTGCTAACTCTCCACTAAAAATGGGCCCGAGTCACCTCGAGCCCATTTTCAATTTAGTGATTCTTGCTACTTACTACTTGCCAATCTTTGCTAGGCGGTCGTCCCATGAGACGAAGCCAGCAACAGATGCTTGATCGTAGAAAGTTGCAGGAGTTTGGATGGTCTTCTTGTAGTTTGCTTCTGGTTCTCCGCTAAGAGCAGAAATCGTAAGCTTGGCAAGAGATTGTCCAGACTCAACTGGGTTGTAATCCCACGAACCAGAAATTTCACCATTTTGTAGTGAAGTTACAGCTTCTGGTTGCATTTGTAGACCAATGACTTTGATCTTGTCAGTTAAGCCAGCTGCACGAACCGCGGCAAAAGCGCCAAGAGCTGTTGGATCGTTATAAGCCACGATTGCAGAAAGGTTCTTGTACTTAACAAGTGCCTGATCTACAGCCTGACGGCCGCCTTCGGAATCATCAGTCTTGTTATCTACGCGACCAACATACTTAAGGTTTTTAACGGAACCAATTTCTTCTTTGAACATATTGGCATGCGCTTCAAGTGCCGCTACTGGGAAGCCCAGTCCAACATAAAGCACGTTTCCACCTGAAGGAAGCACTTTAGCTAACCAAGCAACACGTTCTTTTGCAAGCGCGCGTTGTGGGAATGCATCTTGTACTTGTCCTAGAGATGGTGATGGTGGTGCCATTGTTGAGTCATCAACGCTGTAGTTCATAGTGATTACTTTGATACCGGCTGCAGCAGCTTTATCTAAAGCAGGCTTTAAACCATTTGAATCAAGTGGGTAGATAATCATTGCTACTACACCTTTAGTAATCATGGCTTCAACATCTGATATCTGCTTATTTCCATCGAGTTGGGCATCGAGTGGATAGAAATCGTAGCCAGCTAATTTTAGTTCTGCTTGAGCAGCAAGACCAATAGCCTTTAGATATGTATTAGCTTCGATTGGATAGCTAAAACCAACTACGCCTTTAACTTCTGCGGCGGAATCAGATTTTGATGAAGAGCAGCCTGCTAACAAAAGCGAAACTGCTGCTAGTGCGGCAACTCCAACGACTCTACGTCGTGAAAGTTTTGTCGCTTTATTACTTGCTTTCATTCCTTGTCCTTTCTCGATGGTGCACGACTTGATAACTCAAGTCGTATGCGGTCAAATAAAACCGCGGCTCCAAGTAATACACCGGTAACAATTTGTTGCCAGTATGAGGAGACTCCCTGGATTGTCAGGGAATTCGATACGGTTTGTAGGAAAAGTACACCAATTACGGTTCCGGTGATGCTTCCTACACCTCCGCTAAGGCGGGTTCCACCTAATAAAACGCCTGCCACAACTGCAAGTTCTAAACCGGCGCCGGCAGTTGGTGCAGCTGAATCGAGTCGACCAACTTGCATAACTCCTGCTAAGCCAGCACATGCAGCTGAAATTACGTAAACATTCATTTTTACACGTCCAGTATAAATTCCAGCAAGTTGTGCAGCAAATTCATTTCCACCAACTGCATAAACATCGCGACCAAAGAAAGTTGAACGCAGTACAAAAATTGAAATTGCAGCAAGCACGATTACTACTAACAATGGGCCAGGAACTGGTCCAACATTGCCATCACCAAGCGCTCGAATAAGAGGACCGGCATCAATATTTTGGGTCGTACCATTTGTAACCAAGTATGAAATACCTCTGAATATTCCAAGTGAACCTAGCGTTACTACAAAACTATTTAATCCAAATCTTCCAATTAAAGTTCCATTAATTCCACCAACAATCAGAGTTACAAGCGCAATTGTTACAACAACTGCGGCATAACGCGGCATGTGATCTATCATTCCGGAAAGTAAAATTCCACTAAATGCTAAAACGCTACCTACACTTAAATCGATTCCAGCGGTGAGAATTGTGTAAGTCATTCCAATACCTAGCACAATTGGTATCGCCGCAGATCTAACAATGTTGCTTAAATTTCCAGCAGATACGAACTCTGGTTGTGAGATTGCCATAAAAATAAATAGCAATACTTCTAGTAAAAGTACCCCAGACCAAGCCGGCAATGAACTCCATCGTGGAAGTTTGAGTGACATAGTTATTGATCTCCCTTTTTATTCGAACCAGTAGCGGCTGCAACTACATTTGCTTCCGTCATTTCTTCACGTCCCATGTCTGCAGCTAACTTCCCGGCATGCATAACTAGGACTCGGTCCGAAATTTCGAAAATTTCTGATATTTCTGAAGAAACTGCCAAAATTCCAAGCCCTTCTTTAGCGAGCCCTCGCAAAATTTCATAAATTTCGGCCTTTGCGCCCAGATCAATGCCACGCGTGGCTTCGTCCAAAACCAGAACTTTTGGATTTGTCTGGAGGCAACGTGCAATAACTACTTTCTGCTGGTTACCTCCAGATAAAGATTTAATAGGAGTGTCGATATCAGCGGCCTTAATTTTAAATCGTTCGCACCAAGCATTAACAATCTTTGCTTCCTTTGATTTACTTCTAAAGCTAAATGGGAGTTGATGTTGTGCAAGCAATAAATTTTCACGAACCGACATTTCATGAATAGTAGATTTAGTTCTGCGGTCATCTGGAACTAGAGCTATTCCTGCATTGATTGAGCTTCTGCTATTTGCTTTCACAACTACGCCATCGATTAAAACTTCACCAGAAATTCGTGGGCGCGATCCAACAATAGTTTCAACCAACTCGGTCCGACCAGCGCCGGCTAGCCCAGCAACTCCAACAATTTCGCCAGCATGCAAATTGAATGAGATGTTATTAAATGCGCCTAGTCGATCAGAAAGTCCTTTTACCTCTAATACTGCTCGCTTGTTTTCGATTGAGTAAGTACTATCCGATATTTTCTTTGGTTTATTTAGAACCATACGATCGATTAACCAAGCCTCACTTACATCGCCCTTTACTCCAGTATCGATCAATTTTCCATCGCGTAGTACTGTGAATCGATCACTGATCTCTAACATCTCTGACATTCGGTGCGAAATTAGAACTACTGCAACACCGTCATCCCGAAGTTGGCGAATAACATTAAATAGCGATTTCACTTCTGCAGGATCTAATGAAGAAGTTGGTTCGTCTAGCAATAGAACTCGAGTATCAAATGAAAGTGCCCGGGCTATCTCTACGAGTTGTTGTTGATGCTGTGGGATTGTTGACACTAATTGCTTTGGATTAACCGTTAAATTTAAGCGTTTTAGTAGTTCGGCAGCGCGCTTTTCAGTATCTTTCCAATTAATTCCAATGAAATCACGAGTTTGGTTATGCCCTAAGAATACATTTTCGGCAATTCCTAAATTTGGAACCAAACTTAATTCTTGGCTAACCATCGTTACGCCGAGACCCATCGCGCCACGCACGCTTGTCAAAACATGACTGGTGCCATCGATCCTGATTAACCCCTCGTTTGGTTGAATAACACCAGCTAAAATTTTTAGCAATGTTGATTTTCCGGAGCCGTTTTCGCCCGCGATTGTATGTACTTCTCCAGGATATAAAGTTAAATCAACATTCGATAGCGCTTTTACTGCATCAAATTGTTTGCTAATACCACGCATCTCAATTCTTGCAGTCATCGTAGCCAGCGCCATTTTTTTAGTGATCCTTACTTCTTTATCGCTTGATATTCAACCAATTCAAGCTGATTACCCCATGGATCTAGAACGTAAATAATACGTTGCCCAGCCGCAGGTCCTTCTGTTATCGCAATCGGCCCCGACATGAAAGTTAAACTAAATTTATCTTTCATTGCTAAAACTTTATCTAGATTAGCAACTTTGAATGCAATGTGATGCCCACCGAGGTCACAATTACGAGGTGGAGTTAAGCGACGATCATCAGGTCGGTCGTACTGAAATAATTCCAATCGGCTGCCATTTTTCGTTTCCAACATTGCGATTGTGAATTTAGCATCGGTAACGTTTACGTGAGCAAGCGACCAATCTTTACCATCTACGCCGGGGATCTCGCGAGCATCAAATGGACCCAATCTAAAAATTTCAGATGCTCCGAGTAGTTCTGAATAGAATGCGACGGCTTCGTCTAAGTTCGGGATTGTAATTCCGACATGGTCTATGCCTTCTAAGCCAGGTAAATATTCAGTCTTTGGCATTAACTTGCTCCTCCAAATATTGGCACTATGAGTGTTCAATCTTGGGTCGAGGGAGTAGTTCCGTCAACGGTAAAACGATAAATTTTCCGTTAGAAAACAAGTTACTGCCGCGTATGTGATGTAGGCAATACTAACTAGGCATCAATCTGCCGCCGTTAACATCTAAAACAGTTCCAGTCATATAAGAAGCGGCATCGCTAGCTAGGAATAAAACTGGTTGAACGCATTCGTCTATTTCGGGCATCCGCTTTAACGGTATGGCGTTTAAAACTTCATTCCGCTCAGATTCGGCAAGTGCATCGAACATTCCTTGCAACCGTCCAGTTAAGAAAAGTCCAGGCGCAATTGCATTTACTCTAATTTTGTCAGCGCCAACTTCGCGCGCAAGCCTGCGAGTTAAACCTAGGATGGCAGATTTTGCTGCCGCGTATGGAACGCCAGTTACTGGGCTTGCGCCACGACCACCAATCGAAGAAAAAGTAACGATGGAACCGCCGCCAGCTTTTTTCATATGTTCTATTACCGCACGTGCACAATTAAAAGTTCCTTTTACATTTACATCTAAGACTAAATCAATGTCGGCTTCGCTAATCTCATTTAAATCGCGCGGTGTGCCCAGTGATCCACCAGCTGCTGCAATTAAAATATCAACCCGGCCAAATTTTTCAGCGACTGCATCAACCGCTTTCTTGACTGCAGCGCCATCGCGCACATCCACTACCTCCCCAATTACCATTGAGCCAGAAGTAGAAAAGGCGGCAACACTCTTTTGTAGGGTCTCTTGGTTGGTGTCAAATATTGCAACCATTGCGCCTTCGCTAAGCAGCGCCTCTGCAATAGCAGAACCAATCCCACCGCTGCCCCCAGTAACGATTGCGGCTTTGCCATTAAATCTCGGACTGAACATGTAGTAACCCTAATCACTATCTCTGGCAGAAGTAAGTAAGTAACCCTATTCTTGGCACGGTTATTATCGCCGCACTGTAATTCGAAATGTACCGAATAGGAAAAAGGCAAAGGAGAGCTATGAAGATTCTTTCAATTGGCGGCGGCGCTGCTGGGCTTTACTTTGGAATTCTTATGAAAAAACAGAATCCAGCTCATGAAATAACCGTGGTTGAACGTAATCGCCCATACGACACTTTCGGTTGGGGCGTTGTTTTTTCGGATCAAACCCTTAGTAATTTTGTCCGCGCAGATGAAAAAACCGCTCGCGAAATTCTTGGTTCATTTAATCATTGGGACGACATTGATGTGCGGATCGATGATGAAAGTTTTATCTCTGGTGGCCATGGTTTCTGCGGAATCGGTCGCAAGCGATTACTTAATATTTTGCAGACACGTTGTGAAGAACTTGGCGTAAATTTAGTTTTTGAAACAGATGTCAAAGATGATCAAGAAATGGCTGCTAAATATGATGCTGATTTGGTGATAGCGGCTGATGGTTTAAACAGTGCAATCCGAACCCGCTACGCTGAAACTTTCAAGCCGGATATTGATACTCGAATCTGCCGCTTCGTTTGGCTCGGTACCAAGAAGATGTTTAAGGATTTTACTTTCTTATTTAAAGAGACTGAATTTGGTTGGTTCCAAGCCCATGTTTATCAATTTGATGGTGATACCTCAACTTTTATTGTGGAAACTCCCGAAGAGGTATGGAAAAAAGCCGGACTTGAGGATATGTCGCAAGAAGAAGCGGTTGCATTCTGTGAAAACTTATTTAAAGAACATCTTGATGGTGCAAAACTTCTTACAAACGCAGCGCATTTAAGAGGGTCGGCTATTTGGATTAAATTTCCTAGAGTTATCTGCCAAGAGTGGATTCATTGGAACACTATTAACCAAAAGAAAGTTCCAACTATTTTGATGGGCGATGCGGCTCATACTGCGCACTTCTCTATTGGGTCTGGCACAAAATTAGCGATGGAAGATGCGATTGAACTAGCACGCTCATTCGAGACTCTTGCTGCGGGTTCTGGTGATAGTTCAGTAAACCTAGAATCAGTACTAAAAACTTACCAAGATTTGCGATCTGTAGAAGTTTTAAAAATCCAGAACGCAGCCCGTAACGCTATGGAGTGGTTTGAACATATAGATCGCTACACCCGACTTCCTGCGGAGCAATTCAATTATTCGTTACTAACTAGATCTCAACGGATCAGCCATGAAAATTTACGAGTACGCGATGCTAACTTCTTAGATGGATATGAACGTTGGTATGCGGAAAAAGCTTTTGCCGATGCTGGTGTACCGCTTCCAAAGTCCGGTAGCCAAATCCCACCGATGCTCACGCCGCTAAAAGTTCGTGATGTAGTTCTAAAAAATCGCATTGTGGTTTCGCCAATGGCCCAATATTCGGCCCATGATGGCATGCCTGCTGATTATCACCTTGTGCATTTAGGTGCGCGTGCAATGGGTGGCGCAGGATTGGTATTTACCGAAATGACTTGCGTTACCGCAGATGCTCGAATCACGCCGGGATGCCCAGGTATGTACACCCCGGAACACACTGCCGGCTGGAAAAGAATTGTAAATTTTGTTCACGAAAATTCCGAGGCCAAGATTGCAATACAAATTGGTCATGCTGGTGCAAAAGGTGCCACAAACTTAGCTTGGGAAGGAATTGATAAACCAGTTGCAACTGGCGGCTGGGAATTGATTTCAGCATCACCACAACAATATTTAGCAGGCGTTTCCCAAACTTCGAAAGCTATGACTCGCGAAGATATGGACCGAGTTAAAGCTGACTTTGTTCGCGCCACTAATGCTGGAGCTGAGGCTGGTTTCGATTGGCTAGAATTGCACGCTGCACACGGCTATTTAATTTCTTCATTTATTTCCCCACTAACCAATCAACGTACCGACGAATACGGTGGCTCGCTAGAAAATCGTCTCCGTTATCCGCTAGAAGTTTTTAACGCAGTACGCGCCGCCTGGCCAGCTGGTAAACCAATCAGCGTACGTATCTCTGCGCATGATTGGGTAGAAGGCGGAATTACCCCAAAAGATGCCGTTGAAATAGCACGCGCATTTAAAGCTGCTGGGGCAGATGTCATTGACTGTTCTTCAGGACAGGTTTCAAAAGACGAGAAGCCAGTTTATGGTCGCATGTTCCAGACTCCATTCTCAGATCAAATCCGAAACGAAGTTGGCATAAAAACCATCGCAGTTGGCGCAATATCTGAGGCAGACCATGCAAATACGATTATTGCTGCGGGTCGCGCCGATCTATGTGCAATAGCCCGTCCGCATTTAGCTAATCCCGCATGGACCCTGAATGAAGCCGCAAAAATCGGTTATCTAGATGTGAAATGGCCAAAACAATATGTATCAGCAAAAGTCCAGCTCGAGCGAAATCTAGAACGCGAAAAAATGGCAGCTGAAGCAGCACGTTCGATGATGACATATGCTGAAATTACTGCGAAGTTTGAAGAGAGCTAAGCCTTAAAGCAACGCTCTTAACTTCTCGCCGGTTTCATCAGAGAGCGCCGCACTTCGCAACGTCGAGATTCTAGTTGCTGCGGTTGAATCTTTAGATTCGCGCAATTTATCTACTTCACTCATTAATGAAGTGAAGTTACGCCAACCGTTTTTATGGGTGTCGCCGTATCCCTTAATTACATTGGCGCTCTCAGCAATTTCATAAGCTAAATCATAATTTTCGGGCATAACAGCTAATATTTTGGTTAGCCATTGATCAATGCGTTCTTGTTCAAGATTAAATCGCAGCGAACGGCGGCGGATGAATTTAAGCCTTGCCAAAATATAGAGCAAAAAATATCCATGTAGTGAGGTAGTGTGCAGACGCATGCCATTTATTGTTAATTTATTTATAAAATTACTTACTGTCTTAGTTTTAATTATCCAACCACCTAACAAGGTTGGCAAAGTATCAGCAATTTCTTCAGCCATCGGGTGTAAGAATTCGCGTACTTGCATAATCTGATTATCAGCAACTCGCGCTTCCTCGTTAACGCGATTAAATCTAGTTCGACGAGTCTTTAAATCCGCTACCCGAATTGTGTCCTCATAAGTCATCCAGAGCGCGGTATATCGGGCTACCTCATTAAGCGTCCGATACGTACCATCACCAAATACTGAATCGCATTCTTTTACTGCTTCTAATCGATCTAAATAAACTTTGGCGTAAGCAGCATCTTGATAATCAGCCGTTCGCTTGATGCCGCTTATGGTCATTAAAGTAACAGCACTTGGATAATCACTTTTAATTCTAGAAGCAAGGTCCTGCAATTTCGAACCAACAGCTCCATTTGGATTATTGAGAATTTCTAACTCTTGCGCTGGCGTTAAGCCTAAATTTGCGGATGGTGCATCGGCTGGCTTAGCGCCAATTGAAATAGAAACCGGGTTTGATTTTGGTTTTAAAGAATTTTGCGCAATCTCAAAACTCTTTTCAAATGCTATTAAAGAATTTTTAACTCCTACGCCACTGCGCTCTACTGCAGATGTAAATTGCTCTTTCGTGAATGGTAGCGCGCCGCTACCTGCAAGCGCACCAAAAAGTGCTGCTGAAATAACAGTACTGCTCTTGTCGGCGACATCGGAAAAATCTCCCGAGATAAATTTTTTAGCTGCTGCTTCGCAAGCACTTAACAACTCTTCGGAACTTACTCGACCATCTCCCATCGCAGTTTTTTCAGTCATTGAATAAACTCGGTTTGTTGATGCGATAAAAGTTGTGGTCTCAGGTGTTACAAATCCCCGAAATACGGCGCGACCAGCTTCCATTAATTCTGAAGCGATCACAATATCTACTTCGCCAGGTGTTGGCATCGTGCTTAAGATCGGCTCTTTATTGCTGCCATCATTAGAAAAAAATTCTAGGTAATAAACAGTGGCACCGGTACGTTGTGCAACTCCGGGAACTGAAGTTGTTTGTGCCCAATAATTTGAGTGCTCCGCCATGTCGATGCACCAATCAGCTAAAACGCCGCCGCCTTCGCCGCCCATAGCTAAAACCGCCATGGTGATTGGTCTAGATTGATTAAGCATTTGGTTGGATTCCAACTAACCTTCGTTCAATTCCATTCTGCAAGAAACCAATTACTGCACTCCGGATTGCTAATTTTGCTTTATCCCAAATTGATGGGTTGCTAATGACTTCAGTCCGGTAAAACGAAGGACATAAAACGGCAGCATGAGCGGCTTCGCCACAAAGGCCACAGCCAACGCATGTGTTAAGAATTGATGCCACGGGATCTTTGCGCATTGGATCTGGATTTGGTGCAATTGTTAGTGAAGGACAGCCATTTATGCGGATACAAGAGTGATCGCCAGTGCATGTGTCTGGGTCAATTCCAAATCGCTCTTTAACAACGCGCTTGCCTTCTTTGATTCTCTTAGCCATTGCTGGCTTCTCGCGACGCATTCGATTTAACGTACACTCACTTTGCGCCACAATAATTTTTGGACCTTTTACATTTCCCGTTAAAGCGCTCTTAAAAGTTTCCCGCATTTCACTAACTTTGTACGTGTTAGTAATTGTCTTTACCCACTTGACGCCAATCCCACGTACGGCTGCCTCAATCGGATGTTTAGTAGATCGCAATTCATTATCAGCTTGCGAAGAGAGAATGTCTTGACCGCCAGTTGCAGCGCTATAAGCGTTATCTACAATAACTGTTAAGCCATCGCTCTGATTAAAAACTGCGTTACCAATTCCACTAGTTAAGCCGTTATGCCAGAAACCACCATCGCCCATAAAAGAAATTACTTGTTTATCGGTTTCAATCGATTGGAATGCAGATGCCCCGGCAGATCCAAGGCCATAACCCATTGTGGTTGCACCGATATTAAATGGTGGCAAAATTGAAAATAGATGGCAACCAATATCAGCGCTGATGTGGTGCTTCCCAGTCTCGCGTTCTGCAAGTTTAAGTGCTGTAAAAATTGGGCGCTCTGGGCAACCAGTACAAAATGAAGGTGGTCGACCGTGTACTTTTTCTGGAGCAATCCGAGTTTCAAGCGATGTTGGTTTATCACCATTTGGTCTAACAACCGCGGGAAGGGCGGTTTGGTCTAGTAATTCCGGTCCATATTTTTTAATAAATTCAGTGATTCCTTTAATTACATGAGCTGGGGTGTACTCACCAGCTGGTGGCAACATCTCTTTTCCAAATAACTTAGTTGGAACATCTGCGCGACGAAGCACAGCATGGAGGTTTTGTTCTATGTAATCCGGTTGACCCTCCTCAACTAACAATACTGCGCGCTTACTTTTAGCAAATTCAATAACTTCATCGTCAATTATTGGGTAGGTAACGTTGAGAATATAAAGTGGAATTTTGCTATTTCCATAGACATCAGAAAGTCCAAGTAGTTGTAACGCCCGAATTACTGTGTTGTATAAACCGCCTTGCAAAATGATGCCAAAATCTTGCGCACCATCATTTATAACTTCGTTAATTTTATTCTCTTTGATGAACTTTACGGCAGCTGGCCAACGAACATTTAACTTTTCTTGCTCATGCGCAAAAGATGCTGGCGGCAAAACTACTCTAGCTGGATCTTGACGTGGATTTTCAATCGCATCCTTCAAAGTGAAGGAAGGGCGAACATTATCTTTGGCAATAAATTTGCCGTGAATGTGACAAGAGCGAAGTCGAAGTTCTAACATAACGGGAGTATTGCTGGCCTCAGATAATCTAAAACCTAAATCAACTGAATCTACGATTGCAGTTAGGTTTGGACGTGGATCCATTAACCAAATTTGTGATTTCATCGCAAATGCATGTGAGCGTTCTTGCATGATCGAAGAACCTTCGCCGTAATCTTCACCAACAATAATTAACGCGCCACCAGTAACACCACCGGATGAAAGGTTGGCGAGCGCATCTGATGCAACGTTGGTACCAACTGTTGATTTAAAAGTTACGGCACCGCGTAATGGATAATGAACTGATGCGGCCAACATTGCAGCTGCTGTTGCTTCGGAAGCTGAGTTTTCAAAATGGATTCCAAGTTCCTCTAATATTTCGTGCGCGTCTCCAAGTACATCCATCAAGTGCGAAATTGGTGCACCTTGATAACCGCCTACATATGAAACTCCTGATTGCAGCAGCGCCTTTGTTACAGCGAGAATTCCTTCGCCGGCAAATTCTGCGCCAGCACCAACGCGCAACTTTTCAACTTCAGCTGCAAATGAGCGCTCTGCCATGGTTTCTCTCCTTGCCGCGAACCTGCTTCCCAGGCCCAGCTAATCCTCGCCTACCGTGTGAGCGATGTCTACCCGAACCCCCCTTGCCGATATCTCAAATTAGTGAGAGATTTTCGCAACTGTTTTAGCCACAACTTTGTTAGGAGCATATAAATGGCCGACCTAAAAGCACTTGCCAATGATCTCGCTTCAGGATCAGTTCAAGTTATTGATCTAACTGCACCATTGCAAGAGAGCACACCAATTCTTGGCTTACCACCAGAGATGGGCCAAACCGCAAACTTTAAATTAGAACTTATCTCTCGTTATGACGATAAGGGTCCAGCTTGGTACTGGAACAACTTTCACACTGGTGAACACACTGGCACGCACTTTGATGCACCAATTCACTGGGTAACTGGTAAAGATCTTGACGATGTTTCGCAAGTACCGCCAGCACGTTTAGTCGGTCCAGCAGTAGTTTTAGATTTTGCTAAAGAAGCTGCCGCAAATCCTGATTTCTGTTTAGACGTTTCTCATGTGCAAGCATGGGAAAAAGCTAACGGAGCGATTCCAAAAGGCGCTTGGGTAATGTTCCGCACCGGTTGGTCAAAATTCGGCGATGATGCAAAAGCATTTGCTAACGCTGATGAAAATGGTCCGCATACCCCAGGTTTAACAGTTGAGTGCGCAGAATACTTCGCAACTAAGACTGAAATTCTAGGCATGGGCGTGGAAACAGTAGGAACTGATGCTGGTGGAGCTTTCGGCTTCTCTATGCCATTCCCATGTCACACCCTCTTCCTTGGAAATAATAAATACGGTCTAACTCAACTTCGCAATCTAGATAAGTTGCCTACAACTGGTGCAATCGTGATTGCAGCTCCGCTAAAAATTGTTGGCGGATCTGGTAGCCCATGTCGCGTATTGGCTCTGGTTGCAAAATAAATAGTTAATTAAAAAAGCCCGCCGACTATTTTGGCGGGCTTTTTTATTTTGTTAATTACCGATTTCTTAATTTTTCTAAGAAACTCTTCTGGGTTAAGCGTTTTGCAACTAAAAATCCAGAGCCGCCGCCTAATCCAGGACCGGGATGAGTTGATGCACCGATGTGCCAGAGGTTCTTTATAGGTGTGCGATGGCCGGTGGCAGCGCTAAGTGGGCGCCATGGTGCGTATTGATCTACCCGGCAATCGCCAGCGTAAGGATCGCCGCCAACTAAGTTCCTATTCATCGCTTCGATCTGTTCTGGTCCAAGCACAATTTTCGCTTTGATTGCGCCAAACAAGTTTGGGATTTGATCGGCAACCTGAGCAAGCACACGATCTGCATATTTATTTAGCCGTTCTTCATTCCAAGAACCATCACCTGGATTTATTTCACCCGCTAAGTCACCAAGAATTTTCCGTGGGTTTTCTTGTAATTGAATCCAAAGTATTGATGTTCCAGCAGGTGCGCGTGAAGGATCAACAGTTGTTGGTTGTCCCACCACAATTGTTGGTCGTTTAGCTAACCAACCTCGATTTGAAGCATTTACCGATTCGGATAACGAATTCATCCCATCCAAGATATGCACAATCGCAACATCTTTTAACCGTGAATCTGCTTTCCATTGTGGTGGCTCAGATAGCGCTAAATGAATTTGAATGGCGGCGCGACCGTATCTAAATGCATCCGCAGATTTTGTGATTTCAGTTGGAATCTTTTCCTCAGATAACAAGCCTTGATATAACGCTTGCGGAGTTACCGACGCTAGAACAGATTTTGTCGCGCTAAATTCTCGGCCGTCGGCAAGTTTTACACCGGTAGCTTTGCCATTTGAAGTTGTAACTTTTATAACATCTGCGCTGGTTAATAGTTCGCCGCCAGCATCTTTTATAATTCCAACTAACGCTTCTACTAATTTAATTCCACCACCTACTGGAACTGGCATGCCACCGAATGCAACGGCAGCACCAATAACTTTGGTAATAAAAGCACTTGCAGCATCATCTGGGCCAAGTCCATTATGTAGCGCCCAAGGTGCTAAAAGTGATTTGGTAACTTCGGAAGAAAAAGTTCTATCTAACCAAGGCGCAGCAGGTTCAAGTAATTCTGCGCCAGTTGCAACTAAGCCGCGGTTTCCGAATCGTTTACGTGCAGTGCGTGCCAACTTCAGCGAATTAGTACGCCAGAAATCCGCGCCTAGCAATCCAAATGCTAAATCAATTTTTCCACCAAACTCTTGCATCATCCCGCTCCATGCTGCGCCATCGCCTAAGCGGTCCATCTCTTTTGCAGTCTCTACCGGATCAGTTGAAAGAATTGCAGTACCAGCGCTACAAACAACACCAGTTGGTGATGTGGTGTTCTTATATACAACGCCACGTTTTGTTAGCGCTTCGCCCAATTCTGCATAAGCAGGACCGCCGACAAATAACGGATGCCAACTTGAAAGTAATTCGTGGGTATACCCAGGAAGAGTGGCCGCTTCGGTTCGAATAGCGCCGCCAGCAACCTTGTTTCGTTCGCAGAGTAAAACTTTCCAGCCAGAATTTGCAAGAACCGCACCAGCGACCAAGGCATTAATGCCGCTTCCTACAATAATTGCATCATAACTTTTCTGGTTCATTCGAATCTCCTGACTGTTGATGTCGAAATCTAAGTCCATTTCGCTTAGATAGTCCAGAACTTAAACTCGTTGAATTGAATAATCGCGCATGAGAGGATTGCCAAATGAATAATTTCGATGTAATTGTTATTGGTTCCGGGATTAATGGACTTAGTTCGGCAGCCCTATTAGCTAAACGAGGAAAACGGGTCTTAGTTCTGGAGTCCGCCGATACTTGCGGTGGCGCAGTTCGGACCGAAGAAGTTACCTTGCCGGGCTTTAAACATGATCTTTTTGCGACAAATCTCAGCCTTTTTGCGGGCGGACCAATTATGGCTGCGCTGAAAGACGATCTGATTCGCAACGGTTTGGAGTTTGTTCCCTCCGGAAAACCATTTATTTCACTATTCCCAAATGGAAAGTCATTAGGAATTGTGATGGATAGAGCGGCAAATATTGAAACGCTTAAACGAGTTGCGCCAAACGATGTTGAATCGTGGCAAGCTTTAACCGCGCTATTAGGAAAATTTGCACCGCATCTCTTTCCGCTCTTAGCCGCGGAGTTGCCATCTTTTGCAGCAGCTAAATCTATTTATAAAACTTGGCGCGCACTTGGTACAAATGGACTTTTCCAATTAATTAGATTGCTACTGCAATCATCCAGAGCTTTTACTGAAGAATATTTTGTACATCCAGAAACTAAAGCGTTAGCCGCAATTTGGGGGATGCATCTAGATTACGGCCCAGATATTTCTGGTGGAGCGCTCTTCTCATTCTTGGAATCTATCGGCGGACAAGAATTTGGAATGGTGCTCGGTAAAGGTGGCGCAGATACTTTAATAAAAGCGTTAACTGGCGTAATTTCTGAAAATAGAGGAACTATAAAAGTTAATTCAAAAGTCATTGAGATTATTACGGAGAACGAAAAAGCAATCGGTGTCAGAACTATGGATGGCACCATGTTTAACGCAAAAAATATTATTGCAAATGTAAACCCAGCCCTAATTCCTGAACTCTTAAATTCAAAGCTATCAAGTTCTGAAAATGTGGCGGAAGTGAAGAAATTCCGCCCTGGGTTATCAACGATGATGATTCACTTGGCTCTAAACGAACTCCCTAATTGGAGCGCTAGTGAAGCTAAAGAATTTAATTACATTCACATCGCACCTTATGTTGATGATCTTGCTATGACATATACCCAAGCTGCAGCCGGCCTTTTACCAAGCTCGCCCGCACTAGTTATTGGGCAACCAACTGTTACTGATCCATCGCGGGCGCCAGCCGGAAAACATGTACTCTGGATTCAAGTACGAGTTCTACCGCTTGATATCAAGGGTGACGCTCGTGGTGAAATTTCTGGCAATACTTGGGATCAGGTTGGCGACGCGTATGCAGATCGCATCATTGAAATTATTGAAAATTATGCACCGGGAATTAAGAGTCAAATACTTTCTCGAAAAGTTTTGACTCCAACCGATTTAGAGCGTTACAACGCCAACTTAATTAAAGGTGATTCACTAGGTGGAAGTCATCACCCAGCACAATTCTTTTTCCTCCGTCCAACTCCTTCTTGGAATCGTCATCGCACACCAATTGATGGGCTATTTATCTGCGGTTCTGGAACTTGGCCAGGTGGCGGCGTGGGTGGCGGTAGCGGTGCAATGGTCGCAAAAATTATTCGTTAAGAAATTTTTTCTTCCACTCAGCTGGCCATGGCTTTGATCCGGTTTCTTTATCTGGCGAATGCACAATTATATAATTTCCTTCAGCTGCAATTTCACTTCCAACATAAGCTTTGAAATCTAGCTCCATTGAAGAATTACCTACCCGAATTACTTTGAGGTGAGTTGTTACAACTTCTCCAAAAAAAATCCGCCGCCGATATTCCATTGCCACTTTGACCCGAGGTATCTGGCCAAAAAGGGTACTAGGTAACCCTAAATCTCGATAAAGTTTTGCTTCTAACTCTTCTACCCACCGAAATACACTCGCATAATGATGATGTCCGGCGGCATCAGTTTCATCCCACTCTAGAAACCTAGTGATTTCAACAGCAGCTCCACTACTTGAATTAGCCATTTCAGAAGTATCTCATGGCGCTAATAGATACTCTCTAATCGCTTCCGATACTCTCGCCACATGCAAGCCAAGCCGGAACAGCCAACAATTATTCTGGCTACAAGTAATGGCGTGGGCATGGGGCATTTAGCTCGCGCGACCGCAATCGGGCTAGCGCTGAAAAACCGAGCAAACCCAATCATTATCTCAATGGCTAGCGCGGTCGCAGAGATTCCAGAAGCAACTGGCATTCCAGCTGAATATATAACTGGTCGAGATCGCGGTTTAATGTCCAGATATAAATGGGATAAATATTTACGAGATCGAATTCTTGCGCTCGTAGAAGAAACAGGTGCCACAATTTTAACTTTTGACGGAGTGGTTCCTTATCCTGGAATTCTTGCAGCGAAAATCGCTAAACCTGATTTAACTTTAGTTTGGATTCGGCGCGGGCTGTGGCAGAAGAAACCGCAGCGATTTGTTTTAGGTATGCAATCAAAAATAATGGATTATGTAATTGAACCCGGTGATTATGCGCGTGCTTATGACCGTGGCCCAACATTTAAAAGAAAAGAAGCTAAATTAGTTGCGCCAGTATCCCTATTTAGAACAGCGGTGGCGTTAGATAAAAAAACAGCAAAATTAAAATTAGGTTTAGATTTAAATCGGCCTGCTGTTTTAGTACAACTCGGTACTGGTGATGCAGATGTGAATCAGAAAATGCATGCAGCACTCTCAGGTTTGATTGGGTGGAAAGATTTGCAAGTCGTACTTACAAAGGAGCCGAAAGATAAGAACGGCAATTCGTTAGCTCCCGCTGGGCTTGATCTAAAAGTCGTCCGCTATTTCCCACTTGCCGATTTGCTAAACGCTTTCGATGCCGGAATATGCGCAGCTGGATATAACGGAGTCCATGAGCTCTTAGCTGCCGGCTTACCAACTGTTTTCGTATCCAATATTCGAGGTACCGATGATCAAGAAACTCGGGCTCGATGGTGTGCTGACAACGGTGCGGCGCTGATGGCAGACCAATCTAATTTACCTGATATTGAGCGCACCGTAAAAAAACTACAGGATCCAATTCTAAGAATAGCGCTCTCGAATAAATGTTTGGATCTACCAGCGCCATCTGGGGCTAATGAAATTGCCGAATTTTTACTAAAAATCAGCAAATCAACTATTGCTAATCGGATTCTCAAGAGCGTGCAATATCGAAGTTTTTCAGTATTGGAAATCCTGGGTAAAAAACCGATTGATGCGGTAAAACATTTAATCGTTTTCTTCTTAGAGAAAGCTGGACTCTCTTACCGAGTGCTCTTTCCACATAAAAAAACTACGCCGCAAATCACTGGTGCTCCGATTTATTCTCAAACCATCAAAACTGAAGAATTACGAGCGCTAATAGCCGCGCCGCGTAGATTTGAACATCTTTATCCGGAATCGAGTGAAAAATATATTTATGCTCGCAGAGCGATTGCAAACACTGCATACGATTTAAATAAAGGTATTCGAACATGAGGCTTGGCGTACTAGACGTTGGCTCAAATACTGTGCACCTACAAATTGTTGATACTGCACCAGGTGCCAGACCAAATCCAACATCTAATTTTAAAGAAGACTTACAATTAACCTCATACTTAGATTCAAATGGAAATATTTCCGAGTCTGGAGTTGAAGCTCTGCGCCTCTGCATCGGAAGGGCACTAAAGGAAGCGGCTATTGCAAAAACTAAAGAACTACTTCCTTTTGCCACTTCAGCATTGAGAGATGCAAAAAACGGCGCTGAGATTATCGAAGGCATTAATCGTGAGTTTCAAATAGATCTACAAGTACTTTCGGGCGAAGACGAGGCAAAAACTACCTTCCTAGCAGCAAGAAGATGGTATGGCTGGTCGAGTGGCCGGCTATTAATGATTGATATTGGTGGTGGGTCTTTAGAAATTGCGGTTGGAGTAAACGAATCTCCGGACGTTGCATTTTCGCTTCCACTTGGTGCAGCGCGATTAACTAATGACCTGCTTGAAGGCGATCCATTTAACAAGAAAAGTTTAAGAAATATGCGGGATCACATCGAAAGTAAATTGAGCGAAATTTTGCCCGCGCTAGTCCAGCATCAGGGTACAGATAGAGCAATCGCAACTAGCAAAACTTTTCGAACCCTTGCTCGATTATGCGCTGACTGGATTCCCGGAAATGGTAAGAATTTGAGAATTGATTCGCTACGAAAAATCACACCCCGGCTGGCGGAAATGACGCTTGAGGATCGGGCAGATTTACCTGGTGTATCTGCCGGTCGAGCCCGACAAATTGTGGCCGGCGCTTATGTTGCAGAAAGTGTCATGCGCAACTTAGATGTGGATCAATTAGAAATTTGTCCTTGGGCACTGCGTGAAGGCATTGTTCTAAAATGGATGGACTGGATGGAAGTTTAGTTTTTAAACAGTGGGAGCAGCTAAAAAATCAATAGCTATCAAAACATTGTCAACATGATGCACTATCCATGCATCACCAGGTTCAAGTTTGGTGTGCCTAGTTTCTATGCCAGATTTCTCTATTAAATTTGCCATAATTTCTGGAAGTATCGGATTATGACTACATGCAATCACATTGCTATGCAGATTTAAGAGTTTCTTAATATATTTCAATGGTTTATCAGCATTCTTTGCGTAGGCATACTCGCTTAAATCTTCTGCAAATATTAAATCCAACTTTAGACTACGCGCGATTGGTGTAACTGTTTCATAACACCTAACCGCGGCCGATGAATGAATCTCTTCAATTCCGTAAACTTGCATCGTACTTAATAAGCGTTTAGCTTGTAATTGTCCTAGCTGAATAAGTGGACGGTCGCCATCGTCACCAATCCATTCATTTCTATCTAGTGCTTTAGCGTGACGGAGTAATACAAGTACGTTCGAGTCTAAATCAAAATTCATGAAAGTCTTTAGAATTGAAATATCGTCGGGACGAGAAAGTTTCACTTCAGCCTCAGAAATTGAAAACCACTTCACAACATCAACTTCATTTGGTTGTGGCTCACCTATTGCAGAAACGAACCGAGCCGACCAATATTGCACATTCTTATTGATTCCGTGAGTTAAATAATTTAACTCGCCAATATATGGCCCCATAACTATTGAAAACCCGGTCTCTTCCATCACCTCTCGAAATGCACAAGCAATTGCAATTTCATTCTCTTCTAATTTACCTTTTGGAAACGACCAATCGTCATATTTCGGACGATGTATAAGTGCAACTTCTAATTCATCGCTATCGTTCCTGCGCCAAACTATGGCACCAGCCGCAAGTACTCTGGAACTCATCATCGTTTCAATCTATCGATTAGCCGAGCGTGCAAAGAAATAAATTTCTTGCCGTGAGCATCTTTATCTTTTCTATGCCAAGTACCGTGTTGGTCTAACTCCCACCGGTCAATATCTTCGGCAAAATACCCTTCTAATTCAGCATTTAGAGTTGCTTTATGTTCGGGCGCAATAATCTTCACAAGTGATTCAACTCTGCGATCTAAGTTACGTTCCATTAAGTCGGCGCTACCGATCCAGAATTCGGTTTCGCCGCCATTGGCGAAATTGAATATTCTGGAATGCTCAAGAAATCTACCAACAATTGATCGAACCTTAATGTTTTCGGATACTCCAGGAATTTCCGGTTTCAATGAGCAAATTCCTCTAGTTACTAACTCCACTTTTACGCCAGCTGTTGATGCTCGATAAAGTGCATCAACAAATGCTTCATCCAATAGTGAATTCAATTTGAATCTAATTCCCGAGGGCAATCCTTTTTTGGCGTTCTCTATTTCTTTCTCAATTTTTCCTAACAATCCATTTCGCAAAGATCTCGGCGCCACAAGAAGTCTTGAAAATTCCGTATCTACTACAAAACCAGATAATTGATTAAATAATCTAGAAAGATCGTGACCGAGATCTGGATCCGAACTTATCAATCCCCAGTCCTCATATAAACGTGCGGTTTTAGGGTTGTAATTTCCGGTTCCGACATGGCAGTAGCGACGTAAACTATTGGTCTCTTGTCTAACAATCAAAGAGAGTTTCGCATGAGTTTTCATTCCCATAAGCCCATACACAACATGAACTCCAGCACTTTCAAGTTTTCTGGCCCAGCGAACGTTTGCGAGTTCATCAAAACGTGCACGAATTTCCACAACCGCTAAGACTTGCTTTCCAGCTTCAGCCGCTTCAATCAAGGCATCAACTATTGGTGAATCTCCGGAAGTTCGGTAAAGAGTCTGCTTTATTGCTAACACCTGCGGATCCCTTGCAGCGTTCTCCAAAAACCTAACAACTGAAGTTGTAAATGATTCATATGGGTGATGCAGCAGTACTTCATTATTCTTCAATGAGTCAAAGAAAGCCTCGCTATCCTCGCTCTCAGTTTCAAGCAGGAATTGTGAAGTTTTGCTCCTAAAAACTGGATATTTCAAATCTTTTCTATCAATGTCCGCAATTTGGTTTAGACAAGTTAAATCAATCGGCCCCTGCCTTTTGACTACTTCAGCCTCAGTAATCTCCAATTCATCAATTAGAAGCGAAAGTAATTCTGGTTTAATTTTGCGATCAACTTCTAATCTCACTGGTGGGCCAAATCTTCGTTGAAGCAACTCCTGCTCCATAGTCTCAAGTAAATCTTCGCTATCTTCCTCTTCAATTTCAAAATCTTGATTCCTAGTTACTCTAAAGGTGAAATAATCCTCGATAGTCATCCCAGGAAATAGCTCTTGTAAATTCGCAACTATTACTTCTTCTAGAGTTACATATCTATGTATCGCAGATTTTTGAGTTTTCACAAATCTAGGGATTACTGGAGGAACTTTAACCCGCGCAAAGAATTTATCACTTTTTTCTTTATGACTAACTACTATTGCAAGATTTAAGGAAAGTCCAGAAATATATGGGAAGGGGTGAAGAGGGTCGACTGCTAATGGTGTTAGAATCGGAAATATTGTATTTAGAAAATACTCTTTTAAGTAACTCTTCTCCAAATCGTTTATATTATCCCAACTTGTTAGCTCTATTTCTTGGGCAGCCAGTGCCGGCTTCAGTTCGTTGTGAAATAAAGTGGCTTTTCTATCTGCTAACTCTCTACTTTTTATTAGGACTTTACTCAGTAATTCGCTCGGAGTTAGTCCAGCGATACCTTTTTGGGTAATTCCATTTTCAATCTTACGTTTTACGGTGGCAACACGAATCATATAAAAATCATCTAAATTTGAGGAAAATATTGCTAAGAATCTAACCCTTTCAAGCAGCGGCAGTGAATTATCTTCAGCTAGTTCTAAAACTCGTTGATTGAAATCTAACCAACTTAATTCCCGATCGATTAGAAGTTCTGAAAAATCATTGGGGAATACAGTAGTCATGGGGTGATTATTGAAACCTTTTATGAACGGGAAGTTAAACATGGGGGTCTATATTCTAAATAGTTGCTAGACCTTCAACAACTCTCGACCTTTTTCAACCGCTAGTTTTGCCTGAGAAGAGGTAGTGCGGACACCGGAATTTCTGGCAGACTTTCGCAGGTAAATCTGACGAATGTTTAGTTTGGAGGGCTGATGTACGGCAAGTATTGGATTAGCCCGGAAACGACTTCGATAAATCGATTACCAATGCTAAATATGGAGCATCTACATTCAATCTCTCTAGATGGTCCGTGGCGCTTCCAATTACTAGATCGAGCCGATGCTTCACCTGCAGCAAGTTGGAACATTGAAAACGTCCCAAGTTTGTGGACTATCAATAAAGGTGAACATCACTATAAAGATGCGCCAATCTATACAAACACGCAAATGCCTTTTGATAATCTGCCACCATCTGTGCCACTTCATAATCCAACTGGGATTTATGAACGTGATTTCACAATTCCAGATACTTGGCAGAACAAGCGAATCGTGCTCTCGCTCGGCGGTTTTGAATCAGTAGCTGTCGTGACGATAAATAATAAAGATGTAGGAATGGCTAAAGATTCTCATTTAGCATCTGAGTTTGAGATTACTTCGTACATAAAAAAGGGTAACAATGTAATTCGCTTGCGAATCATAAAGTGGTCTGATGCCACATTTATTGAAGATCAAGATCAATGGTGGCATGGCGGTATCAGCCGGAGTATTAAGTTATTTGCAACTGAGCATGTTTTTATTGAACGTCTCTACCTAACTCCAGGGCTATTACCTGATAACAAAACTGGCACGCTGAAAATCCGCGCCTATATCAATTCAATTAATGAAGCTCCACTCGCTAATTGGACTTTCCAAGCTCGCATAGTCGGAGTTAGTAAAGTGCAAAAAATGAGCCAAACTTTTATTAGCCATAACCGAACACTATGGACTAAAAAAACTCGAGAACAGAAAGAAATTACCGATAGCGAATTCCATGGAAAATATTGGGATGGAAATGTTCCGGATCAAGTTAAGAAAGTGCTACTCGAGTTAGATCCACCTAACCCCGGTTATGCTGAATTTGAAGTAAAAGTGCCGAATATTTCACCTTGGTCAGCCGAATCGCCGACCCTTTATGAAGTGGAAATTCAGCTTTTAGATCCATCTGGCAAAGTAGCCGAGATTTCAACTAAGAAAATTGGCTTCCGCGATGTCAAGGTTGTCGGGAATGAGTTTTTATTTAATGGCAAACCAGTAATTCTCTATGGCATCAATCGCCATGATTTCAATCGCGAAACTGGCCGAGTTTTAACTCGGGATATGTTTAGGAACGACCTTCTTGAATTGAAGCGTTGGAATTTCAATGCAATTCGAACTTCTCATTATCCAAATGATCCAGTTTTTCTAGATCTGTGTGATGAGTTAGGTTTTTATGTTATCGGTGAAGCAAATATCGAATCTCATGCCTTCTTAGATAGCATCTGTGATGATCAGAAATATCTAGTTGCTTTTGTGGACCGGGTGTCCCGAATGGTTGAGCGAGATATCCACCATCCAAGCGTAATTTTCTGGTCACTAGGTAATGAATCTGGTTTTGGATTAAACCATCTAGCTGCTGCTGCATTTGTTAGAAAATTTGATTCATCCCGACCGCTGCATTACGAAGGTGGCATCCGTGGTAATTGGACACATGGCCAAGAAGTTACCGATGTAATTTGTCCGATGTATCCAAATATTAGCGCCATAGTTTCATATGCAAAATCAAAAAAAGCTGACCGACCGTTAATTATGTGTGAGTACTCGCATGCAATGGGAAATAGCAATGGCACGCTTGCCGAATATTGGGAAGCAATTCATTCTACAAAAGGTTTGCAAGGTGGGTTCATTTGGGAATTTTGGGATCATGGAATTGATCAGAAGCTTCCAGATGGTCGGATTCGCTCTGCATACGGTGGTGATTTTGGCGAAGTAAAACATGATGGAAATTTCTGTTGTGATGGCATGTTTTTTCCGGATAGAACTCCTAAACCAGCGCTCTTCGAAATGAAACATATCGCTTCGCCGGTTTTGATTTCCGCAAAGAACGCTAACACTGGTCGTTTTACGCTGTTAAATAAGAACTTTTTCGTAGATTTACAAGGGTATGAATTAGGTTGGGCTATCGCGGCAAATGGCGAAATTCTCGATCGTGGCATAGCTAAGATTCCAAAAACTAAGGCGCGCGGTGCTGCTTCGATTACGGTTTCATCGAAATATTTAAAGGTTACCAGTCGCAAAGGTGAATCATTTATAACTTTTACACTTAACCAGAAAGGCCCTAATAGTTGGGCTCCGGCAAATTTTGAAGTTGCTTGGGCGCAATTCCCGCTAGCGAGCAAGAGCGCTACAAAAGCAAAGGCTCTGGTTACCAGACCTACTGAATTTGTTACTGCCGAAGGCGAAATAGTTCTTCCTTTTGGCGTGATCGCTCCTCAATTAATGTTATGGCGCGCGCCAACCGATAACGACATTATTGGATTATTTGCAGATCGTTGGAACGAATGGGGAATTCGCGATTTGTCTCGCACGGATTGCGTCATTACAAATAAAGCTGGGAAAATTAAAATTTCTAATATTTGGGAGAGCGCAACTGGTATCAAAATTAAGCACTCCCAATTAATTGAAAGTATTGCTAATGGAGTAAGGGTAACTGAATCGATCACACTGCCAGCTCAACTAAATGATGTCGCACGTGTGGGAACAAATTTTGAAGTTAGTGAAGATCTCTACAAGCTAACTTGGTTTGGCGTTGGACCTTCGGAAAATTATCCAGATCGTAAATTGGGAAGAGTCCATAAGTGGGCCGGCGCAGTAGCCGATCAATACATTCCGTACGTTAAGCCGCAAGAAAATGGCAGCCATGCTGATGTTCGTTGGTTCACTCTTACCAATTCTTCAGGTCATGGCATCCACTTTATTCTTGATAAACCACGCCAAGTTACAGTAACTCCGATGCGTTCAATTGATTTAGCTAACGCAACTCATAACATCGATGTTTATCCTTCTGGAAATACTGTCGTGACTATCGATGCAGCACTTCGTGGTCTGGGAACTGCATCTTGCGGACCTGATACTTTGGCTAAATATCGAATAAAACCAGGGGTTTTCACCTGGCAGTGGAGCGCACAGACTATTTAACTTAAATCGGCCACTTAGTAGGTGTTGGGTATTTAGGTGATCTGCCATCTCCGGAAGAGCGGCCGCGAATGCGACGTGACATCCAAGGAATTCCAAAAGTTATGAACCACTTAAAATTCTTAAAAATTCGAATTGCTAATAAATCTGTCTTCACAGGCGGTAGAGGTTTACGCCAATTAACATCAACAACTTTGCCAAGTGAGAAGAGCACACCTTGAGCAGCTCGATAATGTCCTTCGGCATTCATATGCAAACGATCATCAGAGATAAAACGGCGGTCTCGCCAAAATTCATCTTGATTTGGATCTAATAAAATTGCGCCAAGTTCGGTAGCAACTTTGCGAGTATTCGCATTGAAAATTTCAAATCGCTTCTGCCAAATTTTCGCACTTCTTGTAGCTTCGCCGGTATTTTCTAAAACACAAAATAGCATTAGCGTGCCGCCACCGGTTGCGATCCTTTTTGCAGTAGCCGTGTACTCCGCAATAACTTTCTCTGGGTCGTAGTTCGGACGAATCACATCGTTTGCTCCGGCATGAAATGAAACTAAAGTTGATTTACCTTCAATTAAATTGAGCGCAGCTGGTACTTGCTCACGTGCTACTTGGCCAATTAATTTTCCACGAACGGCCAGATTTACATAAGAAAAGTCGGGGTTATCTTTAGCTAAGACATCAGCCACACGATCGGCCCAGCCACGAAATTTTCCATTAATTACTTCATCGGTCATGCCCTCGGTCATTGAGTCCCCGAGCGCGATAAATCTTTGGTAGTTCATGCTTCTATCTCTCTAATTTACTATTCTACTTTTCGTCGTTTTTCTTCAATTGTGTAAAGTGCAATTGCCATGGCAACACTTGCATTTAAGGATTCCACACTTTGGCGCATTGGAATCGAAACAACAACATCACACTTTTCGCGCACTAGCCGGGAGAGCCCTTTACCTTCGCTGCCTACGATGACATAGAGCGAATCGGTAGCGATTTTCAAGCCATCTACCGTGTCCGTGCTCTCTCCATCAAGACCCACGATGAAGCAACCGAATTCTTTAGCATCTTCGATCGAACGTGCAAGATTTTTTACTTGGGCAATAGGTAATCGCGCTGCCGCACCTGCTGAAGCTTTCCAGGCAGTGGCGGTGATGCTGGCGTTACGTCGTTCCGGAATTAGCACACCATCGGCACCGAATGCTGCAGCACTTCTAACAATTGCCCCAATATTTCGAGGATCAGTAATGCCATCAACAGCCACAAATAGCGCGGGAGTTTTTGCGCGTTGGAATATTTCTTTCTGCGATGAATATGCATATGGCTTAACTATTAATGCAACACCTTGGTGGTTTGCCATTCCAGTTATAGATTCAACTTGATGCCGGGTAACTTCGCGAACCGTTAAACCACTAACTCGGGCGTGATCTAAGATTTCGGTAATACGTTCATCAACATCTAAACCAATTGCAACGATAAGTTCTTTTGCTGGAATATTTGCGCGAAGCGCTTCCACAACAGTATTTCTACCAGCAATTGTGTCCACATAAGTTGCGCTACTTTTTTCGCGAACTGCACGATCTTGACGTGGGCGAGTAGAGCCACGCTTTTCAGGACGACCGCGATCTGCACCAGGTCGCTTCCCGCGCGATGCTGACGGACGACCAGTTGATGGCCGACCGCTACTTGGGCGTGCTCGATCCGAAGTTGGACGTTCACTTCTTTCATCATCGCTCCGTTTACGTTCTGGTTTATAAGTTGATTTACGAGTCTTCGCTTTAGCAGCTACGTGATAAGGACGATCTGCTGCTTTTGGAGTCGGGCCTTTGCCGCGCAAACCGCGACGCTGTTTTGCGCCTGGATTTTTGCCCGTTTTTTTACCTGCCATTTAATTCACACTCCAACGTGGTCCTTGTGCGGTGTCCTCGATGGTAATTCCCAACGAAGTAATTCGATCTCTTATGGAATCAGCCGCCGAAAAGTCTTTACGTAATCGGGCTGCTTCGCGTTGTTCCAGCAATAGCGCAATTAAACCATCCATTGCTTCATTCAAATTTCCACTTCCAGATTGCGCAAAGGCAGCTTCGAATGGATCGCAACCTAGAATCGATAAAACTCCTCGAATATTTGCAGCAGATTCACTTACGCTCTTTGAATCTCCCGATGTGAGCGCGCTATTCCCGCTCTTTAACAACTCTGAAACCAGAGCTAAGGCTTGCGGTACTGCTAAATCCTCATCCATTAACTTTGCAAAATCTTTCGAAATTAAAGGTTCTGGATTTTTACCTAAAGTTTCAATCGCACGGTTTAAGAAATTCTCAATTCTGCTAAAGGCGACTGCAGACTCTTCTAAAGCTTCAAAAGAAAATTCCAACATAGAGCGGTAGTGCGCGCTTCCTAAATACCAACGAAGTTCCACGCCTCGCACACGTTTTAAAATTTCGGTAACTAAAAGCGAATTTCCCAGAGACTTACTCATTTTTTCACCAGCAGTTGTGACCCAAGCATTATGCATCCAAGTATTTGCAAAGCTATATCCAGCTGCTTCTGATTGGGCAATCTCGTTTTCATGGTGTGGGAAAATTAAATCTAAACCGCCGCCATGAATATCAAAGCTTTCACCTAAATAAGCTTGGGCCATTGCAGAACATTCCAAATGCCAACCTGGTCGGCCAGCACCCCACGGAGTTGGCCAAGAAGGCTCTCCCGGTTTAGCTGCTTTCCAAAGTGCAAAATCACGCGGATCTCGCTTATATGTTTCA
>DKNC01000046.1:0-827 GCA_002470135.1 Actinobacteria bacterium UBA7398 | reverse complement strand
CGGACTTCCAAATAAACATCGCCATTTCCTGGGGCATATGCCGATCCATTTGAAATTAAAATTTCCATCAGTTCAATCATTTGAGTTATATGACCAGTTGCGCGCGGCTCATAAGTAGGCGGCAATACATTAAGCGCCGCATAAGCATCGCTAAATGCACGCTCGTACTTCATTGCAACGGCCCACCATGGGGTTTTTTCTACAATCGCTTTCTGTAAAATTTTGTCATCAATGTCGGTCACATTTCTTACAAAAGTTACCTCATTTCCGGAAGCAATTAACCAACGCCTTAAAATGTCGAAGTTAACACCACTTCTAATATGTCCAATGTGCGGTGCAGCTTGCACGGTAGCGCCACATAAATAAATTGATACCTCGCCCTTTTTAATCGGCGTAAAATCGCGAACAGTGCGCGTCGCAGTATCGTAAAGTTTCAAGGCGCTCATTGTCATATTCTAATTCCTTGCCGTTGATAACTTATAAACTAACGCAATTGCAATCGCTGATATTCCTTTTCCTTCACCGGTAAATCCAAGGCCATCAGTGCTTGTTGCTGAAACTGAAACTGTCGCACCCTTTAACGCCTGCGAAAGCTTTGCAATTGCAGCGCTCCTTCGTGGGCCAATTTTTGGTCGATTTCCAACAATTTGTACTGAAACATTTGCAATGCCAAATCCAGCTTCTGTAACTCGTTCGAGCGTTTCACTCAACAAAGTTTCACCTGAAGCACCAGCATATTTTGGATCTGAAGTTCCAAAATTAGAACCTAGGTCGCCAATATTTGCGGCGGCAAAAAGTGCATCACAGATTGCATGCGCAGCGACATC
>DKNC01000004.1:3201-3561 GCA_002470135.1 Actinobacteria bacterium UBA7398 | reverse complement strand
GGTTATGGCGACGTTGAGACGGTCACCGCAATGGAAGAGCACTTACTTTTTGCGATTCCACCTGAGCTTAGAAAAGACTTACGCAGCGCTGGTAAGTGAGCTTTGCCGCTTCTTTGTTATGTAAAACCCCCAACCAAGTAACGCGCCAGTAATTAGAAACGGCGCCACACTAGCTAAACCGGTAACTAGATCAACGCCGATTCTAGAAATTCGAAGTGAAGAGCCACCGACGGTTGGCATTAAAAAGAAGATTGCTACCGCGAACGCAATTGGGGGATTAACAATTGCGGGATAGAGCGTGCCGGGGCGACCAAGTTTGATGCCACCGAAGTAGGAAAGCCAGATAGCAATTCCAGTAAG
>DKNC01000004.1:2512-3170 GCA_002470135.1 Actinobacteria bacterium UBA7398 | reverse complement strand
ATTACAACGCCGGGCGCAGTAAGACCCGCACCTTGGATTGGGTTCTTAAGTTCGATCTTTGGCAAGTTAGTTGTCATCGGATTCTCCCTCTTCAATTTCCTCTACATCTATAAAGTCATCGAGCGAAGTTTGGCCACCGCTCTTTAACTCTCTAACGCTATCGGTTATCTCTGGAATCGCCTTTAAGGATTTAGGATCTATTCCGCTAATTTTCATAATCTGCTTTGCTGGATTAACCACGGTAGTTTCAGCGGTTGGGACCATTTCGTTATAAGCCTTGACAGTGCTCTTTAACCGTTCGCCCACTGTTACAAGTTTTGCGTGGAGCGCCGAAACATTCTTCAAGAACTTTCCAGCTAACTCTTGAATTTCATTGGCATTAGTTGCGATTTTATTCTTACTGAAAACAAAGCCAACCGTACGCAATAACGCCATCATTGTGGTTGGGGTCGCGATGGTTACCCCCTTTTCAAAAGCTTTATCTAGCAATCGTTTATCAATACGGAGCGCTTCACTTAAGATGGTTTCAAAAGGCGCAAAGAGAACGACAAAATCTGGCGAAGCTTCATGTTTATGGTAATCCCGCTTTGCTAGCGCCGTCACATGCTTCAATAAATCATCGGTATGTTCTTGCAACAAAGTTTCGCGCTCTGCCATA
>DKNC01000004.1:1887-2485 GCA_002470135.1 Actinobacteria bacterium UBA7398 | reverse complement strand
ACGCTGCCACCAGGCATCTTGATAGTGACATCTGGAATACCGGCAGATCCACTTCCGGCTACCGATTTCTGTCGTTCGAATTCAATTCCTTCGCGCAAGCCCGCCATCTCTAAAAGTAGTTCTAATTGCGCTTCGCCAAACTTTCCGCGAGTCTGGGTATTGGAGAGTGCGCCGGCAATTTTTGTGGTTTCATCAAGCAATAACTTATTGGCATCACCCATATTTTTAATTTGGCTCTTTAAATCTGATTCCGCGGTAGAGCGACGACGATCGGCATCGAGGGCTTGGTTAGCTAAAGTTTCAACGCTCTTTTTCATCGCATCAAGTTCCGTTGTTAGTCGCGTTGAATCGTTCTGATTACTTTGCATCGCAGCTATCTGATCTTGTAAGGCTGTTGTTGCACCTTTGGAATTAGCGCGTGAAATCGCAAGGCCGCCAGCAGCGCCAATGGCTAACCCGATAAGTAAGCCGATGATGAGGAATATCGCACTGTTCATGCGCCTATCGTGGCAGGAAGCACCGACAATCACGCGTAGGCTCTACCCCTGGGTTCAAATTAGAACCATGCTGAGCCGCAAATATTAATAGGAGTAATTCA
>DKNC01000004.1:0-1794 GCA_002470135.1 Actinobacteria bacterium UBA7398 | reverse complement strand
GCAGTTTTGGCGAATATTTTCAGCTCTGAAAAAATATTGCCCGCTGCCGTTTCATTCGTTGATATTGCGGGAATTGTGAAAGGCGCATCTGAAGGTGCTGGCCTTGGTAATAAATTTCTCGCCAACATCCGCGAAACCGATGCGATCTGCCAAGTAATCCGAGTTTTCAGCGATGGCGATGTCGTGCACGTTGATGGCAAAGTCGATCCAGCAAGTGATATCGAAACTATCAATACGGAATTAGCGCTCGCCGATTTGCAGACAATTGAAAAAGCAATTCCTAGAATTGAAAAAGAAGCACGGATTCAAAAAGATCGCGTAGCAGTTTTAGAAGCAACGAAAGCTGCTGAAAAAATTCTCGGCGATGGAAAAGTTCTCCACGGCTCCGGCATTGATTTATCACTGATTTCAGAGTTAGGACTTTTAACTGCGAAACCATTCTTATATGTATTTAACGTTGATGCTGCCGAATTAGCTGATGGCGAGCTGCGGAAGAAAATGTCCGCTTTAGTTGCGCCAGCGGAAGCGATTTTTCTTGATGCTAAGACTGAAATGGAGTTAAGCGAATTAGATGACGCTGAAGCGCTCGAACTTTTGCAGTCAATTGGACTCGATGAACCGGGATTGAGCACTCTTGCACGTGTTGGTTTCCTAACTCTTGGGTTGCAGACATATCTCACTGCGGGCCCTAAAGAAGCTCGGGCGTGGACAATTCACAAAGGTGATACTGCTCCAGTTGCGGCTGGTGTGATTCATACGGATTTCCAAAAAGGTTTTATCAAAGCCGAAGTTGTTTCATTTGAGGACCTAGTAGCCGCAGGTTCAATGGTTGAAGCAAAAGCAAAAGGAAAAGTTCGTATGGAAGGTAAGGATTACGTAATGTCCGATGGTGATGTAGTGGAGTTTAGATTCAACGTTTAATTTTTCGTAAAAACCGCATAAAAACCCGCTCCAACCGGGAATGTCCAAGAATTTATTGAGGGCTAACCCTTTAAATCACCCTACAATTAAAGGATGCACGCCTTAGTGCCCAAGCGGGGCGAGCCTAACATGATGCGCCTAAGTCGCATCTCACTCTNNCGGCGCCAGCAAATGCAGCATGTGCTACCGACTTTCCAACTGTTGGCTGGCAGGCGATTCGCCTAAATAACGGAAGTGCTTTAACTGACCCTTCTAATGACCCAGGAGGATCGAATAATGCTAATCAAGATATTACCTCCGTCGGCGGATCCCCAGTCGATTGGTTTTCCTCGGGCGAAGGTTGTGATTTCTTTTTCCGCATGAGATTAAGAGGTACTCCAAGTGTAACAAATGGCATTGATAATAATATTTACATGGTTGCGCTGGGTAGAGGTACTACGCCAATTATTTGGACGGGGGTAAATGGCGGAGGCCCTAATAAAACTTCACAGGTATATGTATATACCGTTGCAACTAACACAACTTGGGAAGATCCAGTTACTGGCAATGGCGTTGCTTCTATTACAAAAATTAAAGTTGAATCTGCCGGAGGTACTGAATATTTTCTAGAATGGCGAGTTCCTAACTCTAGATTAGCTGCGAGTGTATTTTCAAGTCCGGTAGGTTTATTTGGTGGAACTTCACAATCAAATTCACTAAGCGCGATTAACCGAGATTGCATCGATTCTATTTCAGATTGCAACTCACTAGATTTCACAAAAACTTTAGCTGTTGATTTAACTATAAACACAGACTCTGCGGTTAGACCAAATATAACTTCAGTTACACCTAATAAAGGAACTTCGGCAGGCGGAACCACTGTAAGTATTTCAG
>DKNC01000019.1:9541-10769 GCA_002470135.1 Actinobacteria bacterium UBA7398 | reverse complement strand
GCTGCACTTCCCATGCGCGCCATAATTCGCATTGAGACAACCACATAAGCGCTATCAGTAATTTGTACACCAAACATTGGGTGCTCTGAATTTATTGGACCCATGCAAAATGGAATTACATACATAGTTCGTCCGCGCATTGCACCTTTATATAAATCGCGCATTATATTTTTCATTGCGCTTGGATCCATCCAATTATTTGTGGGACCAGCATCCGATTCATCTACCGAACAGATATAAGTTCGATCTTCAACGCGCGCGACATCAGTAGGATCGGATGCGCACCAGAAAGAATTTGGTTTCTTTTTTAGCGGAGTTAAAGTTCCAGCGGTTACCAGTTCGCTAGTAATACGTTCCCACTCAGATTCAGAACCATCGCAGATATAAATTTGATCAGGTTGGGTTAACTCAGCAACCTCTGAAATCCATGCCGTTAATCCTGCATGCTTTATATCTTGGATCTTCATTGATCCCTCCTCGGATGAGTATTGGAAGGGTAATCCTCTTCGATTGCAACTTCGCGCTTTAAAGTGTTTGCTCGGTCACAACTTGATAAATCCCGATTAAATCGAAGGCTTGCGGTTACCCACGCCACAAATTAGGCTCGTCCAACTATTACTTAATCGGGGGTTCAGATGAATAAGAAAAAGATTGCAATTCTGGCGCTAATCGCTATTTCCGCGATGGTGCTAACTGGATGCGCAAAGTCCGATAGTTCAAGTGAAACTGCTTCAGCTTCCTGCGCGAAAGCAGATTTACCAACTCTAACGGCTGGAAAGTTAACAATCGCAACTGGGCAACCTGCCTATTACCCATGGGTTATAGATGACAAGCCAGAAACTGGAAATGGTTTTGAGGGTGCGGTCGCTTATGCGGTTGCTAAGGCGCTTGGTTATACAAATGATGAAGTTGTATGGGTAAGAACTACATTTGATGGCGCAGTTGCTCCTGGAGCAAAAACTTTCGATTTCAACTTGCAACAGTTCTCAATTACCGATGAGCGAAAAGTTGCAGTTGATTTCTCTTCGCCTTACTACACCGCACCGCAAGCCATTGTCTCTTTCGCTGGCAGCAAAATTGAAGGTAAAACTTCTATTGCTGACTTGAAAGGTGCAAAATTAGGTGCTGCAGTTGGTACAACTTCACTTGATGTAATCTCAAATCAAATCGGAGGTACCCCGCAAGTATTCAATGACAATGCGGCTGCGGTATCTGCGCTAAAGAATAA
>DKNC01000019.1:0-9450 GCA_002470135.1 Actinobacteria bacterium UBA7398 | reverse complement strand
GTAAGTGGCGCAGTTGATGCAATTACTGCAGATGGAACGCTCGATGCGATAACTACACAATGGTTATCTACTGAAGCCGGCGCACCTGTAATCAAAGAATAGTTACGAGTTAAGGTAGTTTGGCGACCATGGCATTTAATAATTCATGGTCGCCAAGCTCTCGTGAATTAGAACGACGGGCCACTAGAAGTCGGATATCCAAACGTCAATTTTTAATAGCTGCTATATCTTCAATCATCGTGATCGGCACTTTGCTGAGTGTCACCATCACATCTCCTGGCTGGGAAGTTGTTAAAAAAACCTTTTTTGATGTTGATTATGGCAAGGAAGTCTTGCCTACTGTAATTAAGGGTCTCTGGCTAAATTTAAAACTCACAGTTATTGGCTCTATTTGTATCGGGATAATTGCGCTCTCGCTCGCAATATTGAGAACAACTAAATCGGCCGCCCTAACACCCTTTAGATTTCTCGCTGCTGCTTATACCGATATTTTTCGCGGCGTACCGCTCTTATTAGTAATCCTCTTAGTTGGGTTCGGTGTTCCGGCACTTCAATTACGCGCAATCACAAGCAATGTAACTATTCTAGGTTCGGTCGCGGTAATACTGACTTATTCAGCATACGTCTCGGAAGTCATTCGCAGCGGAATTCTCTCAATCCATCCCAGCCAAAAAGCGGCGGCACGATCACTCGGATTATCAAGCGCGCAAACAATGCGATATGTGGTTTTGCCACAAGCTCTTCGTCGAGTCATTCCACCGCTATTAAATGATTTTGTTTCGCTTCTTAAAGATACGGGTTTAGTTTCAATTCTTGGGGTAATCGATGCAATTAGAGCTGCCCAAATAAATAGCAGCCGAACTTTTAACTACACCCCATATGTCGTAGCAGCAATTCTCTTCCTATTAATCACAATTCCGCTAACGCGTTATACCGATAAAGCCATTCGCGGCTCATATTCTCGGCAGAGCGCTGAAGGCACGATCTGATGCAACCAGTTCTGGAGATTAAGAATTTACGAAAATCATTTGGTGCCGAGCTGGTTATAGATGATTTATCGTTAGCAGTTCCGGTACATACTGCAACTGTTTTGATTGGTGCATCTGGTTCTGGAAAATCTACCTTACTTAGATGTATTAACCTGTTAGAGACAATTGATGACGGCGCTATTTTGCTAGACGGAGTTGAGATATCTGATCCAGAAATCGACCCCGATGAAGTTCGTCGTAAATTAGGAATGGTTTTTCAATCTTTTAATCTTTTTCCACATATGACTGTGCGGGATAACATTGCGCTTTCCCCAATAAAAGTTCATCAAAAGAGTAAAGAAGAATCTTTCGAAATTTCAAACCAGCTTTTGAAACGATTTGATTTACTTGATAAAGCCGAGCAATACCCAGATCGACTAAGTGGTGGCCAGCAACAACGGGTCGCAATCATCCGCTCGCTTGCGGTTAATCCGCGGTTATTGCTATTGGACGAAGTAACTTCTGCGCTAGATCCAGTATTGGTTAATGAAGTACTAAGTATCGTGCGTGATTTAAAGAGCGATGGCATGACTATGGTTTTGGCAACACATGAAATGGGTTTCGCAACCCAAGTTGCGGACCAAGTTTGTTATTTGGAATCTGGCACCATTATCGAACGCGGCACACCTAACGAAGTTATTGGTAACCCAAGCAATCCCAAAACTAAAGATTTTATAAAACGGGTTCATCAAGCTGGACGGCTTTAAGGTACTCTCCCCGACATGGGTATTGAAAAATATAAACTTGCACCTGGTTTAGAAATCTCTCGAGCCATCACAGGTTTATGGCAGATAGCCGATATGGAAAAGAACGGCAATACTCTAGACCCGATTGCCACCTCAGCATTTATGGCACCTTATGCAGATGCGGGATTAAATACTTTTGATATGGCTGATCATTATGGTTCCGCCGAAATCATCGCCGGTTATTTCAAAAAAAATAATCCGAGCGGTAAGTCCGCCACCATGCTAACTAAGTGGGTACCAAAGCCTGGTCCAGTTACTCGAGAACAAGTTCGCGCAGCCATTAAAGAACGTTGCGAACGCTTACAAACTGAGAAAGTTGACTTACTTCAATATCATGCTTGGAATTTTGCGAATCCATATTGGCTAGATGCGCTAATTTATTTACAGGAATTGAAAGTTGAAGGTTTAATTGGCGCCATCGGAACTACAAATTTTGATACTGCGCACCTGCGAATAGCAAAATCTAGCGGCGTTGATTTAGTCTCTAACCAAATTTCATATTCGCTAATTGACCAACGCGGTGGCGGCAAGATGGCGGATTACTGCGCCGAAAACGGGATCGCAATTTTGGCATATGGAACTTTGTGCGGCGGCTTCCTCTCTCAGAAATGGCTGGGGAAAACCGAACCAGCATCTGATGGTTTAGCGAACTGGTCCTTAATGAAATACAAGCGGTTTATCGATGCGGCGGGCGGATGGGATAAATTCCAAAACGTTTTAAGTACGCTAGATAAAGTTGGTAAAACCGTTGATCGATCAATTTCTACAGTTGCAAGTAAGTATCAACTTGGGCAAAAGTCGGTTGGTGCAGTAATTATCGGCGCCAGGCTTGGCGAAAACGCCTACATTAGCGATGCAGCTTCGCTCTTCTCTTTCGAACTTTCCGATTCAGCACGAAACGAGATTGCAAAGACGCTAGCTGAACTAATTCCAATACCAGGTGATTGCGGCGATGAATACCGAAAGCCACCTTACTTAACAGCATCTGGCGATTTAAGCCACCACTTAGAAGATTTTCCGCCAGTATATAAAGCGATTGAATCTGCCGGAAAAACTCGAATTGATTCTGGCACAACCTGGGAAGTGCTCGCCGGATATTCACGTGCTGTAAAAATTGGAGATCGTGTTCTAGTTTCTGGCACAACCGCAACACATGGCGCACTTGCTATTGGCGTAAACGACCCAATTGCACAAACCCATTTTGTAATAGATAAAATTGAAGCATCACTTGAATCTTTAGGTGCGAAATTGACCGATGTCGTACGTTCTAGAGTTTATATAAGTGAGATGAAGAATTGGGAAGGAGTTTCAAGAGCGCACGGCGAAAGGTTTGCCGATATTCGGCCGGCGAACACCATGGTGGAAGCAAAATTAATCGGTGAAGAATATTTAGTAGAGATTGAAGTGGAAGCGGTCATTCAATGAATAAACGCGAACTAGTTCCTGGATATGAAATTTCTCCAGTAATTAAAGGCGGTTGGCAATTAAGTTCTGGTCACTCACTAGATCGAAAGATTGAAGATGGGCAAGCAGTTGCAGATACCGTCGCATTTATAGAAGCGGGCATAACAACTTTAGATTTTGGCGATATTTATACCGGTGTTGAAGAATTGATCGGGAAAGCGCTTTCGCAATTAAGCAAAAAGCAGGGATCGAGCGCGCGCGATCAAATTCAGCTCCATACAAAGTACGTACCTAACGAGAAATTTCTAAGTAATTTCGATAGATCCGATGTTGCCACCATTGTTAATCGCTCGCTTTCGCGCTTAGGAGTGGATCAAGTTGATATCGTGCAACTTCATTGGTGGAAATACGAAGATCGCCACTACTTGGCTGCGATGGAAGAACTTTTCAAGTTGAAAGAAGCTGGCAAAATTAAGCATATCGGTGTAACAAATTTTGATGTTGATCGTTTGAAAGAGATGGTTGCAGCTGGATTTACTCCAGCAAGCCACCAAATCCAATACTCAATTCTAGATCGACGCGCTGAAGAAGGAATGGCCCAATTCTGTATTGAAAATGGAATTGGAATTCTCTGTTACGGAACCGTAGCTGGTGGCTTTCTCTCCGAAAAATTCTTAAATCAACCAGAACCTAAGACTGTAGAGACTCGCTCTAGCGTTAAATACCAATTAATCATTGATGAGTTTGGCGGTTGGGACTTATTCCAAGAGTTGCTTAGCGTATTAAACAAAATCGCAAAGAGCCACCAGGCAGATATTGGAACGGTTGCATCTGCTTGGGTGTTAAACCGTCCTGCAGTCAAAGCAGTTATTGTTGGTGCGCGCAACGTTTCGCATATGGATTCAAACTTAAAAATTCCAACAATTGAATTTACTGACGACGAAATGTTTGAAATTAATGAAGTGCTGAAAAAATCTAAAGGACCGAACGGTCCGGTTTATCATCTAGAACGGTACTTTGATAAACATCGAAACATAATGCATACCAACAATAACTAAGTTAAATCTCCTGAATTCAATTTTACTTTTCGAGTTCGTTCAATGCGCATTACTACCCGTTCATCGGGGTCTGGGCAGACCGCGAACGAATCTTTCTCAAGCCAATCCCCCTCCGGCATTTGTCGTTGTTTTGCTGGGAGTAACGGCATCACGGCTTGGATTGCATACATACAAAAATGTTTACCTTCTGGGATTCGTAATTCCGCGCTATTTGTTACTTCAAAGTAATCTCCAACTTTCAAACCACAGACAGATCTGCCCTCGATTCGGTCCACCACAATCCGAAGATCGAAGAGCTCCATATCGCTAGATGTCGCTTCGCTCACATCGTTTATCGTAAAGGATTGGCTGACAGAAGCCCATTTCTTAAAGTAGGTTTCACCTACTCATTACCCAGAAGGTTGAGGTTGCCAAGTGGCCGAGTTTGTACAGTTGCTCTTCAACGGCTTAGTTGCAGGATCAATTTTCGGTATGGCTGCGCTTGGAATCTCATTGGTTTATTCAGTTCTACATCTAGTTAATTTTGCCGCAGGAGATTTCTTAACCCTAGGCGCATTTACAACTTTCTATTTAGCCACTTCTCAGCGCCTTCCATTTGTGCTCGCAGTAATTCTTTCAATGGTTATCGGGGTTATCGTTTCGCTAATTCTTGAATTTATTTTATGGCGGAGACTCCGGAGAAGCGGCGCTGGCATGCTTGCGCTTTTCTTAGTTGCTACTGGAATCGCCTTCATTCTCCGCCAATCAATAGCTTTGACATTTGGCAGTGATAGCCGTCGCTTTGATTTAGATCAACTAACAACCTACGAATTTCTTGGCGCGCAAATTGCTCGGGCGCAATTAATTGTTTTGCTATGCGCCTCAATTGCAATAACTGGGATCGCTTTATTTATTAAGAAATCAAGTATTGGTAAAGATATGCGTGCCTATGCGGATAACGCTTCACTCGCTGCAGTTTCAGGCATAAATGTAGATCGAGTAATTATTGCTACTTGGACTATTAGTGGTGCTTACGGTGCGCTAGCCGGCGTATTCCAAGGAACGGTGCAAGGCCAATTCACAAATGGAATGGGATTAGATCTTTTATTATCAATCCTTGCTGCCGTTGTGCTCGGCACAATTGGTGACGCCTATGGTGCACTAATCGGAGGATTCGTCCTTGGCGTAGTGATGGAACTATCTACTTGGGATGCTCTCGCTGGTGGAATCCCATCAACGTATAAGCCAGTTGTTGCTTTCACAGTGCTCGTGGTTGTGCTGCTATTCAAGCCCGAAGGAATTTTTGGCGTGAAAGCGAGAAAAATTTAATGACCGCGATATTGCAACCAGGTTTCTGGGTTTTCATATTAACCATGTCGGGTATCTATGGAATTTTCACACTTGGCCTCCAAGTCCAATATGGCGTCGGTGGAATTTTAAATTTTGGCCACGTTGGCATGATGGCCCTCTCTTCCTACACGATGGCGATTTTGGTTATTGCACATGGTTTTAACTTCTGGATTGCCGCGGCATCTGGCGTTGCGGTAGCTGCGCTAGGTGGCGCATTTCTTGGCTTAACAACGCTCAGGTTAAGAGGCGATTACTTCTCTATTGTGAGTATCGCGTTCTCCGAAATCATTAGATATGTAATTTTCAACTCCGACGGCCTTACTGGTGGTGCGCAAGGTTCGCTCGCGATCATGCCAATTGGTGACGCATACCCTTCTTATACCGACACTTGGGACACAATCCTTTATTGGATTCGAGATCACTTAACGCCAATTTTCGGCGAGGCCGCAGATCGCGATATGGCAATGGGAATATTGGTCTGGATCACACTCGGCATTTTGCTATTTATTGTTTCGAGAGTTGAACGGACTTCATGGGCGCGAGTCCTTCGCGCAACTCGCGAAGATGACGATGTGCCAGCCGCACTTGGCAAAAATGTATTCCGATTCCGTTTGCAAGCAGTAATAATCGGATCAATTATCGGTGGCATTGCCGGAATTTACTGGGCGCTACAAGTTTCACTACTTTCACCGGATGATTTCTTAACCATTGTTACCTTCTATGCTTGGATGATTTTAATTCTCAGCGGCGCCACCAAAGTAAAAGGTCTGGCAATTGCTGCAATATTCTTCGGCTTCTTATATGGCGGAACGCGCTTCTTTACTTTCTGGCCATTTTCATTCTTTGATTCGTCGCAACGTTCTTACATAAGAATTATGATTATTGGAATTGTTTTAATTGTATTGATGATTCGTCGCCCACAAGGCATCTTCGGTAAGCGCGAGGAGATGGTCCTTGAATAATCTAATTCTTGAAGTAAACGATGTCGCCGTTGCCTTTGGTGGCGTTAAAGCGGTTAATGGCGCGACTATGAGCGTCGAAGTTGGCAGCGTAACTTCAGTAATCGGTCCTAATGGGGCTGGTAAGACCACGCTATTTAATTTAATTAGTGGCGCCACCAAACCTGATTCTGGCACCATTCTTTTTCAAGGATTTGAAATTCAAAAATTGCTCCCGCATAAAATTGCCGCCCGTGGCATTGTTCGAACCTTTCAAGGCGCAAAAGTTATTAAACGGCTAAGCGTCATCGATAACCTAATGTTGGGCGCTCAAAATAACCCTGGTGATAATCTGATTAATTTTTTCAACCCTCGAGCGCGAAACGCTTTTGAAAAGCAAGCCTACGAACGTGCAATGGCGTTATTAAAACAAGTAGGTATCGAACGGTTCGCCAATGGCTACGCCGGAATTCTCTCAGGCGGCCAGCGAAAACTGCTTGACTTAGCGCGGGCGCTTATGGCCGAGCCAGTTATGTTACTTCTTGATGAACCTTTTGCCGGCGTTAATCCAACTCTTGTTGAAAAACTTCTTGAGGTCTTACACGCACTTCGTACTGAACATCACTTAACTTTCTTGCTAGTGGAACACGATCTCGAAACGGTAATGAATATTTCAGATCGAGTTGTCGTAATGGCTGAAGGTCGAGTTATCGCCGACGGTCTCCCTAACTCAATTTATGAAAATCAAGCTGTAGTCGATGCTTACCTAGGCACCAGAAAGTTAAAGTCATGACAAAACCATTGTTAAAAATTGCCGGCCTTGAAGGCGGATATGGTGATATTAAAATTCTTAACGGGATAAATATTGAAGTTCCAGAAAAGTCCGTGGTAACTATCGTTGGACCAAACGGCGCTGGAAAATCTACAATCATGAAAGCTATTTATGGAATTGCAAGAGTAACTGCCGGAACTATCACGATTAATCGCGATGGCAAAGAAATAGATGTATTAGCAACAAAGCCTTATCACCTTTCCAAAATTGGTATTGGGTATGTCCCACAGATTGAAAATATATTTTCGGCAATGACTATTGATGAGAATTTAGATGTTGGTTTCATTCCAGAATCTGGGAAACCACTAGGTGAATTGAAAGAAGATATGTATGCACGATATCCAGATTTAGTTTCGCGAAAGAAAGATCGTGCTGGTCAACTTTCTGGTGGGCAAAGACAAATGTTGGCGCTAGCTCGGGCCTTAATGTCCTCACCAAAACTTTTATTGCTAGATGAACCATCGGCAGGTCTAGCTCCGGCACTAGTTGATCAACTATTTGATGAATTAGTTCGAATCAATCAATCAGGGGTCACGATCTTGATGGTGGAGCAGAACGCCCGAAGGGCCCTGGAAATCTCGAGCTATGGCTATGTCCTGGATATGGGCAAGAATCGCCACGAAGGCGCGGGCAAATCCCTCGCGGTAGACCCTGAAATCGTGGGTATTTATTTCGGAAAACGGACTACTAAGTAACAAATTGTTACGCTAGCATTTGCCTCCCGCGTCCTGCCCTCGTAGGACGACTTAATACTAGGAGCTCTATGAATAAGAAGCGTGGCGCGTTTGTCGCATCTGCGGCACTAGCAATCACCGCACTATTTACTTCATCACTTCCAGCAAACGCGGCTGCTGTCGATATCCGTATCGGAACAGTCCAACCTATGACCGGCGCAGGATTCGCTGCTTACGGAACTGGTTTAGCTAACGCTGCTGCATTTGGTGTTACATCTGTAACCACTGCGATGACCGCAGCTGGCGTTGCAGGTTCATGCAAAATGGTCGCTCAAGAAGACTCAGTCTCTGATGCGCCATCAGTTGCAACCGAAGCTGCTACAAAGCTTGTTAAATCTGACAAAGTTAACTTCATCGTAGGTTCACTTACATCCGGTGCATCTCTTGCAATCGGAGCTGTAACAGCTGCATCAACAAGCACGCTTGCTATTGCTTCTGCTGCATCATCACCAGCACTAACAACTTTCAAAGATAACGACACTTTGTTCCGTACCTACCCTTCAGACCTATTGCAGGCGCAAGCGCTAGTGAAAGCAATTTCAACTGCGTATAGCCCAACTGCATGGGTAACTGTTGGCGCGATCAACAACTCATTCGGAACTGGTCTCGCAACCGCATTTAAAAAGGCTTGGTTAGCACAAGGCGGACACATCGGTGGAACTGTTCTCTGGAACGCAGGCGCTGCTTCATATGATTCAGAAGCTGCTGCTCTTGTGAAGACAAAGCGTGATGCTTTCGTATTCGTTGATTATCCAGATTCATTCGCTAAATTAGCACCTGCCTTAACACGTACTAAAAAGTGGGATGCAAAAACTACTTTCATGACTGAAGCTTTCAATGATGACTCAGCTGTTAAAACAGTTGGCGCATCATTCATGAACGGTATCCGTGGAACATCTGCAAAGACAAACGGAACTTCTGCTGCTACATGGTCAACTGCTTTCAAAGCTGCATACCCAAAGAACCCAGGTACATTCGTTGATGGTTCTGGCTTTGATGCTGCAGTACTAGCTTGCCTTGCAGGTATCTCTGCTGGTGCAACTACAGCCAAGGCTCTTGCAAAGGGTCTTCGCAACGTAGGTGGCAACAACGGTGGAACTGCTTATGCATGGAACGAATTAACAGCTGCTGTTAAGGATGTTGCTGCAGGAAAGCCAATCACTTATAACGGTGTATGGGGTTATACAAAATTCGATAAGGCCGGCGACCCAGCGGGTGGCGCTTTCGAAGTTTGGTCCATCAAAGATGGCGTAATCCTTCACAACGATAAATTAGACGTTAAATTCTAATTTAAGAATCTAAAAAAGGCCCCGACGAAAGTCGGGGCCTTTTTTTATTTACTTTTAAGTTATCCCATTACCGTTCCAGAAGAGTTTTCATT
>DKNC01000062.1 GCA_002470135.1 Actinobacteria bacterium UBA7398 | reverse complement strand
GGCGATCAACAAGCAGCGATGGTCGGACAGGTTTGTTTTGATCGCGGCGAATCTAAAACAACTTATGGCACTGGCAATTTTGCGCTATTAAATACTGGAACCGAAATTGTAAGAAGTAAGAATGGTTTATTAACGACAGTTTGTTTTAAATTTGGGGACGAACCTGCATATTTTGCACTTGAAGGTTCGGTTGCAGTTACTGGTTCGGCAATTCAATGGCTACGAGATCAACTCCAAATTATTTCAAGCGCGGCTGAGATCGAGGCGCTAGCTGAAACGGTTGCTGATAATGGTGGCGTTTATTTCGTACCGGCATTCTCTGGTTTATTTGCGCCATATTGGCGAAACGATGCTCGTGGTGTAATTGTTGGACTTACTCGCGCTGCAACTAAAGCGCATTTAGCGCGCGCAGCGCTAGAAGCGATCTGCTATCAAACTAGAGAAGTCCTCGATGCGATGAGCGCGGACAGTGGCGTTAAATTAACCGAAATGCGAGTTGATGGCGGAATTACTGCCAACAATTTATGCATGCAGATGCAAGCCGACGTTATGCAGATTGAAATTACTCGACCAATGATTGCTGAGACCACAGCGCTTGGCGCTGCTTATGCTGCTGGGCTAGCGGTGAAATTCTGGAGTGGCACTAAAGAACTTAAAGATCAATGGCAACAATCGCGCAGGTGGCACCCAACCACAACCAGCGAACTTGCAACAACTGGCTTTTTAACTTGGAAAAAAGCGATTGAGCGAACCCTTAATTGGATTGATTGATTTCGATTAGCAGGGCATTTTCTGGCGCCAATATTGGGGCCGGTAATCCAATTTCCATAAGTACTGCGCCACTTAAAGTCACTCCGATTAACCATGTTGGTGGTTCGATCAACATAAAGAGTGGCGCACCGGCTGGATAAACGGCTTTAACTTGGTAATTTTTTTCCGGATTCAAATCTCTAAAAGTTAATTGGGCTGGATGTACTGCCATTGTTGGCGTTAATTGTGTAAATGAAAATATCGCGCGTTCTCTTTTCTTATCAATTACTCCGTAGAGATAAGCGTTCTCGTCAGCATAATCAATGCGAATTGATTTACCGGTATGCAATAGGTCGCGGTTAGCTTTGTAATAAGCGGCCCAAGTCTTAAGGGCTGTTTTATCATCGCTACTAATCTTTGATATATCCCATTCAATTCCAGCATGGCCAAAGAACGCAGTTGTCGCTCTAAAAGATAATGAGAGCGAACGTCCGGTTTGGTGACCTGGAGTTGGTCCAATATGGGTTCCTAAAAGCTCTGGCGGAATTATTTGGCCAGTCCAGCGTTGATTTCGTTGTCGTTCCAATGCGTCGTTGTTGTCGCTAACCCAAAAACGATCTACGTAATCGATAACTCCTAAGTCAACGCGGCCGCCACCAGAAGCGCAAGATTCAATCTCTAACTTTGGGTGGCGCTTTTTTAACTCTGAAAATAATCGGTAAATAGCAAGAGTTTGATTTCTTACCGCAGCTTGTAAATTATGAGAAGCATCAACTACGACGCGGTTGTGATCCCACTTAATATAATCAATCGGAAATTCAGTTAATACTGCGCTTACTTGCTCGAGTACATGGCTAAAAGCCGCGGCATTTGTTAAGTCTAAAACTAACTCATGGCGCCAGTTGTTTTCGCTATGCCCTCCGGTATTTAAAACCCAATCTGGGTGGGCACGATAAAGATCTGAATCTTGATTGACCATTTCGCCTTCAAACCAGAGGCCAAATTCCATTCCTTTGTCGTGGATATCGGAAATTATCGAAGTGAGCCCGTTGGGCCAGACTTCCTTATTAACAATCCAGTCCCCTAGCCCAGCTCGATCGCTCCGTCGAGCACCAAACCAGCCATCATCAAGCACTAATCGCTCTACGCCAATTTCAGCAGCAACTTCTGCGATCGCATTTATTTTTCTCGCATCATGATCAAAATAGATTGCTTCCCACATATTCAAAGTTAACGGACGAGCTTTCTTTGGATGAACGCTTCGAGCACGAATATGAGAATGGAACTTCTCGGAAATTCCATCTAGCCCAGATTTTGAATAAACTGCTTTCAGCGCTGGTGCTTCGTATTTTTCATTTGGTTGCAAAATAACTTCACCAGGGAGCAAAATTTCAGATGCACCGATTGATTGGGTGCGATCCCATATCCGTTCCACCATAAATTGTGAATTACCACTCCAAGCTAATGAAATCGCCCAAGCTTCGCCAGATGCAAAACTCGTATTTTCAGTTAACGCGATCTCCGCGATAGTAAAATTATGACCACTTCGCCCTTCATGCGAATCACGTACCCAGAGCCCAGTTGCTATATCGCGCCGCTGTGGGTTCCGTTCATTTGACCAACGTCCCGCAAAATCTAGAGTTTGAGAGGCGCGATCAGGTAACGGTAACCAATATGCAAAATTGTTTAATGTGTATGAATCGCTACCTATGTTTTTTACTGAATTTACTTGAGTGAGTACGCCATATTCATCTAAATTAAAACGGAGATTAATCTCTAATTGCACTTGCGAATCTAGTAGCACAACTTCTACATGGTCACTGGAGGCGACGATGTTAGAAACTTCAAATTT